>CAVHGF010000139.1:0-2040 GCA_963635625.1 Treponemataceae bacterium | reverse complement strand
TTCCATATAAGAACGGGGCACAATGGTCCGATGTCAACGTGTATGGTACCGGGAATAATACTGTCATATCTGCCAAAGTCCGGAACGGCACAGGCTACTATACCGCCGCCGATGGGAATGTCGTAAAACTTACAAAGGTCTATGCGGACGGCAGCTATGAGCACTTCTTCCAGAGCGAAACGGCCGAGAAAGTATACGACCCTGTAGATATAGTCGTGTCTTCGGAAGGCGACGCGTATCTGTACGGGGAGATACAGGCAGGCACCGGCAACTATGCTTACAAAGTCTGGAAATTCGCCGCAGACGGCACGGTGTCCTCATACAGTCTGGACAACAGACCGCTGCGTATGGCGATAGATTCCGACGACAATGTTTACACATCCACCTCCTACGGAATCTACAAGGGCACGGAACTGTACAGGGTATTTGACAGACGCATCCCTGATGTCCCTATGACGTGGAAGAACGGACATCTTTACTACGCCTATTACAACGGCAGCCGTCTGGAGATTTACAAGGACTCCGCTCTGCTTTACAGCATCGAATGCGGTACGGAATCCGATGCCCGTCCTTGCCAGATTGCAGTGTCGGCGGCAGGGAATGTCTATATCTCAATGCTCAACAACAAAAAGATTTACAAAAACGATCAGGTGCTGTTCGAGGCTGCCGACAGAGCAAGCCGTTATCTGGCGGTGATGGACTGACAGACCCTCCACGCCGCCCACTCCAACCCCGCCGACGCCATCCGCACGGAGTAATGCTATGCGGTTTATGCGTCTTATGGTTTCAGCAGATTGATAGGGGCGACATAGACCCCGTCTTCTCTTTTGTAGGCGCCACCGACGGCAGTAAGAACCAAAAGAAATGACGGCGAGTTCTCATCGCTCTTCTCCTCAATCTTCGACTTTAGTGTCTTTAGGGAGGTGGAACCAGCCTCAATCAAGTCATCTCCGCCAAGTTTGATTTCAATGGCACCCCAGCGGCCATCTTCCAGATGCACCACAGCGTCACACTCCAAGCCGGCATTATCGCGATAGTGACGGATCTCTCCAGCCAACGTACCTGCATAGACTCTAAGGTCACGGACGGCCAGATCCTCGAAAAACAGGCCGAAACTTTCCAGATCACGCATCAGATCATCCGGCATAATGTTCAGTGCCCGGCAGGCGATTGATGTGTCAACGAAATGTCGCGTAGGTGTTGAACGAATGGATGTCTTGGATCGTATATTCGGATTCCAAGCCTCCATATCTTCCAATATATACAAATCATTGAGAGCTTCCAAATATTCACCGAAGGTCTTATGATCCATTGTCCGTTCGTTGCTTTGGCGTACATCGGTAATTATGGTGGAGAGAGCCGCTTCTGTGGATATATGCCTGGCATAACTTCGTACAATCATCCTAAGAACTTCCGGCTTCTTGTTGCGAAACCAATTATTCTCAGTATCATCGAACACGAAGAGCCCATTCCAATAGTTCTTCGTAATCTCAATGGCAATCTCTTCGGGTGCCAACACGGCTATTGGCCAACCGCCACGGCAAATCAGGTGAGCGACATCTTTCAACTGGAAGTCCTGATTCAACTCCCAAGGGAAGGTCTTACCACCATCAAACAAATCCTTAAGTGAGACCGTACCCTTGGATTCTTTAGACTCCCACAGGCTCATAGGGCGCATCTTTACCGGTGCGATTCTACCTGCACCGCTATGATGCACTTCTGTCTTATCTGCCGGTGTTGAACTACCTGTAAGTATGTACTTGCCAAACTCATACTTGACATCAAGGTCATCCTTCACTTGGTTCCATATATCCGGAGCCTTCTGCCATTCGTCTATCAGTCTGGGATTTTCACCCGACAGGACACCCTTGGGGTTCATCTGGGCCATCGCAATGGTCTGCGTTGTGTTTAATTTGACGAAACTCTTTTGGTTCACTTCTCCAACCCACTGATTTTCAGCGGGGGATTTTGTAATTTTGTTTAACTTCGTTGATTTTGTGGCTTACAGCCCGCAGTAACAAGGCAGAAGGCCGGTCAGGT
>CAVHGF010000138.1:0-2042 GCA_963635625.1 Treponemataceae bacterium | reverse complement strand
GAGTTAGATACCCACCAACCTTCGCCGCTGAGCGAGGAGGTCGATGTGACGCTCTGCATATTGGAATTGTCGAAATAGTGGCTGTAGAGTTTGTTCCCGTTAGAGTCGAAAAGGAATACGAAGAGGTTCAGCACGCGGTTCTCAGCCAATTCGCTGAGGGTGGATTTGGTGCTGATCTCGACATTGGCCTGAGGTGCGAAGTTCAGTCTGGCCATCACATCGACGCCCTCTGCATCAGTCCCGCCGGGAATCAGGTCGCGTTCGCAGGCGGCGGCGCACAGCGTGAAGATTATGGCTATGATTATATGCTGTATTCTTTTCATATCGTGAGTCATATCAGTCGAAAGTAGTTGCGTTGTTTGCAGTTTTCCAAGATTCCACCTGGAAATCAAAGCCGGCCTCGATAGGGTTGTAGAACACGTTGACCACCACCTCCAGTCTGTCGTTACGGCAGATGGATTTGAGCGGCTGCGCTATTCCGTAACTGTCTGTGTAGGTAAGAGAGGTTGTGTTGAGAAAGTCTTTCTCAGGGTCCGGGGAGAGTCCCTGGTATGTGTATTCCGTGGCTTCGCGAAGATACCAGCCTGTGTTCGCGGCAGAGTTTGCGGAGGTGGAAGGGCTGGTGACGCCGATAACTCCGGAGTTATTGTAGAGGTAGGAGTAGTAAGTGTTCCTGGTTCCTGAAAATGTTTGGTAGAATTGCCTTCCCGTAGAGGTGCTCGTGGAGAGACTCTGAGAAGTAGTCGAAAGGCTGTAACTTGAACTATTTCTGCTTACGCTGATATTCAGGTAATTCCCCGTCCCCACATTCTTCACTGTCGTGCCGCCGGTCGTCAAACTGAACTGCCAGAGATAAGAGGTGACATCACTCTTGACGAAGAGTTCCTCATCGGACCCGACATCTTTGAGTGCAAGCCCGCTCCCGTCTGCATAGAGAAATTGTCTCTGTGAAGAGGCTGAGGCGAGAAAATAAACGCTCGAAGTGTTAAAGGTCGTTGTCGCGTCGCCGGTGGCGTGATATCCTGTTTTATCTACCGAAGAAACAGTGGTGATGCTTTTATCGTAAAGAGCACCATTTAGCGAAAGCGAGATGGCATCCGCCGCGTTACAGCTTTCGAAAAGGTAGAAACTAAGGACTTTGGATTCATCGGATGGCTCTATTCTGGTCATAGAGCTTGTGGAAGGAAACGCTCCATAAGTGGTGCCGGAAGGAGAGGAGTGGTCGTCTTGAGCAAAAATATATCCGCTGCTTGGATTACGGTCGCTCAGCCCTACAGAGGTGATGTAAAGAGCATAGTCCGTGGTCCTGTTCTTTATCGTGATGTTGACAAGGGCGCAGACCCTTACGATCTCTGCGCTGATACGGTTTACTCCCGGTCCTATGCTGCACTCTTTTTTAAGAGAAAGCGGCATACCCTCGCTGTCGGCGTATTCGGGCGATGTGCCGGTCTTCGTGAGGGTGGCCTGAAGGAAGCCGCTGTCTATCGTGCTGCCTTTGACATATCCGCTCAGAGCGGTGCTGTTGGCCAGAAAATAAAGAGTGTAATCGCCTCTTACCACGTCGGTGAAGGTCACGGTGGCCTCCGGGGCATCAGGGGTGAGGGAGGCGTATTGGCTTACGGTGCCACCGCCGTCCACCATCCATACGCGAAGGTTCACCATCTCATCTCCGTCTTTCGCACTTTTGGTGCCGGGAGCGGAGCTTATCTTTATCACCACATCTCCTTTCTGAGAGTCATCGCCAGGGTGTGAAGACGGCAGCTTTCCACAGGAGTGGAGCGAGACAATCCCGCAGACGAGCAGAAGAAGCGAAAAACGGATATGTTGAACGGTTACTCTCATAACTATATGTTTATATCGACAGTTGACTGTACTTCATTCCAGTCTTTTATGCTTACGGTGATCTCCACGCTCGACCTTTCGATAAGAAGTGTGTAGGTGTAGATTTTACCCGGCTCCCATTGTATGCTTGGAAGGACGGCCGTATGGTCCACATTTCCTCCTCCCGTGGTCTTGAAATGCACCGATGTGCCGCCGTAGCG
>CAVHGF010000137.1:0-2067 GCA_963635625.1 Treponemataceae bacterium | reverse complement strand
TTTTCGTCCCATCGCGGGTAATCGGCATCTTCACCGATACTACAATTTCACTGAGCTCATGGTTGAGACAGCGTCCGGATCATTACACCATTCGTGCAGGTCGGAACTTACCCGACAAGGAATTTCGCTACCTTAGGACCGTTATAGTTACGGCCGCCGTTTACCGGGGCTTCAATTCAACGCTTCCCATCGCTGGTGACGTCTCCTCTTAACCTTCCGGCACCGGGCAGGTGTCAGGCTGTATACTTCATCGCTAAATTTAGCACAGCCCTGTGTTTTTGGTAAACAGTTACCTGGACCTATTCTCTGCGCCCCGATTGGATACGGGGACCCTTTATCCCGAAGTTACAGGGTCAGTTTGCCTAGTTCCTTAACCGTGATTCACCCAAGCGCCTTAGTATATTCAACCCGACTACGTGTGTCCGTTTGCGGTACGGGTACCTCTATGGTTAAGTTTAGCGGATTTTCTCGGCAGCATGCTTACCCGCGCTATTGCTTCTTCCAGAAGGAATCGGCATACTTTCAGGTTCGGCTCTCATCCCGGATTTGCCTGGGATAATCTACGCCTACGCCCTTCAACCGTCTATTCCGTCAGACGGCGGCGGTATCACTCCTGCGTCCCCGCGTCACCCATAAAGGTAGTAACGGAATATTAACCGTTTCTGCCATCGGCCTCGCCGTTCGGCTGAGCCTTAGGACCCGACTGACCCTGATCCGATTAGCGTTGATCAGGAAACCTTAGTCTTTCGGCGAGGGGGTTTCCCGCCCCCTTTATCGTTACTTATACCTACATTTGCTTTTCCATACGCTCCAGAGTACCTTACGGTACGCCTTCGACGCTGAATGGAATGCTCCCCTACCGATACTTATGTATCCCGTGGCTTCGGTAGACAACTTAATACCCGATTATTATCCACGCCCGGTTCCTCGACTAGTGAGCTGTTACGCACTCTTTAAATGAATGGCTGCTTCCAAGCCAACATCCTAGCTGTCTTAGCAACCGGACTTCGTTAGTTTAACTTAGCTGTCATTTCGGGACCTTAGCCGACGGTCCGGATTCTTCTCCTCTCGGGCACGGACCTTAGCACCCATGCCCTCACTCCTTGAATTAAACTGACGAGCATTCGGAGTTTGTCAAGACTTGATAGGCGGTGAAGCCCTCGCATCTTATCAGTCGCTCTACCTCACATCAGTAACCCACAAGGCTGCACCTAAATGCATTTCGGGGAGTACGAGCTATCTCCAAGTTTGATTAGCCTTTCACCCCTACCCTCAGCTCATCCAGAAGCTTTTCAACGCTTATTGGTGCGGTCCTCCAGCTGGTGTTACCCAGCCTTCAACCTGGCCAAGGGTAGATCACTTGGTTTCGCGTCTGCCACTGCCGACTATACGCCCTGTTCAGACTCGCTTTCGCTTCGGATACGTGTGTCGTCACACTTAACCTTGCCGGCAAAGGCAACTCGTAGGTTCATTATGCAAAAGGCACGCCGTCACTGCTTTAAGCAGCTCCGACCGCTTGTAGGCGCACGGTTTCAGGAACTATTTCACTCTTCTGTTCGAAGTGCTTTTCACCTTTCCCTCACGGTACTGGTTCGCTATCGGTCTCTCGGGAGTATTTAGCCTTACCGGATGGTCCCGGCAGATTCACGCAGAATTCCTCGTGCTCCGCGCTACTCAGGATACTACTATGCTTCGACAACATACGAATACGCAACTGTCATGCTCTATGGTCTTTCTTTCCAGAAAGTTCTTCTCCGATGTCTTCATGCAACGACGTAGTCCTACAACCCCGATCATGCCGTAACATGAACGGTTTGGGCTATTCCCCGTTCGCTCGCCACTACTGGGGGAATCATTGTTATTTTCTTTTCCTGCAGGTACTAAGATGTTTCAGTTCCCTGCGTTAGCTCCTGAAATGATCAGGTGGCGTGTCTTCAACACGCCGGGTTGTCCCATTCGGAAATCCCCGGATCAAAGGTTATTTGCACCTCCCCGGAGCTTATCGCAGCTTATCACGTCCTTCATCGCCTCCGAGAGCCAAGGCATCCGCCATGCGCCCTTTCTTAC
>CAVHGF010000136.1:0-2162 GCA_963635625.1 Treponemataceae bacterium | reverse complement strand
TTCGTCATCTTAACGATTTCGCATAGCCATGTGTTTTTGGTAAACAGTCGCCTGGACCATTTCTCTGCGCCCCTCTCGACGAGGGGTCCCCTTATCCCGAAGTTACGGGGTCAATTTGCCTAGTTCCTTAGCTGTGATTCACTCGAGCGCCTTAGGATTCTCTCCTCACCCACCTGTGTCGGTTTACGGTACGGGCTGCAGTACGCTTAACTTGAAGCCGCTTTTCTTGCTGGCCTGATTCTCCGGTGCTATCGGATCGTCCGAGGACTCTCCGTACTGTCGCGGCTCGGCTTGCGCCTACCCCGCTTCAACCGTCTATTCCGTCAGACGGCGACCGGACCACTTCCAGGTCACGACTTCAACTGCACTGCAGGCAGCGGAATCTTTACCGCTTGTGCATCACGTGCGCCTCTCGGCTTTCGCTTAGCTCCCGGCTTACCCTGATACGTTTAACGTTGTTCAGGAACCCTTGGGTTGTCGGCGGGGGAATTTCCATTCCCCTTATCGTTACTCATGCCTACATTTTCTTTTCAGTGCGCTCCAGATAACCTCGCCGGTTATCCTTCTCCGCTGCACTCAATGCTCCCCTACCACACGTATCTCTACGTGTCCTCGGCTTCGGCGGCAGTCTTGATGCCCGTTCATCATCCACGCGTCACCGCTCGACTAGTGAGCTGTTACGCACTCTTTGAATGAATAGCTGCTTCCAAGCTAACATCCTAGCTGTCTCTGCGGTGTCACCTTGTTCTGTCTCAACTTAAACTGCGCTTGGGGGCCTTAGCCGGAGGTCTGGGCTCTTACCCTTTCGCCGACGGATATTAGCACCCGCCGACTCACTCCCGACGTCTGATGTACGCGCATTCGGAGTTTGGCAGGAATTGACAGGCGGCGAAGCCCTCTCTTCCTATCAGTATCTCTACCTCACGTACATATCGTCGAGGCTGTCCCTAAAGACATTTCGGGGAGTACGAGCTATCTCCCAGTTTGATTGGCCTTTCACTCCTACCCTCATCTCATCCAAGCCCTTTTCAACGGAAACTGGTTCGGGCCTCCAGTGCCTGTTACGGCACCTTCACCCTGGCCATGGGTAGATCACTAGGTTTCGCGTCTGCTCGCGCCGACTGAACGCCCTGTTCAGACTCGCTCTCGCTGCGGCTCCAGCCCCTTAAGGACTTAACCTCGCCGGCGCGACGCAACTCGTAGGCTCATTATGCAAAAGGCACGCCGTCGCCATCGCTGGCTCCGACCGCTTGTAGACGAATGGTTTCAGGTTCTATTTCACTCCCCTGTTCGGGGTGCTTCCCACCTTTCCCTCACGGTACTGGTTCACTATCGGTCTTCCGGATGTATTTAGCCTTGCGGGATGGTCCCCGCAGATTCGGACAGGATTCCTCGTGCCCCGCCCTACTCAGGTGAATCCCCTGTATCAACCCCGTTGCCTGTACGTGCGTGTCACACTCTTCGCGGCGCCTTTCCATGCGCTTCCAGTTCCTGGTCGATCCCCTTTGGGATTTCCTACAACCCCGCACACCCCTCAAGGTGCACGGTTTAGGCTCTGACCCTTTCGATCGCCTCTACTCAGGTCATCGATGTTTCTTTCTTCTCCTGGGGGTACTGAGATGTTTCAGTTCCCCCCGTTCGCTCCATCGTTCGATGGTGCCGGGCCTTCAGCCCGGCGGGTTGCCCCATTCGGACACCTGCGGATCAATTCGTGTTTGCCGATCCCCGCAGATTTTCGCAGCTTACCGCGTCCTTCGTCGCCTCCGGATAGCCTAGGCATCCTCCATTCGCCCTTCTCCTCTTTCTCTCGTGAATCATCATCTTAATCAAAATTACTCATCTTGACTAGACGACTCTTCGTGTCTCGTTTTGCCTATTATGAAATTGCAGTCCCTAATTTCGCAACTCGAAAAAACTCTCGAATTTCTACATTACAAACTGATTTTTCTTTTCTATCTTTACCTCTTATTCTCTCTCAATGTTGTCAATGAACTCTCACGCCTTTCCGGCCGCGTGCGCCGTATAAAACTAAAAGACTGGCAGATTAAATCAGGATCCTTTTCCAAAATCCTTGTACTTGAACCGCGAGCTCGTGTCGAATCTCACTCCAAAAAGGAGGTGTTCCAGCCACACCTTCCGGTACGGCTACCTTGTTACGACTT
>CAVHGF010000135.1:0-2250 GCA_963635625.1 Treponemataceae bacterium | reverse complement strand
CCTTACAAGACGAACCCCAAAAGGAAGCACGACAAGAAATACCACACGCCGGAGGCGCCGGGGGAGAAATGATAGAGGTAATCTATATTTAACCAAAAAAGGGAATATAACATTCACCAATTTGGGCAATACTCTATAATTGCTCTCCAAGGAGCGATTATGGAAGACAACTTAATAGGTGCCTTAAGCATGTTTAGAACAATGGGTATCAAGCCAAACTTCAGCGACCTTGCCCGCTCTTATGGCAAGGACAGACATACAATAAAGAAAATGTACGACGGGGAGGAAAGGAAGGAAAGAAAGAAGAGACCTTCGGAACTGGACACCCACATCGACGATATCGTCGGGCTTCTCTCCCATCCCGGAACCAGCATAAAGGGGGCATACTGGTATCTCAGGAACGAGAAGGGAATCAAGTGTTCGTACGACAACTTCAAGCATTTCGTCAGGAAAAACAAGCTATCCGAGAAAGCCAGGTGCGGAACGCCACACCCGCTTTACGAAACCGATCCGGGAGAGCAGCTGCAGGTAGACTGGGTGGAGGGGATAAAGCTGACAACCGTGGAAGGCGAAGTAATTACGTTCAACCTGTTCAGCGCAACCCTTGGGTATTCGAGGTTCCACTCGTTCGAGTACAGCGAATTCAAGGGCGAGGCGGATTTCAAGAGGTGCCTCGTGCATTTCTTCAAGAAGGTGGGTGGGGTCACCAAGGATGTCCTCACGGACAACATGTCCGCCATCGTGAGCATAGCCGACAGCGGAAGGCGCATCCATCCGTCCGTGACCCAATTCTTCAAGGACTTGGGCGTAAAGCTCAAGCTCTGCCGGGTCAGGTCACCCGAGACCAAGGGCAAGGACGAGGTTTCCAACAAATATGCCCAATGGCTCCAGTCCTATGACGGGAAAGTCAGGGACAGGGATCACCTCATTAGGCTCATCGAGATGCTGAACCGAGACATAAACAGGCAGAAAAACACCGGCACGAACATACCGCCGATACTATTGTTCGGGAAAGAAAAAGAATACCTGCTCCCGCTGCCAGCGAATAGGATCCTGGATTCCTACGAAGACGAGATGCGTTCTTGCAAGGTGCCATCTACGTTCGTAATAGACTACAAGGGGGCCAAGTATTCCGTGCCCCCAAATCTTATCAGCAAAACGGTCAATTATAAAGAGTCCGACGGCAAGCTCCACATCTACCACGGCGGGGAACTCGTCGCCACGCATGCCATATCCGGCACGCACACGGTCAACTACAACGGCGACCATTACAAGGCCGGCCTTGGCATCAGGCTGGGCGACGGGTCGGAGATAGATGGCATGGCCGGCGAAAACCTTGCAAGGTTCAAGGACATCAATGAAATCAAGGATTTAGGAGGGAAAGAATGCCGAACTACGTTAAGCTAATCAACAACTTCGACGCCCTGAAGCTCACGACTTTCAGGGCAAACATAGACTCGTTCATAGACGATGTCAACAGCGGGAAGTCCACGCTCGTGGATGCGCTCTACGCCTTGACGAACGCCGAGATGGAGTTCCGCCAGGAGAGGGTGAACAGATCCATGGTAGTGATATCCCACTTCCCGTTCCTGAAGACGTTCGAGGACTATGACTTCTCCTACCAGCCACGGCTGAACAAGACGGAGGTAATGGACCTGAAAAGCCTGAGATTCATCGAGAACTGCGAGAATATCGTGTTCCTGGGGACGCCGGGCACCGGCAAGACACACCTTGCCGTAGCCACGGGGATAGAGTCTGCGAAGAATAGGTACCGTACCTATTTCATCAACTGCAACGAGCTGATACTCCAGCTCAAGAAGGCAAAGCAGGAAAACACCCTCGCCAGGAGGCTAAAGAACTTCACTTCCTACAGCGTCCTGATAATAGACGAGGTCGGGTTCCTGCCAATCGATCCAGAGGACTCAAACCTCCTGTTCCAGCTGATTTCGATGAGGTACGAGAAGCATCCGACGATATTCACGACCAACAAGAGCTTCAACCATTGGGGCGAAATGTTCGGAGATTCGGTCATAGCGAACGCAATCCTGGATCGAATACTACACCATTCAAAGGTATTCCAGATTGTGGGGCCATCCTATAGGATGAAGGGAAAGGAGGAACTGTTTAAGGACGAATAACCAAAACTGGTGAAAGTTATTTTCCCCAAATTGTTAAAAAATATATTGCCTTTATCATCGATCTCCCCCAGATCGCCCCCGCCTATCCCGGCGAAGGTCCTGGGCCCCCTCC
>CAVHGF010000134.1:742-2252 GCA_963635625.1 Treponemataceae bacterium | reverse complement strand
CGAAGTTACGGGGTCATTTTGCCGAGTTCCTTAACAAGGGTTCTCCCGTTCGTCTCAGGATTCTCTCCTCGCCCACCTGCGTCGGTTTACGGTACGGGCGCCTTCGGATATACTAGCAGCTTTTCTCGCCAGCGTGAACTCACTCGCTTCCCTACTTGATTTCGGTCCGCATCACATCTCAGCTTATAGGAGTACGTACTTCACTATACCCCAACCTCGATGCTTGCACAGGGTTGACCATCACCCTGCTCGAGCTATCCTTCTGTGTCACTGCATCATTCCTCGGCGGTGCAGGAATCTACACCTGCTGTCCATCGCCTACGACTTCCGTCCTTGGCTTAGGCCCCGACTTACCCTGGGTGGATGAACCTTCCCCAGGAAACCTTGGGCTTTCGACGGCCATGTTTCTCGCATGGCTCTCGCTACTCATACCGGCATTCTCTCTTCTGTATCGTCCACCAGTCCTCTCGGTCTGGCTTCACCCAATACACAATGCTCCTCTACCACGCAGCTTGCGCTGCATCCATCGCTTCGGTGTCACGTTTGAGCCCCGGACATCTTCGGCGCACAACCACTCGACCAGTGAGCTATTACGCACTCTTTAAATGAATGGCTGCTTCTGAGCCAACATCCTGGTTGTTTGTGCAACCCCACATCCTTTTCCACTTAAGTACAATTTGGGACCTTAGCTGTGGGTCTGGGCTGTTTCCCTTTTGACCACGAAACTTATCTCACGCAGTCTGACTCCCGATCATCATTGTCCGGCATTCGGAGTTTGATAAGGTTCGGTAACCTCTCGGCCCCTAGCCAATTCAGTGCTCTACCTCCGGCAATGTTCAATCGAGGCTAGCCCTAAAGCTATTTCGGAGAGAACCAGCTATTTCCGAGTTCGATTGGAATTTCTCCGCTATCCACAGCTCATCCCCTACCATTTCAACGGGAGTGGGTTCGGACCTCCATGGGATTTTACTCCCACTTCATCCTGGCCATGGATAGGTCACACGGTTTCGGGTCGAATACAACTAACTCTGCGCCCAGTTAAGACTCGCTTTCGCTGCGGCTTCACTCCTGAGGAGCTTAACCTTGCTAGTTACATTCACTCGCCGGACCATTCTACAAAAGGTACGATATCACACGTTGACGTGCTCTATCTGCTTGTAAGCACAAGGTTTCAGGTTCTTTTCACTCCCCTCCCGGGGTTCTTTTCACCTTTCCTTCACAGTACTTTACGCTATCGGTCACCAGGGAGTATTTAGGCTTGGAGGGTGGTCCCCCCGTATTCCCACCGGATTCCTCGTGTCCGGCGGTACTTAGGATACTTCTAAGCCAGCTTCACTTTTCACCTACGAGACTCTCACTCTCTATGGTGGGCCGTCCCATGCCCTTCGGTTAAGTTCCACTGATACCATATTGAAGTCCATACCCCAAAAATATTACTACCTTTGGTTTAGCCTACTCCGCGTTCGCTCGCCACTACTTGCGGAATCTCGGTTGATTTCTTTTCCTCGCC
>CAVHGF010000134.1:0-673 GCA_963635625.1 Treponemataceae bacterium | reverse complement strand
TCGGTTGATTTCTTTTCCTCGCCCTACTTAGATGTTTCAGTTCAGGCGGTTCCCTTCCCATGACTATTTTATTCATCATGGGATGACTGGGTATTGCCCAGCCGGGTTTCCCCATTCGGATATCCACGGATCAAAGCTTGCTTTCAGCTCCCCGTGGCTTTTCGCAGATTGCTGCGTCCTTCGTCGGCTCCTGGTGCCAAGGCATCCTCCTTGCGCTCTTTGTAGCTTGACTAATAATTGGTTCTTTGGGTAAATTTTTTCCTCGACGATAATTAATGTAGTGTTACCCTAACAATTTAAAAATTAAAATAGTTAGAAAATTTGTTAATTACCATTTTGCTTTACATTTACTTTCAATGTCTGTATTCAGTTTTCAAGGTACATTTGAACTCCTTTTGGAATTCGTGGTGGGCTTAAGTGGACTCGAACCACCGACCTCCCGCTTATCAGGCGGACGCTCTAACCGGCTGAGCTATAAGCCCATATCAAAATGAAAAGGTACTTCTTAGTACCCTCAAAATTAAACAACGACTTACTGCTGAATCCCTTGGTCAAAGACTTTCGTCTTTGCTGACCTTGGATGTCGTATCCTGTTTGTTTCAACCGGATAATGTCTCCATAGAAAGGAGGTGATCCAGCCGCTCGTTCTCGAACGGCTACCTTGTTACGACTT
>CAVHGF010000133.1:0-2255 GCA_963635625.1 Treponemataceae bacterium | reverse complement strand
CTCAGCTGGGAGAGCACCTGCTTTGCAAGCAGGGGGTCATCGGTTCGATCCCGTTAACCTCCACCATACCAGGATGTCTAGAGAGAATGGATATCGTGGTATGGTGAAAGAAAGTGCCATAGAAAAGTTCTTTAACAATTCGACAAAAAGCAACAATAAAAGACAAACTTCATATTTGAAAGAGATGAGCAAGAAAATCAGATATGAAGGGGTTAAGATTGTAAAATTGTAGTCAAAAGTAAGAAGAAGTAATCTCAAAGACGATTATTTTGGAATACGGCAGCGCAACTCATAGCGAAATGACAAGAGTTCCAGGGGACTGGAAGTCAGAGTCATGGAGACAAGCGAACAAGTGCATATGGTGGATGCCTAGGCGATTACAGGCGAAGAAGGACGTGGCAGCCTGCGAAAAGCCACGGGGAGTCGGCAAACAGACATTGAACCGTGGATATCCGAATGGGGAAACCCAACGCGCAAGCGTTACTTTTATTTGAATAAATAGAATAAAAGAGCGAACCCAGTGAACTGAAACATCTAAGTAACTGGAGGAAAAGAAATCAACCGAGATACCCGAAGTAGTGGCGAGCGAAACGGGTGGAGCCAGCAAGAGATATTAAATCGAGATAAGAGAACATTCTGGAAAGGATGGCGGTAAAGGGTGAAAGCCCCGTATCTGAAATCCGATTTAAGGTAATAGACTTGCGATAAGTAGAGCGGGACACGAGGAATCCTGTTTGAAGATGGGGGGACCATCCTCCAAGGCTAAATACTCGTAATCGACCGATAGTGGACCAGTACCGTGAGGGAAAGGCGAAAAGAACCCCGGGAGGGGAGTGAAATAGAACCTGAAACCGTATGCATACAAACAGTAGGAGCCCTTTTGGGTGACTGCGTACCTTTTGTATAATGGGTCAGCGACTTACATTCAGTGGCGAGGTTAACCGGATAGGGGAGCCGAAGAGAAATCGAGTTCGAATAGAGCGATAGTCGCTGGGTGTAGACCCGAAACCAGGTGATCTACCCGTGGTCAGGATGAAGGTGCGGTAACACGCACTGGAGGTCCCAACCCACCAACGTTGAAAAGTTGGGGGATGAACTGCGGGTAGGGGTGAAAGGCTAAACAAACCTGGAGATAGCTGGTTCTCTCCGAAAGCTATTTAGGTAGTGCCTCGTGTATAACCATCAGGGGTAGAGCACTGTTATGGCTAGGGGGTCATCGCGACTTACCAAACCATTGCAAACTCCGAATACTGATGAGTTTGAGCACGGGAGACAGTCGCCGGGTGCTAACGTCCGGTGACAAGAGGGAAACAACCCAGACCGCCAGCTAAGGTCCCAAAGAATGGCTAAGTGGAAAACGAAGTGGGAAGGCAGAGACAGTCAGGAGGTTGGCTTAGAAGCAGCCACCCTTCAAAGAAAGCGTAATAGCTCACTGATCGAGTCGTCCTGCGCGGAAGATGTAACGGGGCTAAGCCATACACCGAAGCTGCGGATGCCGGAAACGGCATGGTAGGAGAGCGTTCTGTAAGCCGCAGAAGGATCATTGAGAAGTGATCTGGAGGTATCAGAAGTGCGAATGCTGACATGAGTAGCGATAATGAGGGTGAAAGGCCCTCACGCCGAAAGCCCAAGGATTCCTGTCCAACGTTCATCGGGGCAGGGTTAGTCGGCCCCTAAGGCAAGGCAGAGATGCGTAGCTGATGGGAAGCGGGTTAATATTCCCGCACCACCGCTGGATGCGATGGGGGGACGGATTGCGGAAGGTCGACCGGGTGTTGGAAGTCCCGGCTGCCTGTCTGGAGAAGGATACTAGGCAAATCCGGTATCGGAAATCAAGGGACAGGGACGAGGATCCTACGGGATCCGGAGCGATTGGAAGCAGTTCCAGGAAAAGCCTCTAAGCTACAGTCCAGTGGGACCGTACCGCAAACCGACACAGGTGGGCGAGATGAGTATTCTAAGGCGCTTGAGAGAACTCGGGAGAAGGAACTCGGCAAACTGGTACCGTAACTTCGGGAAAAGGTACGCCTTTGTAGTGTGACAAGCCAGCGCTTGGAGCATGAAGAGGCCGCAGTGAAAAGGTGGCTGCGACTGTTTAATAAAAACATAGCACTCTGCAAACACGAAAGTGGACGTATAGGGTGTGACGCCTGCCCGGTGCTGGAAGATTAAACGATGGGGTGAGAGCCCCTGACTGAAGTCCCAGTAAACGGCGGCCGTAACTATAACGGTCCTAAGGTAGCGAAATTCCTTGT
>CAVHGF010000132.1:0-2283 GCA_963635625.1 Treponemataceae bacterium | reverse complement strand
AAATAACTGATATAATGCGTTTAGGGAGATACAAAAAATCACCACCCGGAGGAGAGAATATGAACCACTACATATACGCCCAGATACTGAACATGCAGGCCATGGCAAAGACCTTTGGGCAGTCCTGCGAACTGGCGGCCATGAAGGATGACGGTCAGATCAGCAAGGACGAAGCCAAACAGTTGAAGCGTATCAAAGCCGCCGTGGAGGCGTTTTGTAAGGAACTGGATAGAGTGAAGGACTAACCCCTAATCCCTCGCCGCTGGCGGGGGATTTTTTACTGCACTTTCCGCCGTCTGATCCGTGCGATGACTTCGCCGGTACAGGCGATCACACCGCGGATGAACAGGAACACCAGCAGCAGGAACAATGCAGCAGCCAGCAGCCGGAGAGAGAATGCAGAAGCCGTAGCCATGATACGGAGCAGAGAAAGGACAGCGAGGAGCAGCGCACAGACAAAGAAGGAAAGGGTGACAACGCAGGAAACCGCTTTAATGATCTTTTTCATATTGACCTCCGAAATGTGGTTGCGGGGAGAGGAATCGAACCCCTATTGCCGGGGTCAGAACCCGGTCTGTTACCATTACAGCACCCCGCTATAGGGGTGGGGCGGGTGAAAGAGAGGGAAGCACCCGCCCCGGAGAAAAGAGGTCAGATAGCGAAGCAGGAACGAAGGAACTTAAGCTGATAGTCATTCAGACCGATCAGATCCGGCTCACCGTTGCGGTAACCTTCGGCGGCGAGGATCACGTTGCCCATGATCGTATCGCCATACCACAGGGAGCCGAATTTGTTGACTTTGGCAGAGCCTCGGAACCAAAAAGACTCATCTACTACCATTACAACGCCTTTGGGAAGCAACAGGCCAGTAGATACATGGACGATCTCTATACAGTCGCAGCCGATAGCTTTATACATGCCGGACAGCAACTTAGCAGGATCCAGCTCAATGATCTCCGGTGCAGGATCAGCACCATCATGGACAAGGATAAACTTCTCTTTCATTTGTAGCCCTCCATTTTCATTTGTTCGTAGTACGGATCGATCGTCGAGGGATCAAACGTTTTGCAGGGAGTCAGAGGGGCGGGATTCAATGGCTGCACTTCATAATCGACACCATCCCAGATATAGGGGAAGTACCAAGCTGCGTCCTGTACCATGCCGACTTTGCAGAAGTCATAATCATGGGTACAACAGGCATCCAACTGCTGCTGGTAGAGGTAGACATCCGAGGCGTGTTCCGCACGCTTTAGAGGGCGGCTATGAAAATACAAGTGCTTGCCTATATCAGCAGATCGGCGCGCTACATCCTTGCTTATGTACTTCGTGACATAGTAGGCCGTGGCCACCTTGTCGCGGATAGGGGAAAGAGAACAGAAGCCGAAAGAGCGCTGATAGTCCGGCCAGTTGAGAAATCCACCGTCTATGAGTTTCTTAGGCTCCGGGTAGCGGAATGGCCGAAGTGCAGAGGACGGCAGACCGTAGATCAGGCCGTGGATATGCCAAGCGCCATCCTTGTGGTGTTCCGGCACCAGCAGGACTTGAAAGGAAGCGTTATACTTCTTGCGCTTATCCCGGATGAACTGCATGAGCCGCTTTGCATAGCGATCCAAGTTGTAGTGGCCTGCGAGGCGTTCATCCAGCGTGCCGGTGAAAAAGTAGTCCCATGGATTGCAGAGGGCATACTGGAGCACCATCGACCGGGCACGGCTGAAGGAGTTGTCCAGCTTTACTTCATAATGCTGTGCTTCCTCACGGAAACAGGCGAAGTCCGGATCACGCTGACTTTTGAATGCTACGACCTTGTAGATCTCATCGGTATAACGGTGTATGGAGTACACCGGGGAAACCGCCATATTCCAACACCTTCCCGCAAAACGTTATGATGTCAAGTGACCCCAAACGGAGCTGCATACTCCGTTCAGAGATCGACCTTAACACAGCATATCTCCCGACGTTCTGCGGTAAGGTGAAGGTTCAAACTCAGGCTTTGATCATGTCAACGACGCTGCCGCCGCGACCACGGAACACAAACACCGTGTCACCAACAACGGGCTTGTAGTCGATGTCCTCCATCTTCTTTTCGGAGAGGAACACACGCTCCGGCTGTGCTGTACCTGTGGTGGCCGTGGGTACGAGGTACACATACATACCCAGGACTTCCTGACCGTCATCACCGACAAAAGCTGCATCGGCCAATCTGATGATCTTCATTCCCATTTTCATTTACCTCCTAAAAAAATGACTGCGAAAGGCGGGATGACCTTTCGCAATCATTATCAG
>CAVHGF010000131.1:0-2314 GCA_963635625.1 Treponemataceae bacterium | reverse complement strand
CCCACTCGGTGGGGGCCTTGTTGGTCGTGATAATCACCGATGTCTTCTCGTGCAGAGAGTTCACGAGATTGAAGAAGGAGGCCGATTCCTCTTTCTTCACAGGGAACAACATTATGTCATCAATGGCTATCAGGTCGGCCTTTAGCCACTTGTTGTATGTCGCAAGGGCGGATGTGGAGATGTCTTTTGTCCTCAGGCACGTAAGGATGTCTTCCATTGATATCATATAGGCCTTCCTGCCCGCTTTAAGGGCATCGAAGATGAGTCCGGAAGCGATGTATGTCTTCCCTGTCCCTGATGGTCCGATAAGGATGAGATTGTATGCCTGATCCAACCACGCAAGCTGACGCAGCTCTTTCAGTTGACGCTCGGAGACCCCGGTGGAGTGACTGAAGTCATATCCGTCAAGGTCATATTTGGGAGGCAGCTTGGCCTGCTTCAGACGATTCAGATAAGCCTTATACTCTCTGGTCTTGGTCTCCTCGTAGAGGACATTCTCCAGAAAGTCCTGATAAGTGGGCTTGCCGTTCTGGGCATCAACCACAAGCTGCTCCAGATTGTTCGGGATATATGACAGGCGCAGCCTTGCGCAGTATTTTTTGATGTTGTCGGCGTTCATGCGAAGAGTGATTTATAGTCGTTGATATTTGACCTCTGAGGGTTTTCCTGAAGAGATTCCGGAAGGAGCTCCGCGATGCTTGGCTCTCGCGGGCCTTTGGGGATGCGACCGAAGTGCCGCTCGCAATAACTTATAAGGTCATTCGCATTATAGTCACCTCTGTCGAGGCATACCTCGAAGCCTTTGATCAACGCCTCGGGCAGGAAGGATTCCAGTTCATCATTCAGATGGTTGATGTTCGCCCTGTAGTATCGGGGCTTGGTTTCATAAAGGTTCTTTAGCCACAAGGCCACCAGCGCATTGCCGTCCATATAGGACAGAATGTAGTTCTCCAGTTCTTTCCGGCTTGGAAGCTTGGGACGCCGGATTGTCTCATCAAGGACCGCCTGGCCGGGGATTTCCGCCAATGGGTGACGTTTCAGCATCTTCCCGGTCTCATTGCTGTAGATCTCGACATGACCGTCCTTGACACATACCCAGACGAAGGTCCCCTCCCCGTTATACGTCCCCGTGGGAACGTTATAGAAGTGACTGTGGAAGTTGATGGTATTGTCTTTACGTACGAGGTATTCCTTCATCCCGTCCTGAGGATGCGAAGGTGTCCCTGTATATGGCGCCATGTATGTCAGCTCCTCTCTGAAGGCTTCCGCCGGGATCCGCTTCGTTGTACTGTGTGGCAGGCCGTTGGCGGTCCGCGCGAGCCAGCGGATTGCGGACTCGTTCAGCATATCTATGTTCGTGAAGTCGCGGCCGCGGAGGAACCCGTATTTGACATATTTCACCACGCTCTCCACCTTGCCTTTTGACTGCGGGTCGCCTTTCCTGCAGAACACGCACCTGAAGTGTTCGGAGGACACGAAAGCCTGGAACGCCCTGGTAAGTATCACATCACCAAGATTCTCGTTGTGGATGAAGACTTTATCCTGGTCGTATATTATCTCGCGAGGCTTCCCTCCGTAGAACTGGAATGCAAGTTCATGCGCATATATCGCCAAATCAGACGTGAACGGCGTCTTGCTGAAGTAGACGAACTTGTGGCGGCTGTAGCTCATGACCGCCGCAAAGAAGTACACCTTGACTCTTCTGGTATCATCCCGGTGCATCCAGTACTCGCCGAAGTCCGCCTGCATATAAACACCGGGCGCAGTCTCCGGCAGTTTCTCCAAAGGCCGGAAGGTCTCTTCGCAACACTTTGAGATATGGTATTTGTCCCTGATGCGCATGACGAAGTTGAACACCGTTTTATCACTTACCGCCGGGAAATCACCGTGACGCTCTCTCAGATGGTCATGTACCTGACGGCATGACAGATACGGTTTGTGCGAAAGCTCTTTTCTCACCTCATCTTCGAAGATGTCCAGCTTGTACTTGAAGTCCCGCTCATACGCCTGGCTGGCTTGGAACTCCTCCAGCGTCATCTTTTCATACTTCTCCACCGTGTGCCGGTGCAGGCCTAGCTCACGGGCAATCTGTGAGCAGTGGAGGCCATTTGCCCTTAATTCTTTAACTTTGTACCACATTACGAGTTTCCTTTGTGAACTCGTGAGTCCGTGTGCATCCATGACATTTGTATTTGTTGTGATTTACAAAGTTATGGATGCCTTTGTTTTTCCCGGCTAAGATGTACATTTACCTTTACGAAAATCGGTACATTCTACTTTGCCAAAAATTGTACAAGCAAAGTTACCTATTACA
>CAVHGF010000130.1:0-2342 GCA_963635625.1 Treponemataceae bacterium | reverse complement strand
CACCTCCGTGATGCTGGATCCCACCAACAGCAACATCCCCGTGACCATCGACGGCGTCACATCGGTGACGATAAACGGGCAGGAGATGGGCTTCGGTGGATATCTGGACATCGGGCTGTACGACACCATGGAGGATCTGTTCGTGAACTTCATCGGCGCGGTGGTGTTCAGCACTATTGGATACTTCTATATCAAGCAGCGCGGCAAGGGCAATCTGGCCAAAGCCTTCATCCCCACCATCACAGAGGAAGCGGAAAACGCCGCTGACCTGCCGGAGAACACCGGGGACAATGCGTAAACCCTGGAAAACCCGTTTGAATTTGCGCTGTCTTTGGATGGACGCTTATACTGCAAAAAGAGGGTGCCTTCCGCACCCTCTTTTTGCTGCTATCTCAGCGTATACGGTACTGCTGGTCATCTCGCAAACACGGTCTCGCCGTTAAATGTCAGCTCACAGATGTTCTCCGGCTCAATGGGTTCATCGAACCGTGTCCAGATCATGCAGCTATCGTCGGTTTGATCCGCGATAAAGCTCCAATCGCACGGGACGGGCTCCCCGTCCGCGTCAAACACCTTGAACGCACTGAGGATGCCGGTAGTAGAATCAACATAGTCGGCGAAATACACCGCCATGGACAGCTTGGAGCACTCGATCTTTTCGGCCAGAAGCGTCTCGCCGGCATAGGACAGAGAAACATTCTCTGCCAGCACCTCGCTCTGCACGGTGACGGGCGTTTCATCCAGCGTGACTCGCCAGTTCCCCGGCAGCACAGTGGTAAAGATATCCTTTCCGCCCCAGTGCAGCTCAAGGTAGGGAAGCACCTCCTTGTCAACCAGCACGAATTCCCAGATATACGTCCAATCGGTGTCCGTTACGTCTGGATCAAGTGTGTTCGGTGCATAGAACATGGCCCGCGACTCCGGATAGATGATGGTATCCGTTCGTATGTCGACGAAATACCAGTTTTCAGCCGCTGATATGTTTTCGTTCACCGGTCCCTTCATGACTAACTGCAGAACGCCATTCTCCCAGCCGGCGTTGCAAATGGACAGGCCGCCGTAGGGCAGCTTTACATCCGCATCGCCCGGCTGCCATAGATATTCCAGATGCCGCGGCAGCTGACTTTGAAATAGCTTGGGCAGCTTGGCGTTCTCTCCGGCGTTTTCTACCATTTCCGCCACATCGAAGTCTACCTTTACGTCGTCAAACCACTTTTTCTCCTGCCAGTTGGATAAGTCTATCACAAGGCCATTAGCACTGTCACCCGGCTGCCAGTTGGCGTGTACAACGCCTTCCAGCTCATTCTCCGGCACCCCCTCCTTCCGCTCCAGAAAATACGACACATACGCGCCGGACATCATCTTACCAGGGAAATACAGCTCAAAGCCGAAAAAGCGGCCCTTCTGATCCAATACCGCACCCTCGTTGGCCTTCACAGAATAGAGAAGATATAAGGTTCTCTCGTCAGAGATCACCTTTTCTATCTTGATCTGCATTTCCTCCGCAGGCACGGTCTGCTGCTGATGCTGTTCCGGCCGCTGCTGGGAGACCACCGTCGCCTCGTCCTCGTCGCCTATGACGGTCTGGTCGATGGAGAATATGTCGCGCCACGACAGCGGCAGCCTGCTGACGGCAAAGGCTGTCACGGACAAGCCAAGTATGACCAGCACCGCCACACAAGCCGCGGACAATTTGGGCAAGCAAACAGGCCCTCTCCTCCCCGCTTTCGCGTCATCAAAGTCAAGGGCTTCTTCCAGATACACCGTGCTGATATTCCCAACGGCCTCAGACAGCTTGTCTGTTCTATGATCCATCATATGATTACCTCCTTGCTGTTCAAGTACTTATGCAGCTTTTTTCGAACTCTGCTGAGCCGAACCGACACATTATGCTCAGTGAGGCCGAATACGGCAGCTATCTCCGCCAGCGACTCCGAAAACCAGTAGCGCTTGACAAACATCACTCTGTCGTCACACTTCAAATCGGATAGGAACGTATTGATCTGCACCGCCAGTTCCCTTGCGGAGATCTGCTCGTCGAGGCAATGATCCGGAATGCAGTTTTCCAGTTCGGACAGCGGCACTTCCGCACCGTCCCCCCGCTTCAGCGCGGAATTGCTGCGGAATTTTTTCAAGGAGACATTGCGGACGATGCGGCAGATATACGTTCTAAGCGGATCAGGCGATTGAGGGGGAATACTATTCCACGCGCCAAGGTAGGCGTCATTCACACATTCCTCTGCATCCTGCGGATCATGCAGAATAGTGCCGGCGATCTTGAAGCACAGTTTTCCATATTTATCGGACAATTCTGCGATTGCCTGTTCTGAGCGCTCATAAAA
>CAVHGF010000129.1:0-2390 GCA_963635625.1 Treponemataceae bacterium | reverse complement strand
CCAAGGACAAGGTTGACAACCTGCCCTCCACCCTGAAGGAAGGCGTTTCCAAGGAAGATGCCGAAGCCGCCAAGAAGCAGCTGACCGAAGCCGGCGCCACCGTGGAAGTGAAGTAAGTTCTTTTAATTTTCTTGTGGAGGCAGTTGTTCTGCAACTGCCTCCACTTTTTTTTTGTCCTTTCTGCCGTTTTTATTATTGTCATCTAACATTTTATGTGCTAAGTAGAAAAGCTTAGTTTTTAACACCGTGCTGACACACGGATTTTCATTTCCGGGTTTGGCTGTCTGTACTTTGGGTAGTGCCCTGGGGCGACACAAGGATACATTCACACTAACACGGAAATCCCGGCCATACGGCAGGGGGAGAAGTCATAAGCTCTGTTACGTCAGGGACATTGCCCAGTTTTAAGATTCTATATGTCAGGAGGGATTATCATAATTTCAACACCCTCCACAATTTTACGACGCTGTAGTCCTTCCCAATGAACTAATCTATTTCAGCAGGAAGACGCTTTTTTGCGCCGTTTTTGCATTTGTATACGCCAAGAGCGTCCCTGGCACAGCTCACCGCCTTGGCACCAACGCAAGTGACCAGCCCATATGCAGAAGAGTATCCGCGGCTTACCCCGGCTGAACGTTACGTCCTGCATTACAAGCACGCCGTGGACTCATAACCCACCTTCGAGGATCATCGCATGGGACAACTCATTAAGCAGTTTGGCAAGATTAAGGTCGAAACGCCCATCCCTCATCTGCTTACGCTGCAGCTAGCCAGTTATACCAAATTTCTTCAGGAAGGCGTCAAGCCCGAGGACAGAAATCCTGAAGTGGGACTGGAAGGCGTTTTCCACACTGTTTTCCCGATAGAGGATTATAACAAGACCGCTTCGCTTCAGTTCGAAGGGTATGAAGTACAGGAGCCCAAATACGATCAGGCAGAATGTATCTCCAAAGGCCTGACCTATGAAGCCCCAGTCCGCATCAAGGTACGTCTTGAAACGTATGAAACGGATGAAGCCGGCGAGCGCACTGTTCGTGATATGAAGGAACAGGATATCTACTTTGGTACCCTGCCCCTTATGACGGAAAAAGGCACCTTTATTGTCAATGGCACCGAGCGTGTCATCGTCAACCAGTTGCAGCGCTCCCCTGGCATTATCTTCGAGCACGATGGCGGCAAGACGCATGCCTCACGCAAGCTTCTCTATTCCTGCCGAGTTATTCCCATGCGCGGCTCGTGGCTCGATTTTGACTTCGACCACAAGGATATCCTCTATGTACGCATAGACCGCCGCCGCAAGATGCCTGCCACTATCCTGTTCAAGGCCATGGGCATGACCAAGGAAGACATCCTGGACACGTTCTATCCCAGAGAGGAACGTGAGACCTTCTATCTTCAGGTTCCCGAGGAAATGAAGAAGAACGGGGCTGTCTTTGAGCCGGATGCACTCTTTATGGGTGTCAAGCCCGAATACGCAACCAAGGAAGGCCTGGACGACTATCTCCACAAGGAGCCTTCATACAGCGATGTCTTTGACAAGGAAGGCAATCAGCTTGCGCAGGCAGGAAAGGCCGTAACAGTCCGCAACTGGAAAAAGATCTGCCAGAACCTGTCTGTTATAGAGGTGCGTCCTGACACTATCCTCGGCCTTTTCCTGGGCGATGATATTATCGATCCCAATACCGGGGCTGTCTTGGGCCAGATGGCTGACGAGATTACCGATGATCTTCTCGAAGCTCTGCGCGAGGCCGGCATAAAGTCTGTCACTGTCCTGCACACAAAGGGCACGCACACCTCTTCCAGCATCCGTGACACCCTTGTGAACGACAAGGCAGAGGACGAAATCAAGGCCCGCGAGGAAATCTACCGCCGCCTGCGTCCCTCTTCTCCGCCAACTCCTGAGGCTGCCAACAATTTCTTTGGCAACATCTTCCGCAACCTGGACTACTACGATCTTTCTCCGGTAGGCCGCTACAAGCTGAACCAGCGCCTGGGCATCAGCGAGGAAGAATGCCTTGTTGACGACGGCAAGGGCGGCAAGGTTCCGTGCCGCTACCTGCTGGACTCTGACATCATCCGTGCCATCAGGGAACTGTGCCGCCTGAAGGACACCAACGGTGCCCCTGACGACATTGACCATCTGGGTAACCGCCGTGTGCGCCTGGTTGGTGAGCTCGTTGAAAACCAGTACCGTATTGGCCTGGTCCGCATGGAGCGTGCCATCAAGGAGCGCCTGAGCTCCCAGGAAACAAGCACCCTGATGCCGCATGACCTGATCAACCCCAAGCCGGTTGCTGCCGTGCTCAAGGAGTTCTTCGGCACCAGCCAGCTGTCCCAGTTCATGGACCAGACCAACGCCCTGTCCGAAGTGACGCACAAGCGCCGTCTGT
>CAVHGF010000128.1:0-2405 GCA_963635625.1 Treponemataceae bacterium | reverse complement strand
CGGATTCGACATCCCGAGATTTCTTACGCAGCGGACGCTGAATTTGTTCAGGCCTTCACCCCATTCAATTGAGCCGCCGATGTCGCCGGTAGAAATACCCTCTTCTCCCCAGACGACGGTCGGCTGGTCATTACCATCGTATTTTGTACTGGAGATCACGTGCTGCCTCCATACATTGGCGTCAGTGGATGCTATCTCTTCGGCGCTGCGGTAATAGACACGTGAGTGGTGGTCGATCACTCCTTCGCCGACATAGAGCCCGATAAGCTGGCGTATGGATGCGGTGTACCAGCGTATCTCCTCGGGATCAATCTTGCCGTCGCCGTTGTTGTCGCGGTTACGCGCCATACAGATGTAACGCAGAGCCTTGTAGCTTGACTGCATCTGAGGGACATCATTAAGAGTCTCGAAGTCCAGGTATGTTCCCCAGCTGCTCGTTCCACTGGTGCTTATTCCCCATTCCTTCACGGAATTATACATTCCGTTGAAAGAGTCGGTATTCTGGCCGGAGCCGGTATAGGTATCTGAGTCGGTATTGTATGTCGTCACTACATCGGTGAACTCATCCACATACTCCAGTCCCCAGGCGGTCTGGAGCGACGTGTAGTCGAGATCCGTGTTATAGATGGTCTGGATGGCGTGCTGCTGTATGGTGACCACCGAGCCCGTAGCGCGGGATTCGAGGTCGGTGCTGACATTCGAATTACAGAGAATGTGCAGCGAACGGTCTGGCTGGTTGGCAAAGCTTTTCCAGAGCGTAGGAGAAGTGACGCCTGTCACCGGGTTCTTGTCATAGTAAAACTCATCCACGAATGCGGTCACGCAGATCTGGGCTGTCGCTTTGTCGTCCGGGTTGTCGAAATCGCCCGTATAGGTCATTCCCGGGTTCTGATAGTAGGTCTCCAGAAGCTTGACCTGTTCCTTGATGTATTTCACGAGGTCTATGATGTTCATAAGACCGTCGTTATGGTAGCCTGCCAGACCGTCCGTCCCGTCGCTTTCCGCATTGGTGGTAGCGTCACGCCAGGTGTCGTAGCTCTGGAATCTTCTGGTAGGGTTCACGAATTTGCGCCTGTTCTGGTTATATGTGCCGTCGTCGTTCTTCTTGTTGAGACGGAAATGAACCCAGTTATAGTCGAGTGCTCCCGGGATGAGAGGATCGTCCGGCGTGCCGTCGCTGAATGGTGTCTTGACGCTCCAAGTCAGGTCATCCGCCGTGCTTTTGAGCCCCTCGAAGAAGTTGGATGCGTGGAAGGTCATAGTCTTGGAGTAGTAGTGGGCATCGCACACGGCGATTTCCTCTTTGGCTATGGTGATCTGTCCTGTGGCTCCCGGCTGGTTCTCCGTATCGGTCTTGCCTGCGGTCTCCACTTCCACACGGATATTGTTGACGGAATTGATGGTCACCGTGTAGGTGTATGAGGTGTTGCGCTCTGTGTTGAAATTATTGAAACCGCTGTAGGTGTCGTTGCTCCACGATGAGCCTTCCGAGAAGCTCCAGTCGCCCAGATGTATCAGGTACTGTACATCTCCGCCAAGAATCTTGCCCGAGTCGTCGTTTTCGAGTTCCATATCCACTCTTCCGGTGACGAGCACGTAAGTGGAGAAATCATTGGCATTGCTGAAGACGCGCATATCCCTGGTAACGGACGATCCGCGGGAGTTGACATAAGAGACGGTCACGGTCTCATTCTCGCCTACGTGGTAACCGGAGGTCTGTTTTACCTGCCGGCTGCGGTCCTGATAAGAGGTGACGATGTTTTTAGGGGTCTGGCGGTTCTCAAGCATATAGAATGAGAATCTTTTAGTGCCGTCTGTAGGGAACTCTTCAAAATTGACCCAATCGGTGTCGAAGAACTTGGGTGCATAGTTGACGTAAGATTCCGTGGAGGCCGTAGGCGGCACGTTTCCTGAGTCCGAACTTTGCTCTATCAGATAGGCTGTTGACGGCACATTGATTACTTTCCACTGCTTGGCGGTGAAACTTTTGATTTTCTGTCCGGCATCATCTGCGCGCGTGCCAGCCTTGAAGATGAATTCGATTTTGGCGTCGAGCCTGCGGAGCATAAGAGTACCCGGAGCGGTACCGTCGGTTTTGGTTATCTTGCCGGTGGAGTCTATCTTGAGGTCTTCGAGGATACCCGTCATAGGGAAATATCCGTTACGGTAGATAATCTCCTGGTTGAGATAGATGCTGAAATCTTTGAGCTCCTGCTCGTTGTTGATATTGTGGCTGAGCAGGTCGCTCGATACGCGCACCATATCCGCGTCGAGATTGGCCATAGCGTAGATTTTATAGCCGCTGCCCGATGTCGCTTTGATCTGTATCCCGCCTTGTGTCAGAGTCTCTGAGTTAGATACCCACCAACCTTCGCCGCTGAGCGAGGAGGTCGATGTGACGCTCT
>CAVHGF010000127.1:0-2458 GCA_963635625.1 Treponemataceae bacterium | reverse complement strand
ATACCACCATCTTTCTGGCAGATTCGATATCCGAAGAAAGAACAGGAAGGAAATTGTCCTTATTGAATACAATATCCTGCGGATTCTGCTCCAGAATCTCGGTTTGCTGCTGCCGGTATCCGATAGGAGCATAGCTCTTGAGACGGCGGCTATACATCCTTGCCAGACAAGGAACGTGGATGTCTATGTAATCATAGACCTGCACTTCCCTCTTGCCTTCAAATTCACGATGGAGACGGCCGGTATATTGCTGGACTATATTCTGATATGAGACCGGCAGAACCATAAACAGAGTATCCAAGCGTGGGAAGTCAAAGCCTTCGCCTACGTATTTGCCTGTGGCAATCACGACAAGAGGCTCCTCATCTGCTATTGATTTGAGCCGTTCCATCGCTTCACGTTTCTCTTTTGCCGGAGCAGTACCGGTAAGACAGATAATGTTGGGACAATACGGCTGAAGCATTCCTGACAATGTGGCGATGTGCTCGCGGAGTTTGGTGAGCACAAGAGGCGTGCGGCCTTCTTTCAGAACTGCAACAATATCCTTGACAATGAGCTCATTTCTTGCCTTGTCTGCGGCGAGATCCGCATTGTGCAGTGTGGCAATGCTCTTTTCTTCCGTTGTGCGGAATGACGTGAATCTCGGAATGAGCACGCGGCCGAAGGATTGCCTTGACATCTGTGCCTTAGCGTCGGATTTGTATCGTACCGGACCGCATTGCATAAAGGTTATAGGGTCTAGCCCGTCTTCCCTGTGAAGAGTTGCGGTCAAGCCATAGACATATTTGGCATTGGCGTAGTCAACAACTCGTTCGAATCCTACGGCCGGGATATGGTGACATTCATCAACGATCACCATCCCGTAATCCCGGACAAACTCCTTCACCTCTTTATCGGTGATGCAGGACTGGACTATGGCAATGTCTATGATGCCGTGTCTGCTGTCCTTTGCGCCTCCTATGAGGCCGATGGGGCTGAACTCCATCTTTCTTCCACGTTTCCCTTTCTGTTCTTCCGGTGCTTCGAAGTTGATGATCAGAAATCTCTCGAGTTCCTTCTTCCATTGTCCGAGCAGAGCATTTGTAGGGACAAGAATGAGAGTGTTCACTTTCCTTCGTGCAATCAGAGCAGTCGCCGTGACGGTTTTGCCGAATGCAGTTGTGGCGTGGAGGACTCCGTTGTCGTGGGACAGCAGCGCCTTGACCGCGACTTCCTGCTCCGGTCGGAGTTCGCCATTGAAAGTGACGTCAGTCGGCCGGCCGGGATTTGTCTTGTCAATGGTTGACCAGGAGGTGAAATTGTTCTGGAACAATTCTATCAACGGCTCCTCACATCCTCTCGGAACCGATATATATTCATCCGTCATATCTGCCCTGCAGATGATGGACGGCGTATTATACAATGGTTTGCGGACATTCAACAGCTCGTAGTATTTCGGATTATGGAAGGCCGCAAGTCTCTTTATATGGCTGACGGCTTTTGCTGACAACCTGTCCAGAGGAAGATATATTCGGTTCGACTTGACAATCTCAACCTCTCCGGTGAAGTCCTCGAACGAGATTTCCTTGGGCTTCGGGGTCTCCCACGGTTTGTCTTCGGACGATTTCGACAGTTCCAGTTCGCATACGTGAGCATTGATTTGCTTATCGATGTCTTCCGGACTCAACTTCTGAACCGATGACAGGAACTGCCATTGGTCTTCGTAAGCGATAAAATTGTCGTCAACAAAGACACTGTTGCCATTTCGTCTGGCCATACCCTGCAAAGGAAGAGCGATGAGGTTGCCGTAACCGCCTTTCGGGAGGAAATCCTGATTTGGGAGGAAACGGTCGTAGGAGTTCAAATCCATTCTTCCATTACGGTTCATCGCCTCGCGGAGGATGGCGAATCCCAGTTTTCTTGCCTTGATTGCCGGCACAGCATCACTGAAGAAGATCCAGACGTGAGCGCCTTTGCCTGAGCGGGAGCGCTCGATGCAAGGCTGTATTCCCCATTCGCGACACACAGTCACATAGGACAGGACATCCTCCTTGTATCCGTGCTTACAAGTCTTGTCATCAAAGTCGGCGCAGAGGAAACAGACGGTGTTGTCATCAAATACTGTATATATACCGATAACATCCTCTTCTCCAGCATTCTTGTTGAGGTGACGGGCAATCACTTCGTCTGTCAGTGGCCTGTCTTGACGAGCCTGACACTTTAAACAATTTGCTGTACCATATGCGAATTTGATGCACCAGCCTCGTTCATTTGTAAAATCACACACCGGTTTGTACCCGGCACGTTGGCCATCCTTGCTTACCCAGCGTTTGGCATATACGTCTTCCCGCCCACGGAAAAGGCTGCGGAATAGAGAGAGCCTCTGCGCGATGATTGCATCCCTGTCCAATGGCTGAGGTTTCATATCCGGTTCTATTGGCTTTGGCGGCAATTCCGCTTCCGCTGGAAGCATTGACCG
>CAVHGF010000126.1:0-2503 GCA_963635625.1 Treponemataceae bacterium | reverse complement strand
ACTCCTCTGTCATTCGGAATGCACCCTCATCAATTTATGTCGTCATCCTGTTACTTGGCGATGTAGACTAATTTATTGGCATCACTCAGAGTCCAGTTGCCGTTGTTCTCAATCGTATAAGTAACTCCTGTCGAGACGGTATCGGCTTTTATCACCTCGCCGTCTGAATCGTGCGAATCCGCAGATGAAGTATTGCCGGTAATCGTAATCTGAGTGTCAGACCCCAAGTTTCCGAAACGGATCACGCGGTTTCCGATACCGGTGAACGAGTTGCCGGTAATCACTACCGCGCCCATATCAGGGATGTTACCGTTGTATGCCTGTATCGCTATGGCGTTATGCCCCGTGGTCGTGAACGTGGAGTTCTTGACCTTGATGTTCTTGACATACTGGGTGTAAATGCCCTGATAAGAAGTGTCGAAGGTGCACCCGTCAACCGTGAGATTCTGGAATGCATACGACAATTCCGTGGAATTGTTCTGGAAATACACGCGTGCGCCGGCACTCGATGCCGTGTCGTATTTCAGGAATTTGCACTTATGGAATGTGATTCCGTCGATGGTCGAAGGACTGTCGCCGTCGCCGTTCTTCGTGAAATTAGCGTTCTTGTTGAAGCTGATGCCTTCGAACTTGATGTTCTCGAAATTGTATGCGCAGTAGTAGGCGCTGCCGTTTGTGAGCCACTTCCCGCTGTCAAGGACATAATCATAAACCGGGCCTATATTATCTTTTTCGCTGGCATGGCAGTGACCGGACGATGCGACTATGCCTTCTATCGTGACACCCTCATTCGCAGTGAAGGTCACATTCTTGATGGTGCGGAGATAATAACAGCCATCAGTCCAGATGGATTGATTCTTAAAAGCGACAAGAGCTTCGGAAGTTGCGAACTCCTGATAATTTTTCGCAGTGGAGGTGTAACCTCCTACCATATACTTGGTGTTGCTGGCTGCGAATTTCGTCGGACGGCCGAAGACAAGAATCTCGCTGATGTTCTCGGTGAAATTGATGGTCTTGCCGTCGATGCTGCCGTATGCTCCGTCGAGCACGAACTGCGCGTTCGCCGCGGTCACATTGACCGTGATGCCCGACATATCCGGTCATTCCGGAAGTATCGCATAGGCCTTGGCGTCATTTATGGACGGATTGTGCTTGCTGTAAACCATTCCGTTCAGCGTGGCTCCGCTCCCGACTTCCACCGTCACATTTCCCGTCTCGTTCTGGAGGTCATCCTCATAGAGGGCATATATACCGGTGAGAGTACCGCCGGAGACATTGACAACGATATCAAGATCGGTGTTGTGCTGCGAAATGGCGAGGGCTGCGCCTTCAACCGTGGTGCCTCGGTTGTTAGCCTCTGCAGAGAATACAGAAGCCGTGGCAGTGAATGTGCCGCCGGTGATATTGAGAGTTCCCGCGCGGAGCTCGATGGCTGAGCCAACTCCCGTGAATGTACCGCCATTCACGGTGAATTTGCCCGCCTGCGGGTGATATACCGCGATACCGCATTCGGAAGTGAATGTGCCGCCATTGATGGTAAGCTCGGTGTTGTGGCGGGCACCGTTGCCGCTGATGGCATAATAATACCCCTTGAACGTACCGTTCTCAATGGTCAATACCGCCTTTTCTCCGGTTGGAGATTCACCTTTCTTGGTAAGCTTCAATGCTGCATAGATCTTCTCGCTGCCATTGACGTCGATGGTTCCGTTGCCGGTGATGGTGAGATCACCGCCACGATTCACCTCAACAAGAGCGTCACTACCTTTCCAGCCGGAAGACGGAGAAAGGGTCTTGCCGTCAAGATTGAGTTTAAGTTTGTGTGCCACATCCAGAGAAGCGGTAAGGGCGATGTCGCTGCCGAGGGTAATCTCCACTACATTGGCGTCCGCGACTGCGGCTGCAAGCTCGCTCTCGCTCGTGACGGTAGGCTTGGTGTTCACGATGTCCCAGAGGCCATCTGTGGTGCGGCCCTGAACGACCACATAGTCTTCTGCGATGTAGCTTTCAAGAGCCTTATAAACAGTCTCGCTGAGGTTCTCGCAGGAGCGGACAATGATAGTTCCGTGACCGTCAGGAATCTCCACTGCGTTCACCGTTCCGTGAATCTCAAGACCGCCCTGGTTGAAGATGAGTTTGTCTATGGTCTGCCCCTTCTCGATGATGAGAGTATTGTCAGAAGTTGTGGCCTCAAGCTCTCCGATCACATTGGTGTCTGGGAAAGAGCCGGCATCGACTCCGTTGATAGTCACGGTCTTTGACGGCGCGTTGATGACAAGCTTTCCAATCTTGGTGCCCTCGGGGATGGTGATGTTGACGGTGGCCTTTTTGGCATTATCATTATCCACGGTCAAGCCGGATTCCTGTCCGGACGCATTAGTGGATGAAGATGCAGTGTAGTCTCCCACATAAAGAGTGGTTTCCTCGCTGCCCGCAACCTCGAGATTGAGGGTTGCGTCCTCTTTTAAATACGTGGTCAGAATGGCATTTGCGTTATTCGTGGACA
>CAVHGF010000125.1:0-2524 GCA_963635625.1 Treponemataceae bacterium | reverse complement strand
GGTAGCCTGCCAGGTTTTGTCTGTATAAATCCTCGTTTGCGGGATCCAGCATGGATACCTCCTCTGCGATCTTTTCGCAAAATACGCTCGCCATCTTTAGAGAAAGCCAAATATGTTCGTCAACCTCATCATCATGCCAGTCGTGATTCTCAGAATCGCCGTCTTCGTGCTCATGACCGTGGACGTGCTCACGCTCGTGCTCATGGTCGTGCTCATCCTGCTCATACTCGGGGAAGAGGAGCGGATTTTCTGTGAAAAATTCCATCAGCGAGAGCGTGTCGAAACCGCCCCGCTCCGAAGAAGCTATAGCCTCATCTATCCAATATTCCGAAATTCCTCCGGTATAGATCAAAAGATCGCAATTTGCAAGGCTTACCATATCCGAAACCGAGGGCTGGTAGCTATGCATATCAATGCCGCTTTCGTTGAGGAGGCTTAGGGAAAGGCCGCCTGGATTTTCTCCGATGATATTCCTAGTCCAGTCATACTCTGCGAAGCTTGCGCAGAGAATATGAGAAGAGGCCTCGTCTTTTGAAATTTTTATATCATTTTGTCTGCTGCCCGCGCAGCCTGTGGGCAGAATCAGCAGCGCGGCGATAGCTAGCATCGCTGCAAGTTTATAAATTCTATTTTTCATAGCAAACCTATTGTAACATAAATTCATCCAAATGAAAATCTCATATGTAACATAAATTCACGAAAAGCAAAGGCCGGAGAGAATCATCCTCCGACCTGCTTTATATGTTCCTTTGATCTTATATTATCTACTTTGCAATTTTATAGGTCACATTCGAGTAGTCGGTATAGATCTTCTGACCGCCGATCTCTCTATATGCTCTTACCTTGTAGTAGTAGCGGGTGCCTTTCTTTATGTTCGATGTATTCTTAAATTGCGTGCCCGAGCAATCGCTCAGAAGCTCGTAGCCTGAGCTCTTGGACTTGGATTTCCAAATCTCATATCCGTCGATCGGAACTTGCGATATATCAAGAGCAGCAGATGATGCGTTCCACGAAAGCTTCATTGCGCCTTTTGACGCGGAAGAACTTGCCTTGACAGAAATCTGCGCCATTTGCGTCGTTACTTCCTCACGCTGCGCCATCATCGCCTGGTATTCTGCGAGAACCTGTGCGTACTCGTCGTCGCTTACCATTGGTTTTGCGCTGTCGTTAAAGAGAGCCGACCAAGTCTGCTTGCCGATATTTCCTGTATTCGAGATGCCGTGCATAACCTGGAACTTGATAACCGCTTCCTTAAGCTCATCCGTAAAGGATGTTTCCTCGCCGGCCTTTGTCTGCGTTTCTCCGAGATAGATATAGCTGTAATCGCTGCCGGAAGAAGGATCGTAATATCCAAGCTCGCTTAGACGTTTAGCCGCTGCCTGGATATAGGAAAGCTTACTGCTGCTCTGCTCGCCCGGCGCAAGGAAATACTTGTAGCTGTCAGGATTCAGCACGAAGCTGATTCTGTAGCCGGAGGCCTTCGGAGTGAAGTGGTATGTGGTCTTTGTGGAAAGCTTGTTTCCTGTCCCTGTGCTATAAACTCCGCCGAGTTTGTATCCGATGTCAGCTTGCGAGTAAAGCGAAAAGCTGCTGTTTGTGTAGCGGGTGTCCAGGGTGAAGTAGAATGTCCCGTGGTCCTCTGCCGTAAATGTCCTGTTCGTGCCATTTACATAGATGGAAAGCGTCTTCATCGGGTTGTTCTGCGCCCTGACATAGCTAAGCTTGTAGCAATTCGAAAGGTCCACACTCGTGAGCTTGTTATTCTGAAGGTAAACGCTCTTGAGAACAGGAGAGCTCGACAGGTTTGCCGTCTCGTACTTGTTATCGTGCGATGAGAGGAGGGTCATCTTCGTAAATCCGGGCAGGTTAAGTGCACCGGTAAAGCCCTTGCTACTCCACTGTATCTGCGTGGTCTTGCCTGAGCCGTTTGTCATAAAGTGAGACTTCGTGCCGTCTCCCCATGTTGATGTATCATAAGGCGAGTAGGCTGAGTCCATCTTCTGGCCGTTTGTAACGCCGGTATTTCCGATCGTCTGAGCGAAGAACTCACGAAGAAGGTTCATCTCGTACTCGTCGTCGATATACTTGCCGTATCTATAGTCAGGATAGATATTCATATATACATGGCTCGTGGCAACCTGTTCGTCCGAGGCATCAAAGTATGTATAGTTCGTAAGTCCCGTGTAGGTCCATACGCCGGTGGTCTTGTTATATTTGTTCGTCGTGCCCACGGTCGGGTCTACAAATATCCATCTTCCATTTATATAGGACTCTGTCCACCAGTGGTCGCGCACGTCGATATTATCCTCCGTCAGCCAGTCGTTTGACGGCACGGCAAGCCTGTGTCCGTAGACGAAACGGGTCGGAATGCCTTGAGCGCGGGCGAGGGCAAGATAGATCGCCGAGAAGCCCTGACATGTGGTATAGACGCTGCCGCTCACGCTGTTTGCGCTGCTGAGCCCGTTCTCGTAATTATATATATTATCGTAAGGATCCGCATATTGGTATGAATGGGTCTGAAAAG
>CAVHGF010000124.1:0-2525 GCA_963635625.1 Treponemataceae bacterium | reverse complement strand
AGAACGAGCAAAGACGCTTGCAGAAAGGGATGTGGATGTAGAATGACATTTCTTTGTCGCAAGCGAACGACAACGGACGATCCACGCGATAACGTGCCCAGTCTGCAGGGTTGACGGGATATGATGTGTTCCATACGGGATTGTTTTGGCGCTGTTCGAATAGATCTTGGATATTCATATCTTCCTATCCTTCCCCTTAGTCAATAAATGATGTTGTTGGCATGGAATCCCTGCCGCAGATATTGCCCGTCGTAGACCAACGATGATTCGCAGTATTGCGTATTGGCATAGTTGCGCATGTAGATTTCGAGCACCTTCAGGTCTTTGTTGTAAAGATAGTTGCTGCACTTGCAATCCTTTCCTCTGTTCATCGACTTGGTGAAATAAACGTGCGGGATGTCATCGATGTGTATGTCCTCCAGGTCTATGAAATGTTCTCTGCAGAAGCCGTTGACTTGCATCAGAGCCACAAACCCGATGCGTCTAATATTCAAATCTAAAACGAAATTGAGCATCCTGTGCGCTTCCCCGGCATTGTCAATGTAGCCCTTTATGAGATTGCAACTGGCATTCACCTTTTGCAAGTTGATTCCTTCAAAATTGAAAGCACTTGCAGGGATGCTGCACCCATATAATTCCGACAACTTGCCGAGGTCGTAATGATGCAACGACATGGAGATGCTGTCCCAACGCGGATGTTTCATCAACTGCTGCGATTGTGGAAGAAGGCCGTTGGTGTTCAGATGGATATGCAGGTCATTGAATTCGCATTCGTCCATCCTTTGCAGAATCCTTTCGACCAATGCGGGAACTACAGAAGGCTCTCCGCCTGTGATATTCACACGGTTTACCCTTATGCCGTTCTCGCGCAGCAGCCGGATAGTCTTGAACAGTTTTTCTGTGTCGAACCCGCCACAGGTGTTGCTGCATCCAGCGTTGCTGCAAAAGAGACAACGGGCATTGCAACCGTTTGTCACCTTTACGAAAAGATTGACAAACGGCGAAATGCGTTCTGGCTTCAACGTGCCGAGCTGACAATCGAAGTCCTTTACGGCAATGCTCTTTCCAAGAAAATCGATGAGCATAGGACTATTCTCTGTATTTCCTGACGAATGCCTTCTTCTCCTCCTCCGACTCAAAGCGCAGCTTCCCTCGCCTTCGCGAATACACGGGAAGCGTGTCGTCGTGGCGAGGTATATAATATTCGTTCCATCCGTCTTCGGTTATGTGAATATAGTTCTCGTCCCTGTCGAGCAATGCACTTGCGAAGCGCATCTCAAACTCTTGACTCCCAAATGGGTATCTTCTGAAATCACTGCATCCTTTTTCTATCTGTTTGCCGTTAATACGGAAATACGGGCCATAGACTGGTTCTTCAACATCATACACTCTCGGCCCCTTGAGGTCAGGATGACATCCCATATCGCCGTAAGAGCGCCGTATGAGTTCTTGGATGCCGTATTTTGCCAGTGCTTTCCTGTATCGCCCCATCAGGATTTCTTCCAACCTGTCGTTGTCCAGTCGGCCACCGGGAGCCATATTCTTCCATTCGCGACATATCACGTTTTGAAAGACGTGCAGAGGGAAATAACAAAAACTAAAATAATAGTTCTCATCATTAGAGCCGCAGTGGTTAACAGGTATGCTCTCCAAGTCTTTTCTTATTTCGTCGTATGACTTATAGCGACGAAAATCGTTGAGGAACTGGATGTACTTAACCATCTTGCTTGCAGAGTATTTGTACATGACGTCTTCCAGCGTACCTTCCACCATCCATTGGTTCCCTTTGTGGAAATCGTACAGATCTCTTTCCAGTCTGTCCAGATCAACAGTACCGTTGTGCTCTCTATACCTGCCAAGAAGACACCATATTGTTCTGAAAGCGGTGAATGCGAAATCATCGCCATAGCGAATATTTCTGTTCAAGACATCTTCTATGAGTGACATCCCTTCTTGCACGTCGGTTATCGGCTTTTGACGGTTGAATGCCTTGAGCAAGTCCACGAGTGTACGCATCTGCCCATACATGATTTGCCGCATTTCCTTTGGAAGGGCCGGTTTGATGAGAGTTGCAAAACTCTCGGGAAGGCAGATGTTCTCCACGAATTGCGCGTCCCCAAACAAAGGTGCAATGTCTTCATCCTTGAACCCGGCAATGCCACAGCCAATCCTTGTGACATAGAAGAACTTGTCCTCGTGTTGCTTGGCATATACAACAAAATCGTCCACATAAGGCTTGATGGTATCAACCCCTCCTTGCATGGTGGGTATGGCATAACTTTGTCCCTGTATGCCAACCCCCTTTCCCCATTCAGCACCAAAGCGATGCATGGCTGCACGGGCGGCCCCTCCGCCGTGATAGCCTTGCAGGTTGCTTCCGAAGACAAATACCTCGTCCGGTTTCAGTTCTGAGAGTTGGTCAGGTGTATAAGCAGGACGTACGATGCCGTGATATTCCCGTCTGTCCTTGGTGTCAACGGGTTGTGCCATGGAATAGTTCTTGATGTAGTCGAAAACGATTTTGC
>CAVHGF010000123.1:0-2545 GCA_963635625.1 Treponemataceae bacterium | reverse complement strand
TTCTGGACGGGGCGACGAGCGTAGACGACCTGATTCTGAAGCTGTCCCTATACAGCGACCAGAAAATCGTCCCCGGTAAGACCTTCTTTTTCTTTGATGAAATTCAGAAATACAAGGAGATCGTCACAAAGATAAAGTTTCTCGTGGACGATAAGCGATTCCGGTACATTCTCTCCGGTTCGCTGCTGGGCGTGGAGATCGTGAACCTGAAATCCGCACCGGTCGGCTATTTGCAGGCGCTCAATATGTACCCGCTGGATTTTGAAGAGTTCCTGCAAATCTTCAATGTAGGCCAACCCGTACTGGATAAGCTGCGGAATGCATTTACTTCAAAGACGCCTGTGGATGAAGTGATCCACGGTAAAATCATGGAGATGTTCAATCTCTATCTGATCATCGGCGGTATGCCCGCCGCAGTGGAAAAGTACCGGACAACCGGCAACATCGACGATGTGATGGATGAGCACAGAGCCATCATTGAGCAGTATAAGCTGGATTTTACGCAGTATGAAGAGGAAAACCGCAAGCTGATCATCACGCACATTTACGAACTGATCCCGGCGGAGCTGAACGAGAAGAACAAGCGGTTTATGATTGCGGACATCAAGAAAGGTCTGCGCTATGACCGTGTTGAGGACAGCTTCACATGGCTTTGGAAGGCTGGTGTTGCTCTGGGCGTGTTCAACACGACAGAACCTACAGTGCCGCTCAAGTTGAATGAAAAAAGCACATTGTTCAAGCTGTTCCTGTCAGATGTGGGGCTGCTCACCACCATATATGGGAAGGCCTGCAAGCTGAAAATTGTCAGCAAGGAAAAGGATATCAACAAAGGCGCAGTCTATGAGAATGTGGTTGCACAGGAGCTTCACGCCCATGGCTATCCACTGTATTACTACAACAGTAAGAAAAAAGGCGAGCTTGATTTTGTGGTAGAGCACTCTGGAAGGGTTCTTCCCATTGAAGTGAAGAACGGAAAGGATTATGAAAAGCATTCGGCGCTGGACAACGTGATGGCTACCCAGGAATACGGAATCAGGGAAGCATGTGTTTTTACGAACGATAACGTAAAGGCGGATGGAAAGATGACCTATTTTCCCATCTATATGGTCATGTTCCTGCAAGACGACCCAATAGATTTCATCGACATTTCCGTGGACAGGTTCAAATTATGAACCGTTCCGGCTGCGATTCGTCAGCATAGCAACATATCTATATGAGGAGGAGCGATATATGGCGAAGAAGCGCGGGCACTACTGCAAAGTGTGCGGAGAATACAGATCGAACGAGAGCTTTTCGGGCAGAGGCCATGCGGCGCACATCTGTAAGAAATGTGCTGCGCTGCCTGCCGCACAGCGGGCAGCGGATATGACCCTCACAAAGCTATGGGATCTGCCGTGGCAGCTGTCCTCTCAGCAGCGGGACTGGCTCAGAGGTCTGCGAAGCAACAGTCACCCGGAGGTTGCTTCCACCGCCCGTGAGCTGTATGCAGAGCACTTTCCATATGCGGCTCGGAACGAGCGAAAACAGCAGCTTCACATCGACAACATGGAATTTACCGTCTGCGGCGAGGTCTATGACGAATACGGCAACGGCTGGCATAGGGAGCTTTATTTCGCCCTCGACCGGAAGACGCACACAGTGGCGCTCCGTCAGGGGGACGAAACGGCGCAGGTCACTCTGACGATTAAAGATATGCGCAAACTCCTGAACGTCATTGTCAACAACTATGAGGTCTTTTGCTGGGAAGAGGATTACGGCTTTTCCGACTCTGCCGATGCGGATGACCTTTGGGAAGATGATTGTGAATCAGAAGCCCCGGATGCGCAGGAGCTTCCTGATGAGCCTGAATATGAGGATACTCCGTCGTGGGCGGTATCGGTAAGCTATCTGAACGGCGAATTGCAGGAAATACGCGGGTACGATGACCTGCCCGACCATGTGAACGAACTGACGCTGGAGCTGCTTTCCCTGTTTGAGGATGAACCCGATGCGGAGGACTTTGAATCCAAAGAATAAAGAGCCTTGCGTTCTGTTTCCCAAAATCGAAAAAATATTGATTTCGGGAAACAGAACATCGCCATATAAGAGAAAGCGGCCCGTCTTCTGCACAGGATTCGGGACGTTTTCGGATATACTGCCCTTACATAGAACGTCCAATCCGGGCGCTCTAAATTTTTGCCATGAAGGATGAGCAATATGCCGAGCAAATTGCAGACGTATATGCAGATGGCAGACGAGGCGCAGCGACAGATTACCGGCAGCTACCGGGGCTGGACGGGCTTTCTCACCACTGCCGCAAGGCTGTACAAACACCCCTACGCATGATCCATGCCCAGCGTCCGGACGCCACGCCTACGCGGAATACGACTTCTGGAATCAAAAGATGGGCCGGTATGTCCACAGGGGTTCCAGGGGCATCGCCCTCATCGACAGCAGCGGCGAGTGGCCACGACTTCGGTATGTGTTCGACATGTCGGACACAGGCGGCATGGAACGAGCGCGAACCCCCTACCTCTGGGAGTGCCGGGAAGAGTACGCAGACGCG
>CAVHGF010000122.1:0-2571 GCA_963635625.1 Treponemataceae bacterium | reverse complement strand
AATGAATACTTGTACACCGCTGCCGTGGCGCTGATCCACGATATCTCTATAGAAGAGAATAGGAGCGTTCTGGCGGTGGTAGCCACCTTGTGTAAGAAACTAGACAACCGCGAAGTGATTTCCGTGGAGGAAGAATGTTAGAAGGATACCTAGAAGAGACCCTCAAGTCTCTCGAAAGAGAAGCGAAGGAGAACAGAGAACTCTCAGAGCTCTCAAAAGGGAAGAATGGGGACAAGGATTTTTGGTGGCACGCTGGCGTCGCTACCGGCATTGAAGCGGTATTAAGCAAGATTCGAGAAGATACAGGAATAGGAGAAGTCTATGGAAGAGAAGACGTATACATCCGGAGAACTGATAGCCAAACTCACGGAGAAGAAAGAGAAGGAATTTCAGAGGGCGAAGGCCCTTCTGTCGAACAAGAGCCATAAAGCCAGCGCGGATCACATGACCTGCGTCAGCTTCCTGAGGAAACTCATTCAGGAAATCGAAGAAGGGAAGTTCTGATGAAATGCGAACATTGCCATAGGGAAATCCCCGAGGGCGAAGAAATGTGGGAGAAGCTCAAAGGAGAGTACGTGCCCACTCATCGCGACTGCCGGGTCGGGTATGAATGCGACAAGCACGGCAGGAAAATCAGAAAGAAGACTACTAATGATCAGACTATCCGCAGCAGATAAAAGAAAGCTCTTCGCCATCGTCAAAGAAAGAGACGCGCTCCTCTATGAAACCTATGAAACCTACATGGAATTTCCACCACCCGCCAGCGAGGCACATGTCCACCATGTAAAACCTGCTGGGTCCGGCGGAGAGGACAAGGAAGATAACCTTATTTCCCTATCACCGGAAATGCACCTGCTGAAGTTTCATACCGGCTGGGGGAGCGTCAACAAAGACTACCAGAAGAAAGCCGAAGCCTACCTATCATCTAAAGAGGTGAGACAGTGGAGAGAAGAAAACCAAGCAAGTTTGACAGCGTTATACCAGACTGCCGAAACTACCCGTATCAAGAAGATCCGGAAAGGGTGCTTGCCCGCGAAAAGGCCAGGGCTGCCATTCTAGCAGAGAACAATGTAATCTGCCCCATATGCCACAAGCATATGCTCCACACCGTCCACTGCGCCAAGGAGCGAGCGGCAGTCTGTGAAGAGCACTGTAGTGAATGCCCCTATTTCCAAAAGCCAACGGCCGCGAATAACGGGACATGTTTGCACACCAAAAAGGCACCTGCGGGAACAGGTGCCTAAGAGGTCAGGAGAATCGATAAATCTCTATATATAAGTATAGCACATGACCTCTAAGAAATCAAAATAACACCGATACAAAGGGAGCTTTCCGCTCTCTTTGTCCCCTTGTTAAGGGTATTAATTGGAGAGCATATGCCATACCGCAAAAGAGTATTCGTATACCCCAACGGGAAGATGGAAGAGAAATATTTCACCTGCCGTCTGGGAGGGAAGAAGACCCGAACAAGAAACTTCCAAAAGACCCCTGAGGACGTAGCCAGGGTGAACGCCAAGAGAGCAGAACGAAATCTCATGGAACTAATCCTCACCAACTTCGAGAGGGATGACACCTACCTCACCCTCACCTACGCCAAGGAACCAACCTATGAGGAAGCGAAAAAGAACATCACCAAATTCATCCGATCCTTGAAGCGGGTGTACAAGAACCAAGGCAAAGAGCTCAAGTACATCTACACCACGGAACAGAAGGGCGTGAGAATCCATCACCATATCCTTTTGAACCAGGGCGCCACAAGGGAAGACATTCAAAGACTTTGGAAGCATAGCGCTATCCGTTTCTACCAGTTTCTAAACTACGACGGCAAAGAAGAAGACGCCAAGAGAATGGCCTCCTACTTCATCAAAGAAAAAGGCCAGTCAGTGAGAGACGAGAAACAGAAAGTCAGATACGTGGCATCCAGAAACCTGAAGAAGCCTGAAGTCCACTATCAGACAATCCACTCCAAGAAGTGGAAAGAAAGACCCATCCCGCCAAAGGGCATGGAATGCTACGAAGTCATTAACACCTACACCTCTGCCGGCTACCCTTTACAACTGGCGAGATACAGGAGAAGAGGGAGGCAGAATGAGTAAGAAAAGAAAACACCCGGGGAACCGCGTAGAAAACGACGCCCCTATGTTCAAGAGACTGGAAGCCGAGCTCAAAGCCAGCAGAAGACCGCGATACACCAAGCCAGGCGAGCCTATCGGCCGCTGCGCCTACTGCGGTAGATCACTCTTCTACGAGCGGAGCTTCCACTGGATGTACGACGAAGACGGCCAGCGCGTCAGGAAGTGCAATAGCGAAAGAGACTGTAGAGAGGTTCGCATCGAGCACGGCCACGATGAATCCTACCGCCGCGCTATCCGTAGATTTAACCGACCCGGTAAAGGGCATTGGGAGGACATATGGACAAAGACCAATGGGAACGATGGCTAAAGAACCGCGAACAACAGAACCGCGAACAACTCTACATCTACGGCTCCCACAATAAGCCGGTACCGGTCGAAGTAGAAAGCACATGGCCAAGAGGCGCTACCGTCATAGTGAAGATTAGAGAGAAAAACG
>CAVHGF010000121.1:0-2653 GCA_963635625.1 Treponemataceae bacterium | reverse complement strand
CTTACCTGACAAGGAATTTCGCTACCTTAGGACCGTTATAGTTACGGCCGCCGTTCACTGGGGCTTCGATTCAATGCTTGCACATCTCCTCTTAACCTTCCAGCACCGGGCAGGCGTCAGCTCGTATACGTCATCTTTCGATTTAGCACAAACCTGTGTTTTTGGTAAACAGTTGCTTGGGCCGATTCTCTGCGGCTCCATCTCTGGAGCACCCCTTCTCCCGAAGTTACGGGGTCAATTTGCCGAGTTCCTTAACAACCCTTCTCCCGTTGGCCTTAGAATCTTCTTCCTACCTACCTGTGTCGGTTTGCGGTACGGGCACCTCAGAAATACACACAGCTTTTCTCGCCATCTTCCATCCCAGACTTCGGTACTAACTTCCCTCGATCTCTACCGGAACCAACACCCGGCTCTGAGACTTCAAATGTGTCCCTGTGCTTAACTCTTTTGGTGGTGACGGAATCTCTACCGTCTGTGCATCGGCTACGCCGTTAGGCCTCACCTTAGCTCCCGACTAACCTGGAGCGGACGAACCTTCCTCCAGAAACCTGAGGCTTTCGGCCATGCAGATTCTCACTGCATTCGCGCTACTCATTCCGGCATTCTCACTTCTATACACTCCACAGCCGCTTACGCTACTGTTTCACCGCGTATACAACGCTCCCCTACCCAACACATTACTGTGTTGCCTAAGCTTCGGTGTTAGGTTTAGCCCCGTTAAATTCTCCGCGCAAAGACGCTCGACCAGTGAGCTATTACGCACTCTTTGAATGAGTGGCTGCTTCTGAGCCAACATCCTGGTTGTCTGCGTATCTTCACATCGTTTTCCACTTAACCTAACTTTGGGACCTTAGCTGTAGATCTGGGCTGTTTCCCTTTTGACAATGACATTTATCTGACACTGTCTGACTCCCAAGCATCAATACTCTGGCATTCTGAGTTTGATAAGCTTCGCTAACCTCTCGGCCGCTAGGCTATTCAGTGCTTTACCTCCAGGTATCTAACTTGAGGCTAGTCCTAAAACTATTTCGGGGAGAACCAGCTATCTCCGGGTTCGATTGGAATTTCTCCGCTACCCACAGTTCATCCGCCGCCTTTTCAACGGAGGTCGGTTCGGTCCTCCATGGAATTTTACTTCCACTTCAACCTGACCATGGGTAGGTCACCCGGTTTCGGGCCCATTATATGCAACTTAACGCCCTTTTCAAACTCGCTTTCGCTTCGGCTCCAGACCTTAAGTCCTTAACCTTGCTGCATACAATCGCTCGCCGGACCGTTCTACAAAAAGTACCCTATCACACTTTGACGTGCTCTAGGTGCTTGTAGGCACAGGGTTTCAGGTTCTCTTTCACTCCCCTCCCGGGGTGCTTTTCACCTTTCCTTCACAGTACTATACGCTATCGGTCACTGGGTAGTATTTAGGGTTGGAGGGTGGTCCCCCCATCTTCCGACCAGGTTTCACGTGTCTGGCCGTACTCTGGAATTCGCTCAGCTCTCATCGTTTTCACCTACGTGGTTCTCACACTCTCTGACCGGCCTTCCCATGCCGTTCGGTTAACAACTTAAGTCTTAAATGCGCTCCGTACCCCGAAAGTCTTTCGACTCTCGGTTTGCCCTCTTCCGCGTTCGCTCGCCACTACTTACGGAATCTCGTTTGATGTCTCTTCCTCGCCCTACTTAGATGTTTCAGTTCAGGCGGTTCCCCTCCTGCACCTATGGATTCAGTACAGGATACTAGAGTATGAACTCTAGTGAGTTTCCTCATTCAGAAATCTCCGGATCAAAGGATATTTGCTCCTCCCCGAAGCTTATCGCAGCTTATCACGTCTTTCGTCGGCTCCCAGTGCCAAGGCATTCTCCTTGCGCCCTTTGTAGCTTGACCGTTGTTTCGCTTTCGCAAAACATATCTTTATTTCAGATTCTCCATTTGCCAACGAGATTTTACCATTTTACTGTCGAACTTTCGTTCTCCAATATCCGCTTGGTGAAATTATAGATTTTAATTTAAAATCAGGAATTTTACATAGCTAATAAAATCTCATTTCGCAGTTCTATATTCAGTTTTCAAGGTGCATCCATAAGGGATTGTGGGCTGCCCTCACAGGCAACCCTGTGGTGGGCTGAAATGGACTCGAACCATCGACCTCTCGGTTATCAGCCGAGTGCTCTAACCAGCTGAGCTATCAGCCCAAATGGTGGAGATAAAGGGATTCGAACCCTTGACCCCCTGCTTGCAAAGCAGGTGCTCTCCCAACTGAGCTATACCCCCGCGCTTTCACGTTTCGGGTTTCGCTGTGTCCCTTATGCTTTCTGAAACCATTTGCATGGCCCTCAAAATTGAACAATACTGAATCTTGTGTTCCTGTCCAAAGTGACTTAGACCAGCTAAATCACTTTGTCTGACTCCCTAGAAAGGAGGTGATCCAGCCGCACCTTCCGATACGGCTACCTTGTTACGACTTCACCCCAATCACCAGTTTTACCTTCGGCGGCGTCCTCCTTGCGGTTAGACTACCGACTTCGGGTCCCCCCGGCTCTCATGGTGTGACGGGCGGTGTGTACAAGGCCCGGGAACGTATTCACCGCGGCATGCTGATCCGCGATTACTAGCAATTCCGACTTCATGCAGGCGAGTTGCAGCCTGCAATCTGAA
>CAVHGF010000120.1:0-2663 GCA_963635625.1 Treponemataceae bacterium | reverse complement strand
CGCCACGCCGCATAGTAGTTGGCAAAGGGCCAGTGCAGGAGCAGCAGGTCGATATAGTCCGTTTGCAGATTTTCAAGCGACTGCATGACCGTCTGCTCTGCATATTCGTAGGATTTGAAATTTACCTTGGTGACGAGGAACAGCTCCCTGCGGTCAATGTCGCTCTGCTTGATTCCATTGCCAACTTCCTTTTCATTGCCGTAGGCTTCCGCCGTGTCAATCATCCGATAACCGTTTTCGATTGCCACGGCAACTGAGTTTATGCAGGTCTCACCGCCCAGCATAAATGTTCCAAAACCCACCAACGGCATCTGAACACCGTTATTCAAAGTCAAATATTCCATATTCGTCCTCCAAGCTCGTATTTGCATAGGCGTAGCCGCTATGCTATAATCATTGTAGCAAGTTCGAGTAACACGAAGTCAAGACAAAATTTGAGGTGCAGCTATGTATTATACCATCAAGCAGATGGCTGAGATGTTCGGTGTCACAGAACATACCCTGCGATACTATACGGATAAAGGACTGCTGCCCTGTGAGCGCGACAGCGTGAATCGTCGGGTATTCAACGAGGAATCCGTCAACTGGATGCAGGGTATCAAGTGTCTAAAAGGCTGCGGTGCATCTATCGAGGACATTCAAGATTACTGCCGCCTTTGCCTGCTGGAAGAATCCGAGGAAAATCTACGAGCAAGGTATGCCATTATCCTGAAACAGCGCGAGGAAGCCTATAAGCGAGTGAACGAAGCAAACGCCACAGCAACATATATGGACGAAAAGGTGGCGCACTATGAGGCGATTCTATCCGGACTTGCCCCGGATGATACAAACCCGAAGAATTGGACGGCAACGAATCGCCCGAAGCATTGAATGTGGCCAATCAAAGGAATATTTGTATAATCTCAGGCTCATTCTGACTCACTTTTGACACAGATTGGAATCGGAGCAGGCCGCTCCGGACGGAAATAACGGTAAGGCCGTCCAACAAACGGCATCATACAGCTTGAAAAGGAGCCGAAATGGCTCCTTTTTTCTTGTATATCGAAAACCACTCGCTGGGCGAGTGGTTTTCGATATACAAGAAATATCCCCCGGCTTGGCCGGGGGATATTCTTCATCGTGTACTTTTTTCAGCGTTTGTTGGACTTGATCCAAATGCCCTGCTTCTCCGCGTTGGCGATCAGATCGTCCCGGAACATGGGATGGGCGATGGAGATCAGCTTTTCCGCTCTCTCCCAAGTAGAGCAGCCCACCAAGTTCACACCGCCGTACTCGGTGACGATGTAATAAGCTTGACTGCGGGGATCCGTGACAATGTCGCCGGGGGAAAGTAGCGGATTGATGCGGGACTTGACATTGCCCTGTTTATCCGTGAAGGACGAGGTCAGACAGATAAACGCCTTGCCGCCGCGGGACAGTGCCGCGCCCTCCAAGAAGTCCAGTTGACCGCCGGTACCGCTGATCTGGCGGGTGCCTGAGCTCTCGGCACAAATCTGTCCATACAAGTCCACAGAGATACAGTTATTGATAGACACAAAGTTATCCTGTTTACCGACATTAGCGGGATCGTTGCAGTAGCTGATGGGATATGTAACTACGCCGGGATTTTCCCGGATCCAGTCGTACAGATCCGGCGAGCCAATGGCCAAGCCGAAAATGCTTTTATAGCGATCTAGCTTTTTCTGATTATTGGTGATCTTACCAGCCTTGTACATATCCAGATAGCTGTCACACAGCATCTCGGTATGAATACCCAGATCGCGCAAATCGCTCTTGGCAATCATCTGTCCCACGGCGTTGGGCAGCGAACCGATACCCAGCTGCAGCGTGGAGCCATCTACCATATTCTGCACCACATACTCGGCAATCTTCATCTCCGCCTCGTTGGCCGCGGGAGACTTCACACTGGGCAACGGGCCATGGGGGCCTTCCACGATCATGTCCACATCACTGATGTGGATACACTCATCCAGTCCGCCATATACCCAGGGCAGATTCTCGTTGATCTCCAAAATGACCACATCTGCCTTGTCCAGGGTAGAACGGGCGGAGGCGGTGGCTCCGGCAAAGTTAAAATAGCCGTGCTCGTTCATGGGAGTGACCGCCATCATTGCCACGTTGACGGTGAGGAACTGGCTATAATACCAGCTGAGATTGCGGAACACCATGGGGTTAAAGTTGCACAGGCCTCTGTCACAAAGCTTGCGCTCATAACCGGACATATGCCAACTGTTATAAACAAAATGCTTGCGCTCCGGGTCACACTCAACCATTTGAATAGGCTCGAAAATCAGATAGCCGCGGATCTTGACCTCCCGCAGTTCATCCTTTCTCTTTGCGATGGCGGCATCCATCAGCGACGGAAAACCCGTACCCATAGAAATGTCGATCCAGTCACCGCTTTTTACCACTCTCGCCGCTTCATCGGCGGTGCATAGCTTGCGCTTGTATTCCGCTGTGTAGTCAAACGGTCTCGCCATAGTGTTCTCCCTTTCCGCATTTCGCTTTTTTACTTTGTTAATTTTATCACTTGCCCGTCCGTCTGTCAACAGTTTAACAATTTTTTCTCATTAGAATAAGTTTTTCCCTGCTGGGATACCCTACCTACCCGATACACAGCTATCCACCCCTCTTTTCATGGTCTGCAGCCGCAGCGACATAAA
>CAVHGF010000119.1:0-2693 GCA_963635625.1 Treponemataceae bacterium | reverse complement strand
GAGAACTGCGGCGGCAACGGGAGCATCGCCGAAGTCAGAGTGCCGGACTACAAGACCGTCTGGGGACTTGATCTGACTTCCTACACGATGCACTGCCGCTTTACCCTCATTGACACTGTAACCGGCTACCGTGGCGACAGCATCGGGGGAAAGTTTGCTGTGGAAATTTAAAAGAATGCCTGGAATGCCCTCTCGGACACGTACGGGCATTATATTTGTTGCGTTGCGGCAGTTTTCACATACCGACGAGGATGAATATCAAAAATATACTTTGCCCGGTGGCGGCATTGCTCATTACCTATGCAGGCCTCGACGCCAAAATAATAGACAGACCGGCAGCCGGAGAAATCCCTTTCAGACTTGCGGGAGACAGCAGAATCTATGTCTCCGCTACAGTGAACGGTTCCGACACGCTGAACTTCCTGGTGGACACTGGAGCGTCTTCGCTTGTGCTGAACACCAATTCCCCGAAGCTGCAGGGGCATATTCATAACGGCGGCAAGGCGGAGAATCTGGGAGCGTCCGGGGTGAATTCCGTTGAATACAGCAACGACAACATCGTGACTGTCGGATCCATCAAATACGAACAGGCCGGATGCGCACATATCCCTTATCCTGCCGATTATTGGGACGGTGTGGTTGGTCTCAATGCTCTCGGAGCCTTCAATATAGAGATTAATTACGATGACTTCAAGATATACTGCTATTCCAAGGATGAGCCGATAGATGTAGCGGAGTCTCTCATCGCCTTCCCCTTTGAATACAGGTACGATGTCCCGTTCATTACGGTGCCGGCCAAAATAAACGGCAGCGTCTACGACCTGCTTCTTGAGGTGGATACCGGTTCCGACAGGGTCATTGACCTGAACACTCCTTTTGTGAACGTCCATAATCTGCTTGATACCCAGAAGCCGTTTGCCATCTCCCGCATCGCATCTTCCGACGGCGGCTCCGGAGAACTCAAGAATGTCTTTTTTGACGAGGTCAGGATTGGACAGTATGTCCTGCCTAAAGTAGCGGGAGCATTCTCGACATTGACCGAAGGAATGCAGAGCAAGAGCGACATCGACGGCACGCTTGGCAACAACTTCCTCAAGCGCTTCAATATGGTCATCGACTTTGCCGGACAGGTAATATATCTTCAGCCCAACAACTACCTCTATACCCCTTTCTACGACTTTCTTGTGAAGTAGGCGTATCTGCTGACATTCCACCACAATTCTATCCGCAATATCTAAAGTAATGCTTTGTATTGTGGTATGTAAAACATTGTAAATCAGAATTTATTTCGTATATTTGCAATGGGATCGTAAGGCTGTCTGACAACATCAGAAGATATGATTGTCAGGCCATCCATAGCATTCAACGCTTTCTCCGGCAGCGCGAGCGAAGTCACCGCACGCGACGTGGACGGCAGAACCGTCCTCTCCGGCAAATCTCAGCACTCCAAGACGAAGACTCCCGCTCAGGCGGCGAGAAGAAACACTCTGTCCAGAATCTCCCGGTCGTACAGACAGCTTTCCGATTCCCAGATGAAGGACTGGGAGACTCTGTCAGAGCATATGAAGGGCATCTCCACGTTCGGGGAGGCGGCGAAGATGACGGCGCACAACGCATTCGTCCGCATCAATACCAACAGGGCGCTCGCCGGGATGCCGGCTCTCTCTGACGCTCCGGTCTATACCTCCGATGTCCCGGAGGTGGACTATGACGATTTCTGGGTGACTCCGGAGAGGATAATATTCGTGGGGCTGAATCAGCCGTCAGAGCATCACCGCCTGGTGATGAAAATGTCCCGCACGGAGAGTACGGGAGTGTCCTCCGGCTGGGGCAACACCGTGATAGTCGCTCCCGCGTTCTCGCCCGACTGGGGAGACGCGGACATCACCGAGAGTTATCTCTCCACTATCGGCTTCCTGCCCGTCGCTGGTCAGAAGTATTTCCTGTCGTTCTGGTGGATGGACACGCAGACCGGGTTCACCGGGGAGTCTATGGCCGTGTCCGTCATCTGCCAGGAGCTGTCGGCGGTAAAGAAGGAACTCTACATTCCCCGTAACGAGCTGACCCTTGACAATATCTCCTCGCTCGAAATCAACGCGACGATTGACAGGTTCTACATCGAGCAGGCTCCGGGTTCCGCCATCGTTATGATGGACGTCCACGCGGTCAACCACTCGTATATAAACGGCATACGAGGCTATTTCAAAGACGTTCCGGACTCTTACCTTGCGGGAAGGGTTTATTTCCCGGGACGTGGCAACGGCCGCAGCAAATGGGCCATCGGGCTGTATGAACTCTACATCTACAGAGGGTTCTCGTACATCGAATGGAACCTGTCGGGACGCTGCGCCACTTATGACCCGGACTCACTGATATTCGCAACCTCGGCTATGGTAGATTTCTGATGACAAACTGATTATCAAGAATATGATTACGTCAATATCCAATAACATAGGCATCACCCAGGTCTCCTTCAAGGATTATCAGACGGAGAAGCTTACCATATTGAACGCGCAGTTCGAGGTTGACCCGACTTCCGAGGCGTGGAAAAGCGCCGAGGAGATAGTCTTCGAGTTCAGCTCGCTTCTGATGAAGAAGTCCGGGGACACCTGCGTCTATCTCATCGACTCCAGGCCGTTCAGCAAATATGAGACAACTTTCCGCGGGACGGTTCTCCGCAGCCGGATTGCCGA
>CAVHGF010000118.1:0-2703 GCA_963635625.1 Treponemataceae bacterium | reverse complement strand
ACAAAGGATTGGTGCCTGCCATCGTGCAGGACGCCAGGAATGGGGAAGTCCTCATGATGGCTTACATGAATGAGGAGTCTTTACAGAAAACCGTAGAAAGTGGAGAGACCTGGTTCTTCAGCCGCAGCCGGCAGAAGCTGTGGCACAAGGGCGAGGAGTCGGCGCATTTCCAGCACGTGAAGCGCATCTATGTAGACTGCGACGCCGACACGCTGGTGGTGGAAGTCATTCCCGACGGCCCCGCGTGCCACACGAACAACCGCTCCTGCTTCTACCGCTCCCTCACCGAGTGGGAGAATGAAGAAGGTGACGGGAGCCTGGCGATCCTCCACACCCTTTTCGAGGAAATCAAAGACCGCCGCATCCATCCCCAGGAGAAATCCTACACCAACTACCTGCAGCAGGAAGGGAAGGATAAAATCGATAAAAAAATCGGCGAAGAGGCTTCGGAAGTCATCATCGCCGACCAGCACCAGGACAAGGAAGAAATCATTGACGAGTCCTGCGACCTTCTCTACCACCTCTTCGTCCTCTGGGAAAACGCCGGCATAGATCTCTATGACATCATGGCGAAACTGGAAGAACGGGACGGGAAGAAAGGAAATAAGAAAACAGTGGGACACCTGGATAAGGTGTTCTGAGGTTGGCGGTGTTCCCGCCGGTGCATACATGTCGATGAAGCTCCTAGCTGCTGGCAGCTGGCTTCTAGCCAGTGCGACAGGCTCACCGAAACGCAAAGAGCGTCCCGCAATAAGCGAAAGCAAGAATTTGTTTTGCTGACCGCTTATTGCGGGACGCTCTTTGCCGCCATCGACAGGTGACTCTGGCCGACTAGCAGCCAGCAGCTAGCAGCTAGGAGCTTCATCGACATGTTCGCACCGATCCCAAAATGTGTTATAATACAAACCAAAAAAGGAGGCGATGGATGTGAAAATCTGGAACGAATACCGGCGCATCATGGAAAATCAGCGGGGGGCCTTTTTGGTATTGATGGTGGTCATCTTGCCGCTGATTCTGATATTCGCGGGGCTCGCAGTGGATCTGGGACGCGGGTACTCTCACCGGGCGAAGCTGCAGAACGCGGCGGACGCGGCGGTGATGGCGGCGGCGCATATATATTTCCCCAACAAAGACCGGAATGAAGTCTACGAGTGGGCGCAGCGCTACATGGATGCGAACCGGGGCGATCAGACATACAAGATCGACCAGATTACTGTGCGTGAGCTGAAAGACGCCAATAGTGCCGAGAAGAGCATTCTCCTCTCCGTCTACGCCTCCGAATTGGTTCCCGTCTCCTTCATGGCCATCGCCGGCTTCGACGCCATTCCCGTGGACGTGGTGGCCACAGCGAAGATTATTCCAGGGAAAACAAACACGGATCCCGGCGTATGGGGGTACGCCTTCATTTGTGGGGATAATCGTAGTGTGAGTCAGCTTAACGGGCAACCGGCACCCTTTCAGGTTTGGAATGAAGGGCATAGAGTGTATGGGAAGGTTCATACAAATGGAGCTGTAGCGGTTACGGGTGGCGGAACCAAAAATGCGACTGGGACAAGGTATAGTGTCTTTGTCGAGCCAGAGAATTTCAGTACATCAATAACCAGTGATCCCGAATTATGGGCGTATTCCGGTATTTCAGATAATGAGAGAAAAAGTCAAGATGGTACGATTCCACCGTGGTTTAATAATGATGTAAAGGTTACTGATCAGTGGGGGCAGACCCACTGGAGAAATTATATTCGATTCGGATACTATGAGAATAATCCTTGGGGATATGTGGGAACTGATGTGGTAGCCAATGGCCCAGGAAAAGTTGATATTGCTTTGCGTGAAGATAATAAAGAGACAAAAGCTATTTATGATTATGTGGAAGATTTGAGGAAAAAATACGGGGATGATGCCAAATCTGGCACCACTTTAATCAAAGTCAGTGGAGATTACGGAGATTGGAAGACCGCGCGTCAGGACTACTCAAGTTGGCGTTACCATGCGGAACAGTATAAGTATGATACGATTGTCGTAGATGGTTCTGTTACTATTTACACAGAGCAGTTTTCAAGTGCAGCTAGCCATTTGAAGATTATCTCACTTCACGGAGATGTGTATTTTGCTGCGACTTGTCCGATTAAAGCACTTATCTATGCGCCGAATGGAAAGGTTAATTTTGAAGGGGAAGCGACATATAGCACTACTGAATACAGCTTTGAGGGAAGTATAGTAGGAAAAGAAATCCTGTTAAATGGAAAGGATATAGAGGGGTATGATAGTAAAACCGGAAAAGGAAAGTATGTCACCTACAAATGGAATGACTTCGGCTTCGGTACAGGCACCGGCAGTGGCGGAAGTGGTAGTGGCAGCGGAAGCGGCGACTCCAGCACTGGTAGCGCCAGCTCCATCACCATGCACAAAGACGTAGACAGTGCCTACGGCAATGAAACGGTGCTGTAAATCAAAAAGCGTGAAACCTCGGATAGAGGCTTCACGCTTTTATTTTGGAAAGTAATCAGTAATTAGTAATCAGTGATCAGGACGCGATTGGCGCTACTTCCACATACAGGTAATCCCGATATGTGGAAGCGGCGGAAAATGCGCCCTGACTACTGATCACTGACTACTGATTACAAAACCGATAGCGCTACTACGGGCCTGTCTTATTTCGAAAGGTCTGTCGAACGGATCTGCTGCCGCAGCGGGAGGATGGAG
>CAVHGF010000117.1:0-2778 GCA_963635625.1 Treponemataceae bacterium | reverse complement strand
GTCGTAACAAGGTAGCCGTACCGGAAGGTGCGGCTGGAACACCTCCTTTCTGGAGTTCAGGGAACTCCGCCTCGGACCGTTCTGTTATGAGTGGTCGCACCGAAGAGAAGAAGATGATGATGAGAGAAGAAGAAGATGATGAGAGAAGATGGGAAAGAATGGGAGATGATGAGAAGAGATGAGAGATGATGATGACAGTATGTCGCCAGTGTAAACGCCAAGGTTGCTTAACGATGTCTTCCGTCCCCTGCCGCAAAATAGAGAGCGGCTTAGAGGGGAAACTGATGATCCGTAAGGTTGTCCCGCGGAGAACAATCATGGACTTTTCTGCGACAGTCTCTTAGCTCAGCTGGTTAGAGCGCCACACTGATAATGTGGAGGTCCGCAGTTCAAGTCTGCGAGGGACTACTTTCGGGGGATTAGCTCAGCTGGCTAGAGCACCTGCTTTGCAAGCAGGGGGTCAACGGTTCGAATCCGTTATTCTCCACTTGGGGAACACCCGTCCTAAAAAAAAGACGGTATCCCGATGGTTCATTGACATATTGGAACAGGAAAAGAGAAAAGACTTCTCAAGAAAAACAAGAGAAAGAAAAACTCAAGCGATAGAAACGAGTAGAAATACGAGTTAGGAAAGAAAATACGAAAAGCGTAGAAAGCTGAAGGTATACGCCCCGCCGCTGTAACATGCGGCGGGGAGGCGAAAGAAACTAAGGGCACATAGGTGGATGCCTAGGCTCTGGAAGGCGATGAAAGACGTGGTAAGCTGCGATAAGCCCCGGTGAGGTGCAAACGACCTTTGACCCGGGGATTTCTGAATGGGGCGACCCGGCAGGCTGAAGGCCTGTCATCCGCACTGATGTGCGGAGGCGAACCCCGGGAACTGAAACATCTTAGTACCGGGAGGAAAAGAAAACAAAAGTGATTCCCCAAGTAGTGGCGAGCGAACGGGGAACAGCCCAAACCGCGGAGGTTCCGGCCTCCGCGGGGTTGTAGGACTCCGTATGGGAAAATGAGGGAAGCGTAGCGGAAGCGTCTGGAAAGTCGCGCCGCAGCGGGTGAAAGCCCCTTACGCGAAACGCGTCCCCTGTCCCGGAGTATCCTGAGTAGCGCGGGTCACGTGTAATCCCGTGTGAATCCGGCGGGCCCATCCGCCAAGGCTAAACACTCTCCAGAGACCGATAGCGAACCAGTACCGTGAGGGAAAGGTGAAAAGCACCCCGCGCAGGGGAGTGAAAGAGTCCCTGAAACCATGTGCCTACAAGCGGTCGGAGCCGGCTTTGGATCCGGTGACGGCGTGCCTTTTGCATAATGAACCTACGAGTTGCCGTCCGCAGCGAGGTTAAGGGCAATGATGCCCGCAGCCGAAGCGAAAGCGAGTCTGAATAGGGCGTCCAGTTGCAGGCGGCAGACGCGAAACCAAGTGATCTACCCATGGCCAGGCTGAAGTCCCGCTAATCCGGGATGGAGGGCCGCACCGATAAGCGTTGAAAAGCTTCCGGATGAGCTGTGGGTAGGAGTGAAAGGCCAATCAAACTTGGAGATAGCTCGTACTCCCCGAAAAGCATTTAGGTGCTGCCTGGGGTGTTTCTCCGTGGAGGTAGAGCGACCGGTTGGATGCGAGGGCTTCACCGCCTATCAAGTCCTGTCGAACTCCGAATGCCACGGTTTGAAGCCCTGGAGAAAGGGGGCGGGTGCTAACGTCCGTTCCCGAGAGGAGAAGAATCCTGACCACCGTCTAAGGTCCCGAAGTCGCGGCTAAGTTAGTCTAACGAAGTCCTTTTCCAGTGACAGCTAGGATGTTGGCTTGGAAGCAGCCATTCACTTAAAGAGTGCGTAACAGCTCACTAGTCGAGGAAAGGGGCATGGATAATAATCGGGTATAAGCCGCACACCGAAGACGTGGAATCCTTCATGGATTGGTAGGGGAGCATTCCGTTCTGCGTTGAAGCCGCGCTGTGAGGCGCGGTGGAGCGTACGGAAAAGCAGATGTAGGTATAAGTAACGATAAAGGGGGTGCGATTCCCCCTCGCCATAAGACCAAGGTTTCCCGGGCGACGTCAATCGGCCCGGGGTTAGTCGGTGCCTAAGGATAAGCCGCAAGGCGATGCCGATGGACGAAACGGTTAATATTCCGTTACTGTCCGTGGGAGCGACGCGGTGACGCGGAAGTGGAACTGCCGCCTGCTGACGGAATAGCAGGTTTAAGGGTGTAGGAGTAGACGGGCGCGGTAAAGCACACGCCCGGATCCGAACCTGAAAGTACGCCGGGGGCTTCGGCCCGAGGCGAGCGCAGGTAATCATGCCGCCGAGAAAAACCGCTAAGCACATGTCACGGTCAGCCGTACTGTAAACGGACACACGTGGTCGGGTAGAGTATACCAAGGCGCTTGGGTGATTCGCGGTTAAGGAATTAGGCAAACTGACCCCGTAACTTCGGGAAAAGGGGTCCTCCCCTCCGGGGGAGGCGCAGAGAATAGGTCCAGGCAACTGTTTACCAAAAACACAGGACTGTGCGAAGTACAAAGATGAAGTATACAGTCTGACACCTGCCCGGTGCTGGAAGGTTAAGAGGAGACGTCATGGCTTATGCCGGCAGCGTTGAATTGAAGCCCCAGTAAACGGCGGCCGTAACTATAACGGTCCTAAGGTAGCGAAATTCCTTGTCGGGTAAGTTCCGACCTGCACGAATGGTGTAATGATCCGGACGCTGTCTCAACCATGAGCTCAGTGAAATTGTAGTATCGGTGAAGATGCCGATTACCCGCGATGGGACGAAAA
>CAVHGF010000116.1:0-2898 GCA_963635625.1 Treponemataceae bacterium | reverse complement strand
ACAAGATTTTTCTTCATCTTGGTCACGTATATGACACCGCGATTGGTCAGTTCCTCGAACTTGGAATAATCTATGTAGGCTCTGTCAATGGCAATTATATCCCCATCCTTATAATTCGTGGGCTTTAGCATGAAACTGTCGTTGGTTGCGGCAGAGGTAAACTTGATGTCAGACGGAACGCCCTCGTTTGCGTGGATATTGGTATGCACTTTTATGCCGCCCTTCTTCTTTCCTGACTTGGGATGTCGTCCCACGCCTTTGAATATAAGGTTGGAGAATAAGGATATTGTCGTGGAATCGATGATTTGCAGACGTTTGAGCCACGATGGCACCTGCCGTTTTCGGCTGTCCGAGGAAAGTTCGTCCTTATACCGGGCATACAGGCTACGGTACGTGTCTTCAAATACACCCTCTGGCCTACGGGCATTGGCATCCGACAATGTGCTGCGCCTTGGCAGAGTTCTTATGCCAAGATGGGCGAGCTTGCGTGCTTCAGGAAACATGGAGTCGGTAATCTCACGCAGTGAGTCGAATCTCTTGATAACAGAGTAGAGCATGACTACAAGATGTTGGTAAGCATCAAAGTGCTTCACATAGCGTTCTCCATTACGGATGCGGCTAAATTCGAGAATTTCTTCCCTGTTGAGCAAATTTATTAGCTGACCATACATCGGCTGTCCGATAAAATGCGTACTTTTGTTCATAGTTACTTGCCTTTTATTTGCAAAAACAAAAGTAACTAAAGGGCTGAATTTCGAGCGAGAAATTCAGCCCAATTATTTATGATTGCTAAATTTTTTAGCGGACAGCAATATATCGAAAACCAGAAACCTGCCAACTTTCCATCAGAAACCTGCCAACTTTGCGTTACGAATCTACTAAAAATTAACAAAAAGAGGGGATTGAGGCAGAATCGTTGCTAATCAGGAGGTTTTGAGATGTCTGAACAGGGAGGCAAGCATGAAGGGTGCATCAAAAAAGCAATGAACGGCAGACTTTGCGTTCCTAATTCGTAACCAAAATCTGGATTTGGGAAAATCAGGGAGAAATGGTTACATTCAGACATTGAAATGGCTGATAACCAGAAGTTTTGAGTTACTTGAAACACTTTGGTGCGAGTTGCCGGTATTTGAATGGATTTGCTGGTACTCCAGACGCTTGACATTGACTAATTTTGCAGCCAGAAAGTATTAACGTAAAATTAGTGTAAAATGAAGAGTACCTACAGTGTGATTTTCTACCTCAAGAGGGAGAAGTTGAAGAAGGATGGGACGTACCCTGTGATGGGGCGTATCACGGTTGACGGCACACAGTGCCAGTTCAGTTGCAAGGTGAACTGCTCACCTGACATCTGGGAAACCAAGGGTGGACGTGCCACAGGCAAGAGCATCATGGCCCGCAACGTCAATATGTAACTTGACAAAATCAAGGCCCGTATCGACAAGTACTACAAGGAGATTGTAGACCGCGACAACTTTGTCACGGCGGAGAAGGTGAAGAACGCCTTCCTCGGGCTGGAGTTCCGCCAGCACACGCTGATGACGACCTATGCGCAGTGGATTGACAACTACGAGAGGCAGGTGGAGGGCGGACTGAAAGCACCTAAGAGCCTCGCCAAGTACAAGGCCGTGTATAAGCATGTGGACGATTTCCTGCGCTTCCAATACCATGTGTCTGACATGGCCCTGAAGGAGATTGAGCCGTCGTTCATCAGCGACTTCGAGATTTTCCTGAAAGCCGAGAAGCATTTCTGCCATAACACGGCCAACATCTATGTGAAGTCCATCATGATGCTGATGCACCGTGCGCATGAGAACGGCTGGGTAGCCCGCTATCCCTTTGGTGAGTACCGCATTGGCAAGGAAGAGGTAGACAAGGGATTTCTGACCAAGAATGAGTTGCAGGCACTGATGAACGTCCCGGGACTGAATGCCAAGCGCTCACTGGTGCGGGACCTGTTCGTGTTCTGCTGCTTCACCGGATTATCGTGGATAGATATGAAGAACCTGCGAGAAGACAATGTCGTCAAGAACCCTGTGGACGGCAGCCTGTGGATTCGTACCCGCAGGCAGAAGACGGGCGTTGCCGAGAATGTCAAGCTGATGCCAGTCCCGCTGATTATCCTGAAGAAGTATGAAGGACTCTGCGACGATGGCCATGTCTTTCCCGTCCCTGCATTCCAGTGTGCCTGCCTGATGCTGAACACCATTGCAAAGATGTGTGGCATCCAAAAGCATCTGACCTGGCACATGAGCCGCCATACGATGGCCACGGTTGTCTGCCTGGCAAACGGGATGCCCTTGGAAGTGGTATCATCCGTACTCGGTCACAAGAGCATCGAGAGTACCCAAATCTATGCCCGCATCACTCAGGAGAAGTTGGGCTGTGAGATTGACACCCTGTCCTCAAAGCTGGCGAAGATAGAGCAGTTTGTGCCGGACTTCGGCGGCGTATTACAATAATATAAAGGTGGAGGACGAAAACTATGAAGATGATGAAAAGAGACATTATCGTGTTTGAGCACGAGAGATTTGAGCTGACTGGCTATGATGTGTGGATGACGGCTGGCGAGATTGCCTCGCTGCTCGGCATAACCATCATGAAGGTGCGCGGCACATTGAACAGGATGCGGAAGCAACTGGCAGTCAACATGGACTTGCTCAGCAAGTACGAACTGCTGGAAAACGGCTATAAGGACGAGCTTTTCAGCCTGGAGTGTATCATTGCCGTGTCTTACTATGTTGATACCGGGCTGGCCCATGAGTTCCGTCGTTGGATTTGTGACAGGACGACCAAGCGCAAGGAACGGGCCATGATAGTCTACTTCTAAAAGAGTGATTGAAGAGGGTGTGTCAAAATGCCCTTATAAATAAAAATCACAAAGCCCTGACTTTCCCA
>CAVHGF010000115.1:0-2901 GCA_963635625.1 Treponemataceae bacterium | reverse complement strand
CCCCCTCCCGTGTATTATAATAAGGAACAACAAAGCAAACCACAATAACTGATAGGAGAGTCTATATGGGAAAATACAATGACCAGCAGCTGCAGGAAATGCAGAAAACCGACCCGATGAAGTATTTCTACTACAGCAACGAGGATATCTTCAACAGTATTGGCATCGACCTTGACAGCGACAACTGGGAACTGCCAATTCACCATCAGGCAGGTCCACAGGGCGCGAGAGACAAGTACACCTATTTCCATGACATTGTCAACGCTCCGGGCGGGGCGACCGTGTTTGATCCGGCCAGCGGTATTGTCAATATCAAGGGCAAGAAAACTACAACCGTGGCGGATAAGCCGGGAAAAAAGCCGGAATTTCAGGGAAAAGTGCCCGATCCCGCGCCTCGTGCGCCCAGCGGCTGGCTAAGGTTCCTGCATATCATCACCTTCGGAATCTACGGATCGAAAGCCCTTGCGCAGTATGCCCGGGACTCCGAAGAACATCAAAAGCAGATGGAGCAGTATAACAAGGAATTCAAGAAGCATGAGACCACCCTTGCCGAATACGAGAAGCGTGTGAAGGCAGTGGAAGACTACCGGGAAAATCTCCGGAAAATGGGCAAGGACCTCGATGAGGTCGATGCAGCCATTGACGAGCATGCAGAAATAGCGAACCGCCTGAAACCGATTAATTCTAGAAAGTCTGCAATTCGCGATATCATCAAGAGTCGTGCGCACGGAAAAGACCGCCTTGACTTTCTGATGGGTAATCGGCTCGATGCCCAAGAGAACGAGAAGGCCAAGCAGGACGCCATAAAGGATGATATTCTGCACAGCGATGTGTTTACCGCCAAGGGGGAGGACACTTTTCTCATGGATATAAAGCTGCCCGAGTGCCAGGACTTTTCCAACCATGAAATTGCGCTTTTGGGACTGGCATCATTCAGCACCGAAAAGAACCTTGTCGAAACCCCCGCTCATCCCATTCCGGGGGCAGGCAATCGCGAGGATAATCGCACCCAGGCAGAGAAGGACCGGAACTTTGGTCAGTGGTATATCAAGGGTGAGGCACTCTTTACCCGCCAGAAGCGCGAAATCTCGCATTCTATTCCCTGGGTAAACAATGCAAGAGCCGACCTTGCAGAGGCACTTGAAAACTACAATAAGGGAGACAAGAGCCAACTCGCTTCCATGCTTACCGACGGCCTGCGCATGTGTACGCATCATGTTATGTTTCAGGAGTCCGTGCTCGATTCAAATACCCTCGCGGACTACGCAACCTATGCCGGTGAGATGCTTGATATCGTAGACCGTAATGAGGGGCTGCGCGCCAGTATGTACGCCAATGGCTTCACCCAGCAGGACTATCGTGACGCAGCCATTTGCAGAAACATCGGAAAAATGTGGGAACGCGGCATTGACGCAATGGCAAGCCTTGCCGACAACCCCGGACTGACAGCCGAACAAAAGGCCGATGCAGTCGTTGACATCATCGGTCTGCGCGTCACCCAGTCGATGATCTACACACACGCCAAGGAAATCTCGGATTCGGAGCAATATAACGCCAAGGTGATGGACTCTTTAGCACAGGGACGGGAAATACAGAAGAAGATGAGCAAAATGTTTCATTCCGAGGACGACAGAAATAAACCGGAGTATATTGCGCTTAAGGAGGAGCTTATTGCATACAACTCCGTCGCAGCGACTCTGCAGTCTGGTGCCACTCACAACAGATTCGGTCTTTCAATTGATTTCGGCAAGAAGATTGATGGTATGTACGGAGACAGCACAAGACCCGAGGAACTGCGCAATCTCATCAGAAGCAAGATTGATGTGAATACGCTTGCCACGCTCTCCAACGACAACATCCTCATGGAGCTGACCCCCGAAAAGGCCAGGAAACATGTCGAAAAAATCTTCCAACAGCAGGAAGCAAGTCCCACGATGAAGCAGCACGCCCCCAGTGTGCAGGCTGGCATGGGCCTTGGAATGTGAATACGAAGCCAAATGGAAGAGGCTGTTGCATTTATATGCAACAGCCTCTTTGTTTTTTCCTCGCAAATTGCAAGTGCAAGTTGGACACCTGCACGGTAAAAATTAGTTCATGAACCATGGGCGCGTGGAGAGCCTTGGCTGTCCACGGGAGCATGGTTGCCGCAGCCCGCAGGCTGCGAATTCTTAAAGTTGAAAGACCCGGTCAAGGAAGTTGTCAAACAGTTCCTCCGGGGTACGGTAGCCCAGCTTCTTACGAGGGCGTCCGTTCAGTTCATCAGCGGCAGATAAGATGTACTCTGGAGAGAAGGATTCAACGGAGGTACCCTTTGGAACGAAGGCCCGGAACAGTCCGTTGTGGCGCTCGTTTTGAGGGCGCTCCCATGATGTGTAAGGATGGGCAAAGTAACTGTAAACGTGCTATGACGCACCGAAAGAACAAGCCCTCCGTGCTGGCAAAGCTCCGTTCTCACGTCAACGAGCCAAAAAAGACAGCGCGTTCAAAACGCGCGGAAAGAGAGCTTCTATGATAAATTTTACCAACGATGAAATGAACCTCATGTGCATCTACCAGAGTGATAGCCGCGGTGGACTGATTGCCATCTTCACCGAAATGCGGGGATACCTGGACGAGGATGAAACTGAGCTGCGGAAGCTGACCGACAGCGCCCTGCAAAAGCTGGGCAGCATCACTGACGAGCAGTTTGCGGAATTGGATCTGGTGCCGGACTTCGACACGGACGAATAAGGAAGATGCATCGGCGGGTGCTGCTTTCGGATCGCTCCCGTTTTGCTTCCATGATTCTATTTCCCGAAATTGAAAAAATATTGATTTTGGGAAATAGAATGGGTATAATATGCGCAGAGGGTGCGCCAGTACGGTGCAGGTAATATAGTCTGGTGAGAGGCCAGACCCGGT
>CAVHGF010000114.1:0-2920 GCA_963635625.1 Treponemataceae bacterium | reverse complement strand
AACATAATCTTTCGGGTCTGCAATAAGATTCATTGTAGACTGTAATATAGCTTTGGTCCAGATTGTAATAGAAAAATGGGTCACATCACAATAGTGGGGGAAATTTGAATTACTATCTACAACTTCGAGAATGGGATGGACAGAACGCCGTTTTCGCCCGGCCCGTCCACGATATGGGCCCTTTTATGGACGGGACGTTCCAGCGAAAGGGGCATAACAGACTATTTCTTGTAGCCGCATTTCGGGCAGACGCCCTTGTCGTTGAGGGAGATGCCGCAGAGCGGGCAGCGGTCGAGCCTGTCGTATTCGGTCGCGAACTTGACGGATGCGGTATTGTCGCCGCTGCGGAAGGTCAGCTTCACTATGTTCAGCTTGTCCTTGAGCAGATTGTAGACAATCTTTATCATCCCCTCCACGGTCATCGTCTCTTTGGTGACCACCAGACGGCAGTCCGGGTAGGCGGTCGCTAGCTCCGTCTTGAAGGCCGGGCCCTTCATCCTGTTCTGAGGGTGTCCGTCCCGTATGCCCTGGTGCTCATAGACCTCAAGCACTGCCGGAAGCAGCGGGTCGTCCTCGCGGAGGATCAGCGCGTGGTCGAAGTTTTTGAGGACCTCCCAGGCGGTCTTCCTGATTTCGTTGCAAGGGAATACCATATTGACTCCTTCGTTGACGCTGTCTTCCACCTCGATGGTAAGCGTGCCTGTGTGGCCGTGAAGATACTGAGCTTCTCCCTTGAAGTTCAGGAAACGGTGCGCATACTGCAAATCGAAAGTTGTAATGCTTCTCATAATGATGATTTTTAATTGGTTAAACTGAATTATTTATGGGTGGTGCTTATCTGGACCTGCACTCTCGCGATGTCCTCCCCGGAGATGTTCCGCCTCCTCAGATAGTCGCGTACGACATCGGAAAGGCCGGGCGCTTCGAAATCTGTGACCTGGTCGGAGGAGAAGATATGGTGGTGCTCTCTGGTCGTGATGTCATAGTAGCCCTTCCCCGTCTCCGGATGGAAGAACAGCGAAAGCACATTGGCCCGGCAGAACGACTCCAGCACACGGTACAGGGTTGAGGTGGCCATTTCCACCCCTTTGTCTTCGAGGTACTTCTCTATGTCTTCTAGCGTGGCGTGACGCAGCCGTGTCATTGCTTCGTAGATCATCCTGCGCTGAGGCGTCAGTTTCAGTCCCGCGTGTTTAATGTTTTCTATGCTTTCCATATTCCGCTTTCTCTGATTGCTTGCGCAAGATAATGCGAATAATTCGCATTTGCAAATATTTTGCATCATTTTTTGAAAACAAAAAAGACAGACCCCTGAGGCCTCGTCGGGGCAGCGTTCGCCTTGTCAGGTCTTGCAGTTTCATTACCTATCAGGACACTCCTGAAGAGATGAAGTAGGACAGCCGCAAAACAATACGGTATAGGAGAGAGGGGGCGTTTGCCCGCTATTTCGACATTGAATATTTCTTCAACTTCTCCTTGTGCCTGCGTGCGGCCCTGTTCACGCCTGCCCGAGAAGACCAAGTCCAATGCCATGCAACTCTTCGAGAGCGAACTGAGCAAATAACAAGATACCTTGCAAAGATTTTGGTATTCAAATAAACTTTACTAAATTCGCAGAGTCGTTGCGGATATTCCGAGAAAATCCGCAATTACATTGAGGAAATTCAGAGCTATTATGTACCATAGGATATTTGACATAGAGAATCGGCTGGATGAGGCAATGTTCCTCTTTGGCGGCCGTGTAGCCATCTAAATCAAGTCCACGGACCACGTAGACCACGACAACAAGAAAGGCGTGATGGAATTTGCCAAGGAGCATACTGATACAAAGCAGATTCTCTTTTCTCGTGACCGGATAAGCCGCCGAAGCGGCGATGTCGACCTCTACTATGTTACCGACTTCTTCAAGGCCATTTGGGCTGGGGAGATAATTTGACAGCTCTATGTCCACACGAAGCGATATCATAACCCTGTGGCTATAATACTCACTGATTTTAACACAGATGCCTAAGGGACATTGTGAAAATACGGTCCGCCAGGGCATCAGGGAACTCCGTTCCGGGTACACTCCGGGAGAGGGTCGCGTCCGCCGTCCCGGGGGCGGGCGCAAGTCGTTCGACCATGACTTCGAGACCTTCGCCAGGGCGAAGATAGTCCCGCACGGCATCTATGATGTCGCCAAGAACACGTGCTACATAACGATAGGCCTCGGCCACGACACTTCCAAGTTCGTGTGCGACAACATCGAAAAGGTATGGAAAACACGGCTGAAGATGCAGTATCCGAATGCCCACACGATTGTCCTCCTTCTGGGACGGAGGCAGCTCCAATGCCATCGAGCACAGGGCCTTCTCACAAATCACCCGCAGTTGGAGCGGGGTGCCGCTCCTCTCCATTGGGGATGCCGTGAGGCGGGCGGCCGCCACCACTACGAAAACCGGTCTTACCGTGCATGTCGACATAAACTCTAAAACTTATGAAATCAAGCGACCGATTGACAAGAATTACGAACGCCGACTGGGCTGGCAGGTCGTCTTCGACCCTCTTCTCCCCAAGTGAAACTACCTCATCAAGCCGCTATGATTGTACCATGTTATTTTTTAATCATTACTTACATCGCTAAATCGCCGTCTCGCAACATACAATACAGATGCGCAAAAGACCTGTTTTTAGAAAAATAGATGACAAAAAGCGATATGGTCAGGAAAGGGACTGTATTTCACTTTCTGACAAGCCGGTGACTTTACAAACGATGTCTGCGGACAATCCTTCTTTCAGCATATTCTTCGCCGTCTCGCGTTTGCCCTTAAGCTCGCCTTCTTCGCGTCCCTCGGCCAGTCCCTCTTCTTTTGCCTGCTCCTTGACATATTCCAGAACGTTTTCGTAATCGTATTTCATTTTCTGCTTCTCCAGATAAGAT
>CAVHGF010000113.1:0-2943 GCA_963635625.1 Treponemataceae bacterium | reverse complement strand
TGAGATGTTGGGTTAAGTCCCGCAACGAGCGCAACCCTTATCTTTAGTAGCCAGCGAGCAAGGTCGGGCACTCTAGAGAGACTGCCGGGGATAACCCGGAGGAAGGTGGGGATGACGTCAAATCATCATGCCCCTTATGATTTGGGCTACACACGTGCTACAATGGCGTAAACAAAGAGAAGCAAGCCTGCGAAGGCAAGCAAACCTCAAAAATAACGTCCCAGTTCGGACTGTAGTCTGCAACCCGACTACACGAAGCTGGAATCGCTAGTAATCGCAGATCAGCATGCTGCGGTGAATACGTTCCCGGGTCTTGTACACACCGCCCGTCACACCATGGGAGTCGGAAATGCCCGAAGCCAGTGACCCAACCCGCAAGGGAAGGAGCTGTCGAAGGCAGGTCTGATGACTGGGGTGAAGTCGTAACAAGGTAGCCGTATCGGAAGGTGCGGCTGGATCACCTCCTTTCTAAGAGAAATGGAAGAGTAGGGGTTGCGTTTCTGTCTGTTTGTTAAGAATGACAAACGAAAATATTTCTGGTGTCGATGCGCTTAGGGGACACACCCGTTCCCATACCGAACACGACGGTTAAGACCTAAGCGGCCGATGGTACTATGCTGGAGACGGCATGGGAGAGCAGGTGGCTGCCGGATTTATAAAAAATGATTTTATCAATGATCTGAGATTGAGAACCTCTTGATCTCAGATGACTGATAAAACATCAGTCAGAAGCATTTAACACCAGTGCTTCGAAGCTCTTGAAAAAGAGATTGTACCTTGAAAACCGAATAACGAATGATAAAGCAAACATCAAAATTCTTTGACGAACGTACAGAAATGTACAAGTCAGAGTTCCGCGTCGAGGAAGGAAACTTCCGAGACAACACAAAATCAAGTTTGATCAGATTGTAACGCTATACGATCAGATCAAACGCAACAAACGAAGTTTGTTGCAAATGACTTTACGAAGTAAAGTCATTTGAGAACCAAGCAGGTCGAAAGACAAGCTATAAAAGGTTAAGCAAGAAAGAGCGCAGGGCGGATGCCTTGGCACTGAGAGCCGATGAAAGACGTGATAAGCTGCGAAAAGCTACGGGGAGCGGCAAATACGCATTGATCCGTAGATGTCTGAATGGGGGAACCCACATGTTTACATGTATCTGCAACTGAATACATAGGTTGCAGAAGGGAACCCGGTGAACTGAAACATCTAAGTAGCCGGAGGAAGAGAAAATAATAATGATTCCGTAAGTAGCGGCGAGCGAACGCGGAAGAGCCCAAACCAGAGTGCGTGCATTCTGGGGTTCGGACTGCCACACGTATTTATAACGATAGTCGAATGGCACTGGGAAGACCAACGAGACAGGGTGAAAGTCCCGTAGACGAAATCGAAGTAAAACAGGCAGTATCCAGAGTAACACGAGACACGAGGAATCTTGTGCGAATGAGCGGAGACCACTCCGTAAGGCTAAATACTACTCAGTGACCGATAGCGAATAGTACCGTGAGGGAAAGGTGAAAAGGACCCCGGGAGGGGAGTGAAAGAGAACCTGAAACCCTGTGTTTACAAGCTGTGGAAGCACTTTATATGTGCAACCGCGTACTTTTTGTAGAACGGTCCGGCGAGCTGCGTATACAGGCAAGGTTAAGGACTTAAGGTCTGAAGCCGGAGGGAAACCAAGTGTGATAAGTGCCACAGTCGGTATACGTAGGCCCGAAACCGGGTGACCTATCCATGGCCAGATTGAAGTCACCGTAAAAGGTGATGGAGGATCGGAGCCACATCCGTTGAAAAGGGTGGGCATGAGCTGTGGATAGGGGAGAAATTCCAATCGAACCCGGAGATAGCTGGTTCTCCCCGAAATAGCTTTAGGGCTAGCCTTGACAATTACCATGCGGAGGTAGAGCACTGAATACCCGAGGGGGCGTCGCAGCTTACCAAAGGTTATCAAACTCCGAATGCCGCAGCGGGGAATGTCAGGAGTCAGACTACACGAGATAAGTTGGGTAGTCAAAAGGGAAACAGCCCAGATCTGCAGCTAAGGTCCCAAAGTGCGTGTTAAGTGGTAAAGGATGTGGGATTTCATAGACAGCTAGGATGTTGGCTCAGAAGCAGCCATACATTCAAAGAGTGCGTAATAGCTCACTAGCCGAGAGGTCCTGCGCCGAAAATGACCGGGGCTAAAACACGACACCGAAGCTCAGGGATCAACATTAGTTGATCGGTAGGGGAGCATTGCCAACACGACGAAGCTGTACCGAAAGGAGCAGTGGAGAGTTGGGAAGAGAGAATGCCGGAATGAGTAGCGAGAGTAAGGTGAGAATCCTTACGGCCGAATATCCAAGGGATCCAGGGTAAAGCTGATCTGCCCTGGGGAAGTCGGGGCCTAAGGCGAGGCAGAAATGCGTAGTCGATGGACAGCAGGTTTAGATTCCTGCACTATTAAATAACAGAACTGTGGGGACACGGAAACGGAATGCGAGCCGGGGATGGAAGAACCGGTGCAAGCGAGGGAGCAGCATACGAGGCAAATCCCGTATGTAATGTGAGAGCGTGATGCGGATCGAACTAAAGTAGAGAAGCGCAGGAAGGGGCCGTCGAGAAAAGCCGCTATTGTTTATTTAATACCCGTACCGTAAACCGACACAGGTGGATGAGGAGAGAATCCTAAGGCCGACGGAAGAAGCATTGTTAAGGAACTCGGCAAAATGACCCCGTAACTTCGGGAGAAGGGGTGCCTCAGAGATGAGGCCGCAGAGAATAGGCTCAAGCAACTGTTTAGCAAAAACACAGGTCTATGCGAAACCGAAAGGTGAGGTATATGGGCTGACGCCTGCCCGGTGCTGGAAGGTTAAGAGGAGAGGTTAGCGCAAGCGAAGCTTTGAATTTAAGCCCCAGTAAACGGCGGCCGTAACTATAACGGTCCTAAGGTAGCGAAATTC
>CAVHGF010000112.1:0-3000 GCA_963635625.1 Treponemataceae bacterium | reverse complement strand
CGCAGGTCGGTGTTGTGGAAGTGGCTTGTACAAAGTTCCTTGTGTTCGCACGAGGCGAACACAAAAAGAAGTGCCGCAAGAAGGGTGCGCCACAGCACTGATGAGAGTACGTTCCTTTTCATCGGCGACCTCCTTTCCGTTGTCCATGGAAGAACTTGTTGATGAACCACACTACGGAGATCTCAGCCTTCGTAGGTCCGAACCAATGGCGGGACTTCGTTGCGTCCCACACGTAATGACCGTTCATGGGCGTGTACTCGTAGTAAGTGCCACCGAGATAACCCACACCCAGGGAGAAGTCGAAATTGACCGACGAGGACGCAGGAAGTGAGAATCCGTACTCCACTCCGAACCCATAGCTCGGCTTGTCCCACAACGAACCGCCCGGACGGCCTGCCATATAGCCCTTACCACCGAACTCCACATCGTAGGTGAGCAACTGCCCGTAGACTCCCACATGATGCCCCGTCAGTGGCCTGTCCTTCTTCTGAGGACCGAGATACCTGCGCAGGGAGGCGTAACCGCCGTACGCACGCCAGTAGTGATGGCTGACTTCATGCTTCCACCAGCCGTACATCCAGCCGCCGCTGACCGACCAGCCGTCACCGAAACCGTACTCCACACTCACCTCGGGAATGAGGAAGAGGGTGTAGAGGAGGTTTATCTTGAGCGCTAGGGGATTATGCGAAGTGGTAGGGGCGATTTTATCAGCAATGGATATGCTGTCTGAACCGTCAGAAAGGTTGTCGCCAAAAGCACTCGGGCGACAGTACGAGATACCACCGCTACAGAGAACCTGACCGAAAAACACTGCGGTGCAAGTCAATAATCTTAATATGTGTCTATTCTGCTCCATTAATAACTAAAGTTTACCACCCCATAAAAGCGTCACCTTGTATTCCTCACGAAGACTTTGTGTTATCTCAAAGTAATCAAGGATGCCGTTTGGCAGCATGACTGTGAGCGTCGACATATGGCATTTTCGCCCGATTCCGCCTCACTTTTGTTCATAAAGTTAATGACCTACGCCAGGAGATAGCGCTTGGCAATAGGCAATGTTGAATCAATTTAATGCCACTTTTCCGAGTGGACTCATATATGAATTTGTAAGTCGCTTGTATCACTTCCTTTTTCCTTGACACGCCTGTAACCTTTGCGGATACTAACATGACAAGATGCAGTCTGTAGGTTGTCTACTTAATAGATTTGTCAGCAAAGACAATGCAAACGAAGAGGAAAGAAAACTCGTTTTCAATTTCCCGAGTGCAGCTTGCCTTGTGCAAAGATAAGCTTTTAATCCATAAGCACCATGGCTCACCCCCCCCCTATTTAACATTATTTTACCATATCTCGTACATTTGGTAACTATTCAGCTGCCCTAATCCTATAGTATACCCAGGGTCAGGGGGACAGGGGTCAGGGGGACAGGTACCTGACCCTCTTCGTGGGCAGGGTACCTGTCCGTGTGGCCCCTAATGGGTACAATGAAGGTGGGTTAGGCTACTTGCCGAAGTATCTTAGGATACTTGGCGATGTATCTTAAGATACTTGCCCATGTAGCTTAGGATACTTTTTATTTGTGGCGGAGGGCTTTCTTCCGGGCATCCCAAGCGTTGTTGATTGCCACTCGGATATTGTCGATGGTCTTGCCTTTCTCCCATTCGGGAACGAAAGGGAGGAGGTGAACATCAACTTCAATCCTGGTGATGACCTCGCGAACCTTCGCTCGCAAGCTGAGTTCAAGCTCGTGGCAAGCCGCGCGGCACAAGCTGCCGTGCTGAAGGCAGAGAAGGCGAACGAGTCGACCGTGGACTTGGAGGCTGCCAAGAAGAAGCCTTCGACTTCTACGGATGACACGCCGACCACTCCTGACGGCGGAGGCAGCACTCCTTCGGGCGGCGGCTCTGGCTCTTCGAGCGTAGAGGAAGGTGACGGTGATAATGCCGAGTTATAGTCTCACCCTTTAATCTCCCACAGAACTCACGGAACACACAGAAGGCTTGCGTCACGGTGGTGTTCCCACTGAAAAATCTGTGAATTCTGTGAGGTCTGTGGGAATATTTTAACCTCCCACGGATAATGTCTAATCTCCCACGGAATGCACGGAACACACAGAAGGGCTTGCGCCATGATGGGGTTTACACTGAAAAATCTGTGAATTCTGTGAGATCTGTGGGGAAATACAAAATCAACATGAGAAGAAGTCAATACCTCTATTCTATTTTCTGTAAGTAATTCTTGGGAATATACCCTGTCGTGACAGCACACAGCCCTTTAATACTAACATAAAGTTTATGATCTTTTTTTATGCGAACGACATAGCCTTCCGCTCCTTTCAAAGGACCGTCAATAACTCTGAACTTATCGCCTTTGGTGAACTTTGGATTATATTCATCGTAAAAATCAAGCCCCTCAATGCCAGAAGTGGCGACAATATTGAAAATTTTGACTTCACGTTCTGGTATTTTTGAAGGTTCTTTCATGTTTTCCGCATTTTTGCCACGATAGAGCATGACCTTATTGAGAAACTTGCGTTCAGTATATTCGGCCTCGGCTCTGGTGGAACGAAAAAGGATTAGGGTTGGCATAATTGGGACTTCCTTAACCAATCTCTTTTTCTTATTTTTGTCCCAATACTGCCTTTTCACATCATAAATGTATTCTATATCCTGAGATAAAAGATATGCTTTAATAGGTTGACCTTTTCCAAAAAATATCTTTAAAGCATACCAATTCTTCTCGTTGTCTGGCTGTGTCATTGCTTGTTTTTGGCTGTTTCGGTCAGGGTGTAATTCTCATTCCCCCGTGTCGTGAAATCATGTTTCAAAACACTTGGCAAGAAAGGGTTGGTTAGTCTATTTCCATCAAGGGAAACCTCTAATCACAGACGCGCTCCTGACCCAAGAGCGTGATAGTCTGCAACCCTTGGAATGATTAGCTGCCCGATTCTTCTTAAAAGAAAAATCCTTCCCCAAATCACTCCCTTTTCTGCATCTCTAC
>CAVHGF010000111.1:0-3257 GCA_963635625.1 Treponemataceae bacterium | reverse complement strand
GCGGTGAATACGTTCCCGGGCCTTGTACACACCGCCCGTCAAGCCATGGAAGCTGGGGGCGCCTGAAGTCCGGGACCGCGAGGACCGGCCTAAGGCGAAACCGGTAACTGGGGCTAAGTCGTAACAAGGTAGCCGTACCGGAAGGTGTGGCTGGAACACCTCCTTTTTGGAGCTGAAGGATGTCAGTCTATCTGAGGAGCCTGCTCGCCACGAGCGCGGAAATTGTCTTCCATTGCAATAGCGGACGCTTTTCTTTTCGAAAGGCGTCCGTTTTTGTTTTGTGCGCCCTATCCCGTGCATTTGCCCCAGAATGCGGCAGCCGCATTGAAAAAGCAGGATGACCCTTTGGGCCACCCTCCTCATCTTTTAGCCGGCGCTGCGCGAAATAGGGTATTAGTCGTCAATCTTATCCGGCAAGATAATCACTATGGTGCCGACTTTGACCATTTCCTTGAGGTCGGTCACATCCTCGTTGCGCATCCTGATGCACCCCTCGGTTGCTCTGGAGCCTATGCTCTGTGGGAATGGAGTGCCGTGAATACCTATGTCTATGAACCCAGGAACCCCAAGGCGCATGAACCACGGCCCGTATGCATCCTTTACCGGCCCTTTGCCGTCGCCGAAATCGTGAGACAATCCACTGGCATTCAGCAGCTGGGTTATCTTGAAAGTCCCCTCAGGAGTCTTGTGGTCGCCGCGGCGGGTCTTGTTGCCCAGATTCACCGCGCAAGCGATTCTATATTCTTTGATTGAATTGCCTGCGGAATCCACCAGATTCAGCGTGAATTTTTCTTTGTCAATAACTAAAAACGGCGCATCTTTCACTTCGTCAGCATATTGTGCAAAACGCGTCTGCGCATTGAGGCTGATTGCAGGCGCCATGACAGCCAGCGCGGCGCATATAAAAAGTCTTGTATTCATATCTGCTTGCAAAAATATGAAAAAGAATAGCAGAAAAATTTGGAAGAAAGGAAAAGATGCTTACCTTTGCAGTCCCCTTGAGAGAGGGAGAGTTCATTGAAATATTGAGAGAGAATAAGAGGTAAAGAAATTAAGATAAGTCTGTAATAAGAAAAATTTTTATTAGGGACTGCAATTTCAGAGAAGATCATGGAAGACTGTAGAAGTCTGAAATGATTCACAAGAAGTTACTTATAAGTACTTTGCTTAGAAGAGTACGAGAAGAAAAACGAAGCGAAGAAGAGCGAACGGAGGATGCCTAAGGCTTCAACCGGCGAAGAAGGACGTGGTAAGCTGCGAAAAGCTGCGGGGAACTGCAAACAGGTTTTGATCCGCAGATGTCCGAATGGGGCAACCCGTGCAGATGAAGTCTGCACACAAGCATAGCTTGGGCCAACGCAGGGAACTGAAACATCTAAGTACCTGCAGGAAGAGAAAGAAAACATCGATTTCCAGAGTAGTGGCGAGCGAAATGGAAAGAGCCCAAACCGTGGCCGTTGAGGCGGCTGCGGGGTTGTAGGAGCTGGCAAACGAGAAGGCGAGCGAACCGGAAGTGTCTGGAAAGTCACACCGAAGACAGTGACAGTCTGGTACGGGAAAGCGAGCCTGATCCGCCGGCCACCTGAGTAGGGCGGGACACGAGGAATCCTGTCTGAAACCGCGGGGACCATCCCGCAAGGCTAAATACGAGTTGAAGACCGATAGTGGACCAGTACCGTGAGGGAAAGGTGAAAAGAACCCCGAACAGGGGAGTGAAATAGAACCTGAAACCGTTCGTTTACAAGCTGTCGGAGCGGGTCAAACCGCGACGGCGTGCCTTTTGCATAATGAGCCTACGAGTTGCGTTGCGTCAGCGAGGTTAAGTCCTTCAGGGACAGGAGCCGAAGCGAAAGCGAGTCTGACAAGGGCGTTATAGTTGGCGCAAGCAGACGCGAAACCTAGTGATCTACCCTTGGACAGGATGAAGTCGCCGTAACAGGCGATGGAGGTCCGAACCAGTATCCGTTGAAAAGGATTTGGATGAGCTGAGGGTAGGGGTGAAAGGCTAATCAAACTGGGAGATAGCTCGTACTCCCCGAAATGTCTTTAGGGACAGCCTCGGTATAGATTCGCGGAGGTAGAGCGACTGATAGGATGCGAGGGCTTCACCGCCTATCAATTCCTGACAAACTCCGAATGCCGCGAATTGGTTGCCGGGAGTGAGTCGCCGGGTGCTAATGTCCGGTGGCGAGAGGGAAATAGCCCAGACCAACAGCTAAGGCCCTTAAACGTGATCTAAGTTAAAAGAACGAGGTGGCATCGCAGAGACAGCTAGGATGTTAGCTTGGAAGCAGCTATTCATTTAAAGAGTGCGTAACAGCTCACTAGTCGAGCGATGCTGCGTGGATGATAAACGGGTATCAAGATCACTGCCGAAGCTATGGACTTCAGAGATGGAGTGGTAGGGGAGCATTCCGCAGGGCGGAGAAGGTGGATCGTAAGGTCTGCTGGAGCGTGCGGAAAAGAAGATGTAGGCATAAGTAACGACAATGTATGACAGAAACATACACACCGAAACCCCCAGGTTTCCTGAACAACGTTAAACGGATCAGGGTTAGTCGGGGCCTAAGGAGAACCCGAAAGGGGCATCCGATGGACAAATGGTTAATAATCCATTACCCGCAGTAGGTGTCGACGGAGTGACGGAGGAATGACACGCACGCCGGCTGACGGAATAGCCGGTTGAAGGGAGGTAGTTAAACGCTATGGTTAAGAGCTGCAGCGTGACGAGACCTGACAGTACACCGAGTCTTCGGACAAGGTGACAGATGCGGTAAATAGACTCCCAAGAAAACCTTCAAAGACATAACCTAATGCGGCCCGTACCGGAAACCGACACAGGTGGGGGAGGAGAGGATCCTAAGGTGCTCGAGTGAATCATGGCTAAGGAACTCGGCAAATTAACCCCGTAACTTAGGGATAAGGGGACCCACCGCGAGGTGGGCGCAGAGAAATGGCTCAGGCGACTGTTTACCAAAAACACATGGCTTTGCGAAATCGAAAGATGCAGTATAAGGCCTGACACCTGCCCGGTGCTGGAAGGTTAAGAGGGGACGTGAGTTTAAGAAATTAGATGAAGCGTTGAATCGAAGCCCCAGTAAACGGCGGCCGTAACTATAACGGTCCTAAGGTAGCGAAATTCCTTGTCGGGTAAGTTCCGACCTGCACGAATGGTGTAACGATCTGGGCACTGTCTCAGCCGTGAGCTCGGTGAAATTGTAGTGGCGGTGAAGATGCCGCCTACCCGCAACGGGACG
>CAVHGF010000110.1:0-3258 GCA_963635625.1 Treponemataceae bacterium | reverse complement strand
GATACCGCTATTTCGACAGTTTTCTCAAAGATGTGAGCTATCCTTTCGGATACGGCCTCAGTTACACGGACTTCACCTACTCGCAGCAGAAGGTTACACGCACGGAAGACGGTTGGAAAATAAACGTAAAAATCACCAACACCGGAACCTGCGCAGGCAGGGAGGCGGTACAGATATATGCCAATTCCCCTGCCATAAGACAGGGCCGTCCGATACAAGAACTTGTGGCATTCGCCAAGACCGGGCTTCTCGCTCCGGGAGAATCCCAAATCCTCACGATGCTGATCCGCGAGCGCGATCTTGCCTGGTATGATGCCTCAACTTCCGGATGGACCCTCGAAAAGGGAAAATACAGTCTCAGAATAGGATCTTCGTCAAGGGACATAAGATGCACGGCATCACTCAATGTGGACAGGCGGCGGATTTTGGAAAAGACACACGACAGTCTGCCTCTGAGGAAGAAAATAAATTTCCTATCTTTGCCTTCTGACCACTGACAATTCACTCTATGCTGAAAATATTCACAGCCTTATCGGGACTTCTGTTACTTTCTTCTGTGAAAGGAACGGAAGTTCCTTCCGATTTTCAGGACTTCTCGGAGATCTCTCCCGTCATATCCAACAACTGTGTCAATGCCTTCGTCCAGGACGCGGCTGGCTGCGTATGGATAGCGACTGACAGAGGGGTCAACAGATACAACGGCTACGATTTCCATTACTGGATCAATACGGACGACCCGGGAAGCCTGCCCGACAATCAGGTCAAATCCCTGGCTGTGGACTCTCGTGGACGACTCTGGTGCGGAACAATAAACGGAATATGCCGCTACACGGCTGAAGACAACTTCCTGCAGATCCCGGTCAACGGCTCCGCCTATATCAAAAACATATGGACCACTTCTTCCGGGGAACTCTTCATCTGCACAGCCGATTCCATAGAAATTCTCGAAGAAGATGCCGACGGAAATGAAAGATTCCGCCTGTTCGAGCCTATAGACGATTCCTTCTGCGTTTTCGCTATGGATTCTCTCGGACATCTCTGGCGCACTTCCGACAAAGGTCTGATATGGTACGATTTGGACAAGAAGACAAAAAGCACGAACCCCATAAGATATGATGACTGGTGCTACGGGTTGCACTGCCACGACGGCCGCTATCTCTATATGTCCTGCATCGGCTCAGGACTGAAGATATTCGATACATACACCTTGCAGTTCATCCCCCTCCCGGAAGTCCTCGGAAAACTTGCCGGCACTTCCGGAATAAAGAAGGTGCTTGGTGACACCGGCTCGTCTCTTATCATCTACACCAATTCACTTGGCCTGTATGAATGGGACCCTCAAACCTGCAGACTTGTTTCCATAAATCAGGATGAACTGACCGATGAGGGCAAAAAAGGGATATTGTCAGTAACGATGACAGATCGTGACGGCAATCTCTGGGTAGGGACAAGCGACCAGGGATTCGGGATACGGCGGAAAAAAGGGTCGCATTTCAACAGCGACGCCGCCCTGGCCAAGGCCTTTGCCGAGAAGTCCGTCACCGGACTGTGCCGCACAGACGACGGAGCCATCCTCATCAACACCTACGGATACGGAATGTGGAAATGGAAAGACGGTAAAATCACCGGGCTGTCGGTGAACGGGGCGAAGGACGGATACTTCCTCCAGCGTTCGGCCGTCCTGTCCGACGGCTATGTATATACGGCCATACCTTATTGCGTGCTCAAGTTAAAACTGAACGGAGACGACCTGACCGTTACGGACGCTTGGAAGGTTCCCTCGATGCAGCTTTATGACATAACCGAAGATTCCAAAGGACGTATATGGGTGGGGACATACAGCGACAAGGTCTATATGATAGACCCCGGCTCCGATGAAGTGACCCCCGTTGACATAGGCCTTGGCGCCACGTTAAGTTATATGGCGCAGAAAGCCGTCAACATCGGAGGCGGCACTATGGCGGTAGCCGTTCTGCATTCCGGTGTGGTGCTGATAGACGAGAACACCCTCGAAAGAAAGCTCGTCCCCATATCCGACTTTTACGACGGACGTCTGTTCATACCCGTGTCCTCGTTTTTGGATTCGAAACGCAGGCTCTGGATAGGCACCAGAGGGCAGGGCCTTTTCAGATATGACATCTCTTCTTCACGCATAGAACATATAGACGGCATATCGGCCAAGGACATAATGGCCATCACTGAAGACAGAGCCTCCAATCTCTGGATTTCCACCCTCAACGGACTCTACAAGATGCTTCCCGATTCGGACAGGAAAGTGGCCTACTACAAATCCGACGGCACAGGCGGAGACCAGTACAACGAAGCAGCCGTCACGCTCACTTCGTCAGGATATCCCATATTCGGCGGCACGCACGGGACCACACAGGTCAGCATCTTCGATGACGACCGCTCCTCCACCGCCAGAATACTCTTCGAAGATGTATTCATAAACAACAAGATACAGCACCCGTACAACTCAGCCGCCCTGAACGGGCTCATTTCTCGTACCGGGACGCTGACGCTGCGCCAGAAGGACGACGTGAACGTAGGTATTTCCTTCTGCACCGTAGACTATGGATTATGGTCTTCGACGCATTTCAGTTACCGCCTCGAAGGCTTCGAAAACGACTGGGTGGATGCAGGAGGGAATCGCAGGGCCTTCTATTCCAATCTTCCGGCAGGCAGATACCGCTTCTGCGTACGTGCGTGGAATGCCGACTACACCGGCATTATGGCGGAAGACTCCATTTCCATTACGGTATTACCTCCGTGGTGGATGTCCTGGTGGATGAAATGGCTGGTCTATCCTCTTCTGGGACTTCTTCTGATATCTTCGGGAACATATTTCGTGATAAGGGACAAGAAGAACAGGGCCACAGCGGAGGAGGCAATGCGGCGGAGCGAAAACGAAAAAAGGGTCAACGACATGAATATGTCCTTCTTCGTAAACGTCTCCCACGAGATGCGCACGCCTCTGGCCGTCATAAAAGGGCCTCTTGATATGCTTACGGAGGATCCTTCCATCAGTGAGGAAAACCATAATCTTCTCAAGATAATGTCACGCAACGTGAGCCGGCTTCTGCGATACATCAATCAGCTGATGGATGTCAGCAAATTGGAGAACGACACCCTCTCGCTCAGAGTCCGGTACGTGGACGTCACACTTCTGATAAACAACCTGCTGGACATATTCAAGATCAACGCCGCCGAAAAAGGCATAAAGATATGCACACGGGGGCTTGACGACTCTCTCATATT
>CAVHGF010000109.1:0-3259 GCA_963635625.1 Treponemataceae bacterium | reverse complement strand
CTTGTTTATAGCATATCGGATAAACAAGTCTAGATTCCATATTCCACAGCACAGAGAAAGGCAGCCTCCGGTTGGTTTCGACCGGAGGCTGTCTGAGTTTCTATTGAATTGTTATGATGATAGATTTCTCAAATATTCTTCCACGTTCTGATACTGAATGCCATCTACCACTTGGCTTTCCCCACGATAGAGGACAAACTTTCCTGCGATTGAACCATAACGATGCTCTGTCTGGGCACATTTTTCCGCATCGATCAAATGGCGATACTGCTGCAGGACGACTTCCTCACTGTGCTTGATTTCGAAAATCCGGCAGGAGCCCGCTTCCGGGTCAGACACCACCATATCAAACTCGCCTACGGGGAATTGCAGGACAAACACCTGCTTCTTGGGGTTTGCGAGCTTGGTTTCCAGTAGAACGATGTCTTCCAGCATCCGGCCTTTGATCTCGGTCAGGATGCGCTCCTGCACGGCAGTGCGCTCTGCCAGAGACAGCGCGCTGAACGTTTCATCCAGCAGCAGGCTACGAATCAGCGCGTTCGCTTGCGCATACCGAAGACCCGGCTGCGCAATCACCGTGCGGCTGGACTTCGTGCTGACATCCGGCAGGTGCAGCACATCGATCTCCCGCGTCAGATCCAGTAAATCCAGATATTCCTTGATCTCCGCTGCATGAACATCGTCCAGTTTTACGGTCTGCTCTGCCTTGTTGCGGATTTCCAGCAGCTTTCGCAGACTGTCGGTAACAGCCGCAAGGTCAATGCGGTCAAGGATGTCCGTAGGGTTCTCCCGATCCCGGCGCAGATTGCTGGCAGAAATGCCAAGGTCGTGGGACTTCCAATCCTGCGTCAGCACCTCCAACGTAAAGCGGTGGTTGATATCCTCCACCACGCGATTGATAGCGCTGGTCAACTCATTCTTGTCGTACAAATCCCGCAGATGGCGGAAATGCCCCTCGTACTGATAGCAGCGCAGAGAGTGCTGGATGTTGCGGGCAATGGCCGTGTCCACATACTCATCGGCGCTTTCCTTGCTGGCAAATGTGGAGGTTTCGTTGTAGTGGACGCCGCCGAGACTCATGGTACCGCCGTAGCGGATGTACTCGTCGATGCCGTGGATGCCGAGCACAGACTCAAACTCGCGGTAGGGGATGAAGGTGGTGTGCAGCAGGATGCAGCGGTCATAGAGTTGTTCGTCCTCGGTGAAAAGGAAGCCCAACGAGTCTGTGCCGGAGAGGACGATCTTCATGCCGCAGGCCGCAAACACATCAGAAAACAGCGCCGCGCCCTCAATGAAATCCTCCATCAGCGTCACTTCGTCGAGGAACACATAACGGAAGCCCTGTGCTTCCAACGCCTTGAGGTCACGGTTCACATCTGCTAGCGTATCTCTTGCGGTGATCTGAATGAACGCTGCCTTGGACAGTTCTGCGTCGCTCATCTCCGCAAAAATCTGGCGGATCATGGTGGTTTTTCCCGTCCGGCGCAGACCGTAGAGAATGAATACCTTGTCCTGCGGCGTGCCGTAGACAAAATCATGCAGCTGCCGGAAACACTCGCGCTTGCGATAGCCACGGACAGGTGCCGCAAAAGACCGCAGTGCATCACCGGTGCGGATGTTAGTGGTGAACGCAGAGGTGCCCATGGTTTTTGTCTTGGGAAGCTGCTTCTTCAGTGCCTTCAGCTCCTGCTCCAGCTCCTTCCGCCGCTCGATTTGGGCCCGGAAATTCTCCAGTTCATCCGCAGGAATATACTTCTCCCGCCGCTTCTTGTTTTCCGTCCAACGGTGGTAGAAATATTCCTTGCCGTTGACGTTTTTTTTTGTAATGGAACCGGCAGGCAGATTTGCAATTTGCTGATCCAGCTCCGCTGCCCGCGCCTGCATTTTAGATAATTCCATAGCGCACCTCCTTTGAGATACTATTCTATGCAGGATTATACCCCATTATACCCGCAAAATCAAGGGTATAATGGGGCGTAATCATTTTTCTTTGGGATGCTTAGCCACTAATATTTTAACGATACACTATTGCTTAACTACTTAGTAATATTTTCGAGTATCGGCCTACAATTTTTACAAGTGCCGCAGCAATTTTCTCGGCGTCTTCCTTGGTATTATTCTTTCCAAGTGAAATACAAATGGTGCCTTTGGCATAATTATTATCAAACCTATAAAAACTGCTAACACTCCATCCCAGAGGGATGAGTATCACCGCTTTGATCGTCAAGTGGCATAGGGGATACGAGCTACTCGTTGAAATTTATTGGCATGATATTTCACTCCCTCGTGCAGTTATCACACAACGAGCAGATCATGCACAACTGCATCTATTGCTAGCTGGCCCATCTGTGTTATATGAAGTTGGTATAGTTCCTGATCTTCCGGAATATCATAGTGAATGATAAACCGGATGTGAGGATTAGACAGATTTTTCCCTGCTTCATGAGTTGTTACAAGAATCGGCAGTCCGCCACTTGTGAAGGAGTTTGTAAGGTAATTGATATGCTCCTTCTTTTCGGGATTGTACACATCGATATAAGCCTCTGCCATAACCTTATTTTTGCGCAAACTCTTGCTCAAAGATTTACATGTGGCTTCATCATCACAATAGATCAAGCCTTGGCCACTCAGTTCATCCGAATTCGCAAGTATCCACTTCAACTTCTCTTCGGGCGCAAACAATGTGTGTTTCTTTACTACACTCAAGTCGGCAGTTCCGGCAATATCAATCCGTTGATAGTTACTTAGGTTCAAGTCTCCAAAGCCGACTTTATCCATAAGGAACATAACTGCATCCAATGCCATGCCACAGTTATTTAGTTGCATCCAAATATCCTGTGCGGATGCAGGATGATCCAGTCCCCAATAAGCAACTTTGTTGGTGAAGTAATCAACGAACGGAGCAATGTTCTCATGTTTCCTAAAGAACTCGTAGGACACGAAAATAATGTCGTACTTGTCTTTCTTGTAATCAGCTAAGAACTCTGCCATTGTACTGATAATGCCACCCTTAAGACCGAGACGATCTGCCAGAACGAGCTCATTTTCTTGCAGATGAGCTTCTGCCGTCAACAAAGTTTGCTTGCCGCTACTTTGATGCTCTTTCAGTGCGAGCAAATAAAGCATTACATTTTTCATGGAACCAGAGGGGGCATTACAGGCTACTGATTTTCCGTGATATAGTGCAAGCACAATATTTTGCTGAGCAGCCGTAAGTCTGTGCATGGGTTCAAAGCGATCTTCCAAGATAGAATTAAAT
>CAVHGF010000108.1:0-3294 GCA_963635625.1 Treponemataceae bacterium | reverse complement strand
GCAGCACCATATGCTGTATTCCCTTGTGAGAAAATTAGAGTTTTGCTCATCCCTGTCATTTTATTTTCAAAATAATTATATCATAACTTGTCAATAGCTCACACAAATACTTCACTTCTATTATTTTTATTATTTACGGAATTGCACACCACCATGCCCAAACTTAAAAGGTAACGTTTTTATCATAGCTTTGCTCTCAAATCGAAGCGAGTTCCACTGACCAGATTTCAAATCCATCTCTGCGGTGCCTATAGCTTTAGGCGATACTTCACAATATACACAGCAAGAGCGGGGGAAGTGTCCCCGCTCTTTATGCCTCTCCTTGCCCCTCAGAGGCCACAGGAGAGCTTTCGCCGCGCTCTATGCGGATGTTTCACGCTTTCGCCTTACTCTTGCTGTAAAAGGCTTTCCACCAGTTCGAGAATGGCGTCCTGCTGCTCCGGCGTGAGCTGCTTAAACATCGCCGCCGCGGCTTCGGCCTGTGCGTTCATCTGCTTTTATCCTTTCGATAAATTTAACAAGCTCCCGCTTTTCTTCAAGCGAGAGCGCGAGGGCTTCGCGCGTCACCTGCTCACGGAGCAGCGCGAGATTTGATGCACTCATGCTGTGACCTCCAGATTATGAGAAAACTGCCGAGAGTGTCTGCGCTGGACACCCGGATAAATTATGCGACCTCATCGCTGACGCCATTCTGGACGAGTGCCTGAAAAAGGACCGTTATTCCCGTGTGGCCTGTGAGGTTATGGCGACAAAAGGAAAAATCTTTGTGTGCGGTGAGATTACCTGCTCCAAGAAAATCGACATCCGCTTGGTGGTCCGTCAGGCCCTTGCCAAGGTCAGATACAATCCTATGAAGTTCATCATTTTTGTATATGTGCATCGCCAGAGCGCTGACATTGCCGGTGGTGTAAACAAAGCACTGGAAACCCGTGAAGTAGATACCGACGATATCTTCGCTTCCATCGGTGCCGGTGATCAGGGCACTGTTTATGGTTATGCCACCAATGAGACATGGGCCAAGATGCCCACTCCTGTTCTCTTTGCCAACGACCTGTGCAAGCGACTGGACGACGCAATGCATGACGGAACCATCCGTGATATTGGCCCTGACGGTAAAGCGCAGGTCACTGTAGAATATCACGATGGCAAACCTGTCCGTGCGAAAAACATCATCATTTCCGTTCAGCATAAGGACACCAAGAGTCTGGGTGAACTTCGCCGTGAAATCATCACCGAAATCATCTATCCTCTGCTCAACCGTTACCACTTCCCGAAGGATACGGAAATCCTCATCAATCCTTCCGGTCGCTTCTTGGCTGGTGGCCCTGCTGCGGATACCGGTCTCACCGGCAGAAAACTCATGGTAGACACCTATGGTGGTCTCGCTGCACACGGCGGCGGTGCCTTCTCCGGCAAGGATGCTACCAAGGTTGACCGCAGCGGCGCATATATGGCCAGAGCTGTCGCTCGTAACATCGTAGGCGCATGGCTGGTAGATCGCTGTCAGGTTTCTATCTCCTATGCCATTGGCAAGGCAGAACCTACTGCCGTTGAGATTGACACCTTTGGTACTGAAAAGGTCGATGTGGAAATTATCCGTAAGGCCGTGATGGAGGTCTTTGACCTGCGTCCCGCTGCAATCATCTCTCTGTTGCATCTGCGCAGTCCTTACTTCTCCGAAACCACTGCCTACGGCCACTTCAATGGTTATAAAGGCTCTTGGGAGAACTTGGATAAAACCAAAGAACTGAAAAAGACGGTGGAAAAGTATGCTGATTGAGAAAAAGAACACGGCAGAACTTCTGCCTGCTGACTATAACCCTCGTAAAGATTTGAAACCCGGCGACAAGGAATATGAAAAGCTGAAGCGCTCCATTGAGCAGTTCAGTTATGTGGAGCCGGTCATCTGGAATAAGACCACTAGCCGTGTTGTCGGTGGTCACCAGCGTTTGAAGGTTCTCATCGACATGGGCATGACCGAGGTGGACTGCGTTGTGGTGGAGCTTTCCGAGGAAAAAGAAAAAGCGCTGAATGTAGCGCTCAATAAAATCAGCGGCGAATGGGACAATGACAAGTTGGCCCTCCTGATTGCTGACCTGCAGGGCACCGATTTCGATGTATCCCTGACCGGCTTTGAATCTGCAGAGCTGGAGGCTCTGTTCCGTGAGGATACCAAGAAAGGTGTTCACGATGACGATTTCGATGTAGATGCCGAGCTGAAGCAGCCGACTTTCTCCAAGGCCGGTGACCTTTGGCAGCTGGGCGAACACCGTCTTATCTGCGGTGACTCCACCAAGTCTGAAACCTATGCCATCCTAATGAACAGCAAGGTCGCCAATCTGGTAGTGACGGACCCTCCGTACAATGTGAACTACGAAGGCAACGCCGGTAAAATCAAAAACGACAATATGGAAAACAGCGCCTTCTATCAATTCCTTCTGGATGCCTACACGCAGATGAACTCTGCTATGGCTGAGGACGCTTCCATTTATGTTTTCCACGCTGATACCGAAGGACTGAATTTCCGCAGGGCATTTGCCGATGCGGGATTTTATTTGTCCGGCACCTGCATCTGGAAAAAGCAATCTCTGGTGCTGGGCCGCAGTCCCTACCAGTGGCAGCATGAACCTGTGCTGTTTGGCTGGAAGAAAGCGGGTAAACACCAGTGGTACACAGGCCGTAAGGAAACGACCATCCGGGAATTTGATAAGCCTAAGAAAAATGGCGACCATCCGACCATAAAGCCTATCCCGCTTCTGGCGTATCCGATTATGAATTCCAGCATGGCCAACTCACTGGTATTGGACCCGTTCGGTGGTTCCGGCAGCACACTTATCGCCTGCGAACAGACCAACCGTATCTGCTACACCATTGAGCTGGACGAAAAATTCTGCGATGTTATCGTGAAGCGCTATATCGAGCAGGTCGGTTCCGCTGCAAATATAACTGTTGTCCGTGATGGCCTCACTTATAAATACGAGGAAATTGCTTTGGCATAATTGGTAAGATCCACAAGCTCTAAAGGCATAAAATTGGTACATTTATATCTCAAATATAACTTGCTATTCTGTGCCTTTAGAGCGAATATGTGACTACCAAAATTAAAGGAGGTCATACACCATGACAATTTACTACAACGCAACCGACCGCAAACCGCTGGTCAAAGCCATCAGCGAGTTCACCGGAGCAAAGCCGGTTTACCTGAAGACTCCGACCTACGCTTACCAAATCGACTACTTTATTTTGCGCTGCTGTAGTCAATAGAAAGGCTTTTGGCGGCGCAGGAATTGCGCC
>CAVHGF010000107.1:0-3317 GCA_963635625.1 Treponemataceae bacterium | reverse complement strand
ATTTGTTCATCAGTCACGTACCCCGGTACGCTCCTTCTTCACAAACAAATTTATGATTTTTCTCGCTACGCTCCTCGCAGGATGTGGAATAATTCATATATTTGCAAAGTTTATGACGGTAAACTTTACGGACATAAACTTTTTAATCACCTGAAAAGATGAAATACTACGACAGGACATATGAGCTGGGGCTGCTCAAGGACATCCAGACCCGATCTTTCGAGGAGTTCTCGAAGATGACCGTGCTCAAGGGGCGCAGACGAATCGGGAAAACGACTCTCGGAGGGCTCTCTATGGAGGGCACGGATTCGGTTTATCTGTTCGTCTCAAAAAAGGCGGAGGCCGATCTCTGCGCAGAGTACTCGGAGGCTGTACGAAAGTCTCTCGGGGAATTCGTTCCTCAGGGGATATACCACTTCAAGGACATATTCGCACTCCTGCTCAGCATCGGGAAGCACCGTCGGTTCAATCTCTTCATCGACGAGTTTCAGGATTTCCTCTATGTCAATCCTTCCATATATTCGGACATTCAGGATGTGTGGGACCGCGAGAGGCGACTCTCCAATGTAAATCTCGTGGTCAGCGGTTCGGTGTTCACATTGATGGAAAAGATATTCAAGGACGGGAAGCAGCCGCTGTTCGGGCGCGCTGACCTCAGCATCACGCTGGATCCGTTCCGCACGGATGTGATGAAGGAGATCCTCGCGGACTACAAGACAGATTACACCAATGACGACCTGCTCGCGCTCTACTGCTTCACCGGCGGAGTCCCGAAGTATGTCGAGCTTTTTCTTGACAACGGATGCACGGATATGGAGAGTATGGTGGATTATATGACCCGCCCGGACTCGCAGTTCTTCGAGGAGGGCAAGAATATGTTGATACAGGAGTTCGGAAAGAACTACGGAACCTATTTCTCGATCCTGGGGATCATAGCTTCGGGAGAGGTCTGCCTGCCGCAGATAGAGGGGATGCTCGGGGAGAAGAGTCTCGGCGGACAGATGAAGACTCTCGAGGAGGACTACGGACTCATCAGCAAGAAGAGGCCGATAAGGTCCTCGGAGACCTCGAAGGCCGTGCGCTACGAGATAAACGATGTGTTCCTGCGCTTCTGGTTCAGGTATTTTGACAGGTACCGCACGCTGATAGAGATAAAGAACTACTCTGCGCTCGCAGATATAATCAAAAACGACTACGCTGCATATTCCGGAAGGGTTCTGGAGAGATGGTTCCGCCAGAAGATGATGGAGTCACAGCAGTATCTTGAGATAGGGGGCTGGTGGCATTCCAGGCGGGGGAATGCCAATACCGCACAGGAGAATGAGATAGACATAGTCGCAGTCTCCCTTGACGGGAAGGTTCACGCCTACGAGGTCAAGAGGAACAGGAAGAAGTATTCTCCGGCGCTGATGGCTCAGAAGACGGAGGACCTGAGCGAAAGTGTCTTCGGCAGGCAGGAGATCATCTCCGGATGCCTTTCTCTGGAGGATATGTAATCACGCTCCTTGACGGCTGGGGAGACTCTCTATCCGCGGATATGATGCGGCATAGATTCAGGTGTGATGATGGATATTTCGCAAAGGCCGGCCACCTTGCCGTCCAGAGTCCAGGCACTCTGGAATATCAGCTTATGAACCCCCTCTTTCTCGATGGTGTAGCAGTTCGAACCTCCGGTCGCCAAGAGCTCCCGGATAATTTCCTGCGAGCGTTCGTTGTGGCAGTCGAACAGGTTGCGGCCTATCAGGTCGCCGCGCTTGCGGTATTGCTCCACCGCCCTGTCGTTCATATATATGATTACTCCGTTGCTGTCGCACACGGTAATGGAACAGTTGAGGCCTTTGGCCCAATCTGTCACGATATTGTTTCCCATTTCACAATCTGTTTTTCTGTCAGCTCTATGCGGGGGTCAAGTCAGAGCGCCTGGAGCCAGGCGATCATCTCGGCAAGGACTTCGGGAGAGAAGGTCTCCTCTATCTCCTTATACTCTGAGAGTTCGCCGGTGACGCAGTGCTGGAAAAGGTGGTTGAGGCCTTCCTCGGCGCGGATGACGTTCCTGCCATCGGAAGGGAGCCCCTCCCGGAGAGCAGCGAGGTTGCGCTTGCAGTCCACCTGGGTGTCCTTGCTGCCGTTCAGGGCCAGGACTGGGCAGGTGACTCCGGACAGACTCCGCGACACGTCCAGCCCCAGGAAGTATTCCATATATGGCGTGCGCAGCTGCTTCACTGCCAGATTGTAGTTCTGCTTCAGAGCCTCGGACAGACCATAGTCGTCCGCCGAAGGAAGCGGAGAGCGGGATGTTATGGCCTCGTAAGTGTCGGAGAGAAGGCGGGTGAATGATTCGGCTTCTGCCTCTCCCAGCCCGGCGCTCTGATAGGCACGCCTGTTCTGGTCGAGCAGAGTCTCGGCTCCGGAGACGACCATCCCCGCCAGACTTATGGCGAAATCCACCTGTCCCTCGGCCGCGAGCATAAGCGCGATGGTCCCTCCCTCGCTGTGCCCGATGATCCCGACATTGTCGAAACGGCTCCTAAGAAGTTGCACTCCGGCCAGGGCGTCGTTCTTGAGGTCCTCGGTCGTGCACAGGACGACATCTCCCGTCGATTCCCCAAATCCGCGGTCATCGTAGCGGAGCGTCGCTATCCCCGCCTTCGCGAAGGCGTCGGCGATGACAGCGAAGGGCTTGTGGCTGAATATCTCCTCGTCCCTGTTCTGGAGACCGCTGCCCGTAACCATAATCAGCACGGGAGTACTCCGCCCGCAGTGCTCGGGGAGCGTCAGCGTGCCTTTCAGTACAGCGTCGCCGTTGGCGAAGGCCACCTCCTCGGTGGTGTAGGGGAACGGTCCTACCGGAGTCTGCGGCCGCCTGATGAGGGGCGCACCCGGCAAGAGTGTCAGCGGCAGCGACATCCCCCGCTGGGTGAAAGTCCCTGCGATGACCTTCCCGGCCCACAATCCCCGGAACGAAGCGCCAATCGCCGGCACATTCAGCGTGATGCTTCCGGTCGCGTCTCTGGAGACCTCGACCGGGATCTCTCTCGCACCCATGTCCGGCACATCGAGCGTGGCGGACTCTTCCCCGATGTGGAAGACGAGCGCGAGCTCCACCCCCGACACCTTCAGCTTCCCCGTCCAGTCTCCGGTCTGCGCATTCGCCGTCAAGGCGGCCGCAACGGCCAATATCGCAGCAATACAAGCCTTCTTCATAACCAATAGCTCTTTGAATTCAATATATCCACTCAAGTTTCGCAAGTAAAAAATATTGCCTAAATTCCGCAGCCTAAGCTGCTAAAAAAGTTAAAAAGCCCTGATAAAGAAAC
>CAVHGF010000106.1:0-3387 GCA_963635625.1 Treponemataceae bacterium | reverse complement strand
AAGCGGCAAATACCGCCTTCAACTATCTGAAAGCGAACGGCAACCGCATCAGCGGTGCCATCAGCACAACAACGAAGGACTATATCATCAACTATCAGGATTTACAGGGCATCGGCATGACCGAGAAGCTGGCACTTCCTACATTGATTGCGCTCTGCTCGATTGCACTTGGAAAACCGACCCTCAGCAGTCTGGCGGTGTTGGGTGAAATCAGCATTGCAGGAACGATGCTCAAGGTGGACGAGCTTGCAAACGCGCTTCAGGTCTGCCTCGACAGTGGCGCAAAGAAGGTACTGCTGCCCATTACATCGGCGGCTGATCTCGGACTTGTTCCGGCAGATTTGATTGGCTGCTTCAATCTGGTTTTCTATCAGAGCGCAGAGGACGCAGTATATAAGGCATTGGGAGTTGAGTAATTCCGGAAAAAAGGTGGTGAGGGCAATATGCGCTGTCCGTAGTGCGGAAGTCCAGTCATGATACATGGGTCATATTGGGAATGCGGCTGGTGTGGAGATTCTGGAAGGCTGAAAAGGACACCGATACAGCAACTGGCACAGATCACACTGACGCTTTCTTTTGCCTACCATGTCGATCTCCCCGAAACATGGAACGATCTGAAGAGGGCACTGGGGCAGATCGCACCTAAGAACGCTTCGCTCTCGCAGCTTCTCGGAAAAGTGCTGCCGCACCACATCTCAGTCGGAATCCAGCACGCAGGAGCTTTGCCGGACGAGAAAAAGGCGGAGGAACTGCGGGCTTTCCTGACTACGACTACTGACCTGAATCTGGGCGAAAGCGCAGAAGAGATTATGCGCGATGCAAAACGCGGTGTTTTGTTCCGCGAAGAAGCAGCCCTTTCCGAAACGGACTGCGGCATGTTCTGGACGAAACTGCTTGCCACGCGCCCTGTGGAAGACTACTATAACCATGTCGATCCAGATGGGATGTTTGAACTGTTCTCCGAACTATCCTCTGCCTATGCCTACTTCGGCGGGAAGAAGGATGAGGAAATGGGCGAAGCGCAAGACTACCGGAACGCGCTGGAAGAAGCCTATAACACCCATTGGCAGAACAAAGTGCTGCTACATCCGGACGCAGAACGCGCAAAACGCCTCTTGGCGCAGGGCAAGTTTCCGGATTATGAGGACATTTGCCGCGAGATTTTGCTGGTTGAATACCCGGAGGAAGTCCCACATGAAACCGCCGAGGACTTCGATGAATTGTCGTGGAACTACATTTTGGATGACGTGTTTGCAAGCAACACGGCAAAGGGCATTCAAATGTGGCGGCGGCTTTTGGACATCGCGGAGCCGTCTCTGAAAACCACCCCCAAGACCGCCGAGAAGCTGCTCTTAGACTGGGACTGGCTGGAGTCGCCAACCGATGATCAGGCACTTCCGCTTTTGGTCGCGCTGGAGGATGCGCGGTTCGTGTCTCAGCTTTTTGAGAGCGCATATATTGGCAGATTGCAGTTTAATGTTCTGAGTGCTTGCCGCTCCTGCGGGCAGGAAGAATTGGGGAAGCACTGTCTTGAGCTTGCATTGAAAAATCCATGCCTTAAAGAAAACTGGAAGAAGCGGCTCAGTCGTGTATTCACCACAACACCGTCTTCCAGAACAGCAAAGCCGCGATCTTATACCGGCAAGTCCGTTGCAGATACGAAACCTGATGACGGCACCGTGTATCGCTATTGCTCTGTTCAGGTGCAGGGAACGCGCCGCCCGTATGCGTATCTGACCGGCGGTTTGCCGCTGAAGGTTGGAGATTGGGTCGAGCTTCCGTTTGGAAAAGACGATGTGCTGCGGCATGGGCAGGTCAAAGCCGTTATGGACTGTACGCGCATGGTCGCACCTTGGCCTGCGGAGCAGACAAAGACCGTCATCCGCACGATAGATGCTCCGATAGCAGCCACGCCGACCATTGAAGTTGCTGCGCCGAAGCCACAGAAGCGTGTAGAACAGCCTAAGAAAGAGACTGAAAAAGAGGAAGTTCCCGTGATTCCTACGCCTGAAATCGAAAAAGAGCAGCCAGAAGCAGAACCCCAGGTCACTAAACCAGTTGCGACAGAAATGGATGAACAGAACTCCACGCCGCCAAAGAAGCCGTTCCCGTTTAGAAAGCTCGTAGCGGCGGTTCTGGCGGTAGCCGTAATTGCGGGTATCTCTATTTCCGTCTCGAACCACAACAAGCAGAGAGCAGCAAACTATGATGCAGCCCTGCAAGAACTGTCAAATGGCAACTACGCCTCTGCCGAACAGGACTTCTCTGCGCTTTCCGGCTATCGGGATGCCGCGTCACTGTCCGTCTACTGCAAATACGCCGGTATATATAAAGACAGGGCAGACTATGCGGGCGGGCAGGATGAGCTTTCAAACATCACGCTGCAATACGACACGAGCTGGCAGCAGGAAGTTGACGCACTGGAAACCCGCGTCAAGGGCTACAAGGCGGAGAAAGATGCTGCCGAGGAAGCCGAGCGTCAACGCATCGCTGCGGAGAATGCAGCAAAGCCAGAACAAAGCCTGAAAGATCAGTATTCCGGAAAACTGCCCGTAGAAGGGATGCCGGTGAGCTGCTTGAAATACACTTCGCTTGGCGAACCGGACAAGAGACTGAACTGCAAAAACTTTGATAAGTTGGAGCAGAACCGGAAATATTTTAATGTTTACTGGTATGATGAAAATGGTGAAATGATCGCCGCTGGAATGTGCGCTCAGTGGAAAAACGACAGCGAGTATATGCTGAAATCCTTCTCGCAGTATTATCCGTCAGGCGGTAATAAGGGACAGACCTTCAATTACGGCAACGGAAGTAACACTTCTGGAAGCCTCAGGGATGACTATGATAGCCCAGAAGACCTCTGGGAAGATAACCGCGACTGGTATGAGGACGAGGACGAAGCGTGGGATGAGTGGTATGACGATTGAACCGTAACTGAATACAAAAAGCCCTCCGCCGACATCCACCCGGGTATCGACGGAGGTTCTTCATTTGTCTTGCGCGCATTTCCGAGGCCCATTAAACATACTCCCCGGTTTTGTCGATGCGGAAACCCGCTTCGTAGCTGCAGCCCATCACCTCGGCTATTTTCCGCAGGTCCTTTTCCGAAAAATTATCACGCTGGAACTTGCCGTGAAGGTTTTGCCGGCTGGTGCCCAGTCTTTTGGCCAATTCCGCCTCGGAGATATTGCCCTGCTTCACCAGTAGGATCCTGATTTTTTCTGCCATAGCCATACAAGTGTTCCTCCATTTCTTTGTCTGAAACCAGTATACAACAACTCTGACCGAATTACAAGGACAAAGTTATTCTTTAAATTTATCCTGTACGCCGATGTAGGTTTGTCAAACATATTGGACAGTGAACTCGTTGGGAGAAAGCCAGAGGAG
>CAVHGF010000105.1:0-3455 GCA_963635625.1 Treponemataceae bacterium | reverse complement strand
GGAGGAATTGCGAATACGAGCAAAGGTACGATCGAAAATTGCATGTTTAGCGGAAGAATAACAAACAATTATTCGAGCGGAAGCACAGCGGGCATAGTAGGGCGAGCATTGAAGGGCAATACGATTAAAAATTGCGTAAGCGATGCGGATATCGCATGTAAGGGTGTCGGCTACAACCAGACTTTGAATTTGGGCGGAATCGCGGGCTATACCTATGGCACAGTAGAAAATTGCTATTTCACAGGCACTATATACGCAGATCCCGATAAAACAAACAAGGCTATCGGCGGAATTGTGGGTGCCCTGAATAACGAAGCTGTGCTCAAAAATTGTTATACCACAGCTAAGGTTACGGGGCCTGCCGCAGGTATAGGCGCAGTGATCGGACTGCTGGGAGCGGCCTCCTCATATTCAGATACACCTGCCGGAGTCGTAAGCAATGTCCACTACCTGAGCGGCATTTGCGCCAAGGCGATTTCGGAAGACGGAGGGGCAGGCACCGCCGGCACTACGGGACATGCTGCGGCTGATATGAAAACTGGCCTCTTTGCTTACACATTAGGTGGTGCATTTAATCAGGATTCCGCAAATATTAACAACGGTTATCCGGTTTTGACATGGCAGGGCGGTACATCTCCGGTAGTTCCTGAGTTTGAGCAGAATGCCCTGGCAGATATGAATGCCATCGTAATCAAGGACAAGACCAGAGCGGATGCGCTTGAAGCAGAGAAAAACGAATACTATGGCTATAGAGACGAAGAAATTACAACAGAAGATGCGGCGTTTGAACTTTGGAAAGGTTTCGTAAAAGATGAATCGGATCCGGAATATTCAAAGCTCACCTGGGACGACATTTATGCTTATTTCGGCATCGACCTTACGAACGACGGCACACTGAGCATGGACGGAAGCAGCATCTACAACATTCCGGAGACATGCACGGAAATCCTTTTGCCGACAGCCGGCGAAAAGGGCAGTACGATTAGCTGGACAAGCAGCGAGTCTGCGACTGTCAATATAGCAAGCGGCACGGCGAGCACAGGCACGATTGCCACGGTGACAAGACCGGAGGGTGTAAATAAAACAGTGATACTAACGGCAAGCGTGAAAAACCAAAACGTCACTAAAACGAAGCAGTTTACGCTTCTCATAAAGTCGGCGGGCGGTGCGGCGGAGACAAAACTTGAGGCTATAGCAGCGAAGATAGATGCGTCCCGCACATACATCCAGCCAATGCAGATGTATGACCATCAAAATATCACAGAGGCGATGGAGCAGTACCTCGCAAGAGAAGGCTATGAGGTGAAGAGTCTTGACGGCAAGGGAATTGAGGTAAGCCTCGTTTCAGTCGGCAGCAAGGCACTTCCAAGTGACGGCGTGGATTATATATCGTCAAATGGAGATATAACGACCTACTATAGAGGAACCGCAGGCCTCAGCACGACAGCGGCTATCTACAACGATGTGCATTTCAAGCTTGCACTTGAAGGAAAAGAAAAAGAAGTCACGATGCGAGTGCACATCGGCTGGGATGTCTTCTATGTAGAGCAAATGCTCGAAAAGGTGCTCGACGAAGTCACATGGGATACCATAAAGGGAGACAACAAGAATACCTCAGAGGATAAGAATGTCAGCGGAGTAGACAATGATTGGACGCACACTGTTGTATCCGGAAGCATTGATCAGAATCTAACGCTGCCGCAAAAGCTTTCGAAGTATTCATTTGCGGAAATTTCCTGGTCTACACTTGATTACGAGGATTCACAATATATCTATGCAGAGGAGAACAGCGACGGCACTCTTACAGGCATTCTCCAAAGACCTCCTAAGGCAGACGAAGGAGAGAAGTCAAATGATAAGGAGATCACTCTGACAGCGACAGCAAAATTTACTTTCTGGGATGACTACACGGTATCCGAGATGACATCCCAAGGTACAGCAACGGAGCCCGCTATCGCGCAAAAATTCTTCGATGTGACCATTGCAGAGGGTACAGAAGAAGAAAAGGCTGATATGAAGGCGGCTCTCGTCGCAAAATATCCGGGGCTTATAAGAGACTTTGTAGAGAAGACGCAAAGCGTGGATTTGGCAAATGTTACGGCCGACTTGCAGCTACCGCGACCTGCTGTTTTGGAGGATAATGGCATTATGTCAGACAGCTACAATCAAAAGGTTACGATGAGTAGCAGCAACACGGATGTATTGGAGTTCAGCGGCTATCACGCGGTGATCTATCGTCCGCTTCCGGGAAGCGATCCTGTCACGGTAGAATATACGGTTACAATTACTGACCGCAGGACAAAGAACGTGCTTGCGCAAAATACCTTTGAAATGACGGTACAGCCATTGACTCAGAAAGAAATCGATGACGCAGCAGCTTGGATGGCAAAGATGGCTACAGAGGAGGTATATTGGAACGGAATCAAGGGAGAAAATACAGACAAGAATAATGTTACAAGCAATCTAAAGGCCTTTGAGGAAATTCTGAGGGGCGAAGACGGAAGCGTGGAGTATGTCCGCGGAACGGTAAACATCACATTTGCCGGTATTGATGTGGATGATCTGCCGGGATATGATTCGATGAAAAGCCAGCCGTGGAGAGAGTTCAGAAGCGACTACAACAGCGTTATCGAGTGCGAGACATTGTTTGTGACAACGCCGGAATATGATACCGAGGTGACGATCGACAGCGTATTTACGGACAATATATACGGTAAGTATTGGGAGAAATTCCAGTCAGATGAAGACTATGCACAGTTTGCACAGTTCTACAAGCAGCCTGTATCGGTGACAGTTACCGTAAAGGGCGAAAAGGGTGCGGACCCTAATCCGGATTCAAGACCGACGACGCTTAGCGCTACGGTATCCGTAGACGGCAAGGATGTGAACGGGTTCAAATCTACATCGGGAATATCCGTAAGCGGTCTTAGCAGAAACGCGACAGCATGGGATGCGGTTACAGCCGCACTCACAAAGTCCGGATATAAGTACGACAGCTTCGGCGACTACATCAGCGGAGTTACCGACGCCGGCGGCGTGACCCTGACCGATACGGACACCAAGAACAGCGGCTGGCTTTATACCGTAAACGGCAAGCTGCCTGAAGTATATATGGGTTCGTATTACTTGAAAGACGGCGATAAGATCGTTCTTTACTATACATCCGATTACACGAAAGATGATCACGCGGGCAGCTGGGGCGGCGGCTCCTCAGAAAGCAAGGTTGTCACTACGGGCGACAAAACAGCTTCGACGACCACAACATCACCAACGGAAACCAAGGTAACTGAAAAGACCAATGCCGACGGCACGAGAGAAAAGACGGTAGCCGTAACGGTTTCTGCCGCGAACCAGACGGAGATAATCAAACAGGCTGCGGACAAGAAATCTGCGGAAATCGTCCTTGAAGTTGCAAGCACGCAAGCTGCCGGCGCGCAGAACGTTCAGCTACAGCT
>CAVHGF010000104.1:0-3499 GCA_963635625.1 Treponemataceae bacterium | reverse complement strand
CACCCTCATCCACCTGCATAAACGTGATTCTCTGCTCCCAGTCAAGCCACCCCCTCCGGACGAACACCGCCAGCGGCGACTCCAGAACCCTATGCTCTCGCCCTTCTTCCATTGCGCTTCCTCTTTTCAGACTTGATGTAAGTATGCGACTCATCCTCCGGAATCAGCATATCAAGCCAATCCTTAAGATTATACTTCCCTCCTATCAGCACCGTCCCCTTCTCGAACTCATCGCAATACTCATCAGCAATCCCATACACAGCCTCCGCATCACGCCCGTACTCCACCGAACCCGACCTCTCGAAACCGATTCTCATCCTGTACTTGTTCTCGATGAGCATATCCACCGTATTCCTCACATCCTCCTTCGTATCATCCAGAATCCTGCGCTCCGGATCATCCGACATCAGCCTCAGCTCCCCCTCCGGAGCCGCCAGCTTCTCAAGCACAAGCTGCAAAGCCTTATCCACTTCATTCTCCTCATTCGCCCTCCTCCCGTCAATCTTCACACAAAGACACTTCACCCTGTCCTGACCTCCGTCGGTACGGGACTTCACAATATCCCAAATCGACCCCTTGCACAACCGCTTCTCAAACACCATCTTCCAGTCAAGCTCGGCCACCTTCAACTCCCTGGCACAATAATCCACGATAAGCCCCACCACCTCATCCGCATTGCCGAAAGCCTCCCTCTTCTGCTGAACCAGAATCGCCATCGACCCCGGACGAGTGTCAACAATCGCCCGACACACCGGACAATGCTCCACATCCACCGACTCATTCTTATCCCTCGGCATAACCTTCTTGAACTTGTTGTTCCGCACCTCCAGCAAGGCCACCCCGCCGTCAAACCGCTTAATCTCATTCGTGTACAACTCCGGAGACTTCACGCCGTTCCTGTCGGTCTTGACACAGTACAGATTCAGCACCGGCTCACTCTCCCCGGCTCTTTGCCCAATCAGTTCTTCCAGCTTCCCGTTGAGACGTTCGCTTGAGACCCTCGTCCCGTCCTCGGCAGAGAACAACGTCCTTTCACCGGTCGGCTCGAACCGGTACTTGTAGAATAGAAAATTCGCCATAAGTTTTATTGGTATTAATTACTCCTAACAAATATACATAAAAACTGGCGTTTTTAGGCCAGTTGTATAAAAATCAAGACCCCATGCTATCTTTATAGGCAAAAGCGGACATGGCATCACTGCCTGCCACAATACTTTAAGTTAAACGGGCTTGGTGTCCCAAAAATTTGAATGCCTATGAGACAAGTATGCGGTCTTGACGTCCACAAAGATAGTGTGTACGCCTGTATTATCAATGAAAACGGCATCGTTTTTCAAGAAAAATATGGAGTCTTGACTCCAGAACTTGAGCAGTTGCTGTCAGCACTTCAGCAATATGATGTCGGCGAGGTCTGTATGGAAAGCACGAGCATCTACTGGATGCCGGTGTGGCGTGTCCTTGAGAATTATGTGAGCTTGAAGCTTGTGAACCCGTATTTCATCAAGCAGCTTCCGGGCAAGAAGAGTGATGTGAAAGATGCGGAATGGATCGCCACCTGCCTCTTGAAGGACTTGATAAAGGGCAGCTATGTTCCAGACGACCTCATTCAGCAGCTGCGTCAGTATGACAGACGGATATCCGATCTGAATCACGAGATTGTCCGCAAGCTGGGCAAGCTTGATGCCGCGCTCCAGCGCTGCAACATCCGCATCAGCAACTATGTGTCCACGACAGACGGCAAGAGCTACAAGGAAGTTGTGCGCTTGATTACCGAAGGTGAGACCTCCCCGGAGAAATTGGCCACCGTCATTCATGGAAGAACCGTCAACCGGGTAGGAAGGGACACTATCGTCGCTGCACTTACAGGCGTTATCACCCAGACTGATATCGACATGATGAGGCAACTTCGTGAAGAAGTGGACCTCGCACAAAAGCACAAGGATGAATGTCAGTCTCGGATGGATGCAATCTGCCAGCGGTACTTTCCTGAACAATTGAAGAAACTGCAGACCATACCGGGAGTCAAGGGACGTTCCGCGACCTCAATCATAGCGGAAGTGGGCACAGATATGTCGTCGTTTGAAGATGCCGCCCACCTTGTCTCATGGTGCGGGCTGAAGCCTCGCAACGAGGAAAGTGCCGGAAAGATCAAGGCCAGAAGCATCACGCACGGTAACAAATACTTGAGAAAAACTCTCGTCGAATGCGCATGGGCCGCTTCCAAGACACAAGGCTGCTTCTACAACAAGTTCAGTTATCAGCAAGTCGTTGTACGTCGAAAGGGCAAAATGAAAGTGCAGATAGCCATTGCAAGAAAGATGCTTACGGCCGTTTGGTTCGTACTGCACGACAATGTCGCATATCGCGACTACACACCTGATATTGCTCCGGCTGACGCATAGTCGGTCGCCTCAATATATACCGCATATTGTAAGGTCATTATCTTTGTGGTGGTCCGACCCCGTTCAACAAATTGGCTAACGCTCTATGCGGCTTAGGAGTGCCTGTTTGAGTCTTTGAACTCGTAGAGGAAAGTGTTTTTTTATATCCATCCGACTTCCGAGCCGGAAGCACTGCTGCACGCTCTTGTGATGCCATGCCTGCTTCTGCCTATCTCAGATAGCATGAAAAACTGGATTTATAGAGGAAAGATAAGAAAAGTTTCTTACGAATGACGAAAAGTTTCGTCCGGAATTACGAAATATCGCAAAATATTCACGCGCAGATACATTCATCCTCCCATCCAAAGTTGAAAATAATACTTTGCACAGGGTATCAGAATGGCATTCAAGCGGTCAAGCTCTTCTTCCTCCGCTGAAGCTCCGTCAGAAAGGCTTGGTTCCAGCCTCCACCACAGTTCGCGTGGCTCCGATTTCCACTTTATCCAGTTCCGCCCGGCAGACATTTCCAACTGCCGTTCCGTCAGTTGGGAAAGACTGCTTCGGACTCCACAACTCCTCCGCCTTCGGCTACGTCGCTTGAAAGAAAAGCGGTGTCGGTCAGCTGGCAGTTATTCCGCTACGCTCCATAACTGCCAGCTCACCGACCCTATAATCTCGCTCCAGGCGAGCAAGACTCTGGACATCCTACGCTTCGCTGCGGAGATCCAGAGACTTGCTTTCCGCCTTCCGCACTGCCTCGGCTGCTTCGCAGCCTGCGGCTCCCACCCGCCCAGCGATGGCATCCTCCAGAGCCTTCTACGATTGTAAGAGGCGTTTTTTATGTCCATACCCATACAGTTCATTGGACTTACCTTACAATTCTCTCTTATTTCTCCAAGATATTACTTTGAATGATTCGTGGTATAATGGACATTTACAGTTGCTAAAACGTAATCGCGGAAACGCTTACCCTCCAGCGCTGTTTCGCCGAGGTGTTTGAGTACGTGAAAGATGAAAGGAATGCACTGACAAATTGCCACAGTTTCGCGATTTCACAAGCCCTGTATCTCGTTCTCCGACAGGCCTGTGACTTTACAGATGATGTCTATCGGCACCCC
>CAVHGF010000103.1:0-3527 GCA_963635625.1 Treponemataceae bacterium | reverse complement strand
CTGTTGGTGGCGGTGCTGCCCTGCAGCGTCACGCCCAGCGCGGCGATCTTCTTCACCAGATGCTGGTTGTAGGCATCCATGGCATCCAGACGATACACCATGTCGTACTTCTCTTTGTGGGTGGCGGAGTAGCGCAGCGTGAACAGGGGACAAAACTTTTTCAGGCTCTCCTTGGTCTGCTTGCCCTCCACGCTCTGGGGCTCGTCGATAATGAGAATAGGATTGGTTTTTGCAATAATGTCGATAGGCTTGCGGCTGCGGAAGGTGTCCAGCTTCTTATCGATAATGCGCTGGTTCTTGCTGGAGTTGAACGCCTGCATATTGATGATCATGACATTGATGGCGCTGTCGGACGCGAAACGGTCAACCTCCGTCAGGCGGTCGGAGTTATAGATAAAGAACCGTATCTTCTTGCCGTACTCGTCGGCAAAGTGCTCCTGCGTGGTTTGCAGGGACTTATAGACGCCCTCGCGGATGGCCACAGACGGCACAACGATGATATACTTGCTCCAGCCGTAGCGCTTGTTCAGCTCGTACATGGTCTTGACGTATGTATAAGTTTTGCCGGTGCCGGTCTCCATCTCAATGGACAGGTTCACGCCGGGGCCGGTCAGATCGTCAGAGGGCCGCAGGCCGTTCCGACGCTGGACGGCGCGGAGATTATCCAGTATCCGGCGGTTGGTCAGTTCCGGGATGAACGGCTGGTTGCGGAAGCCCACTTCGCTGTCCTCCATGGAGAGCTGCTGCCCCGCCGTATCGCCCAGGTCGCGGCGATAGGTCACTGTGCGGTAGGGCTGGCCGTTGAACACGTCGCAGACCGCCGCGGCGGCCTCTGCCTGAAAGGGCTGGTGTTTGAATTGAAGCTTCATCAGATCACCTTCACATTCGTATCCGGCGAGAGGTTTTTGAATATCTCGGTAACGTTGATCTTGCTGTCGTCGCTGGCAAAGGAGCTGTCGCGGAACACGGCGCGGAGGGGATGCAGGTCAGCCATGCGGCGGATCACCGTGTCGGGGACGTTTTCGTCGAAGCAAGCCACCAGCGCGCCATCGTCCACGTTGTGAATGGTGCAGCCATCCAGCGTTTCCGCGCTGTGGGGCAGGTTGATCTCCACGCCCCAGTCCAGCAGACAGGCGTACAGCAGGTCAAGGTCGCTGCGGTCAGACTTGATATTGGACACCATGCCGCCCAGCATGGTCTGTGTCAGCTCCTCCGGGTGATAGTAGACGTCCTCCATGTTGCTCTCGTCCACGCGGAACACGCGGAAGCCGGTGTCCAGATGGGCATCAGGGTGCTCGGCTTTGATCTTGTCGCCAGCGCGGCGGATGCGCGCTTTGCCGATCTCGCAGATGTTCTTGTAGCCCGCCTTGTAGGCCTCGCTGGCTTCATCGCATTTTTCGGGAAGCTGCACCATGATGAATTTGCGGTGTCCGCCGTCCTCGGCGTTGAGCTGCATCACCGCGTGGGCGGTGGTGGCAGAGCCGGAGAAGAAGTCGAGAATAACAGATTCTTTGTTAGTTGATATATTAGAAATTATACCCATGAATTCAACGGGTTTTGGATTGTCGAAAATGCCTTTTGCCCCTAACAGGTCTTTTAAAACAATAGATGCCTTTTTATTTCCTTCAATATCTTGAAATAAGTTTGACACCTGTTTAGTTCGACCTTCTAGATAGTACTTTACATAAGGTGTCCACAATGACTTTTTGTAGCCATCCACTATTGGACATCTTTCGCTTTTGTCCTTTTTCCACACTATCATATTATCGCGCACGAGTTTTTCATACGACTCTCGTGAAACACGCCAACGACTTAAATAATCACTGGGGCCGAATGGGAAAACGGCATCACCATCAGGAGCCGTGACCTCATAAAACATATTGGGCCTATCTTCTCTTCTATCCGCATTCCCAGTTTTGCGTAGCTGCAAAACTGAATACCGACCTTTTGAATCCATTTCATTGAATCGCTTCATATCTTTTTCATCAAGGCCGATACCATTTAGTGTAAAACTATCTGATTTTGCATAAACCACACAGTAATCTAAAGAACTACCGATTTTGTTTGCATCTTGTCCCGTAGTGGTTCCAGTTGCGCGGGAGATACATCCAACAAAATTGCTTTCACCAAACACCTCGTTGCATATTTCTGTCAAACTAGCTAACTCATTGTCATCAATACTGATAAATATAGCGCCATCTTCTACCAATAAATTTCGAGATAACATCAATCGTGAATAGATCATACTGCACCAATCGGAATGATATCTTCCGCCTGCTCTGTTATTCTCTCTATTGTAGTTGATGCTCCCATCTTCATTGAAATATCCAGTTCCTTCATTATACTCGTCATTATCCATCATGAAGGAGTCGGGGTAAACAAAATCGTGACCAGTATTATACGGCGGGTCAATGTAGATCATCTTGACCTTGCCGAGATAACTCTCCTGCAGCAGCTTGAGAACTTCCAAATTGTCACCCTCGATGTAGAGGTTTTCTGTGGTGTCCCAGTCACGACTGTCCTCTTTTACCGGGCGCAGGGTCTTGGCGATAGGCCGCGCCGCTTCCGCCATGGCCGCCTTTTTGCCCACCCATGTGAATTCATAGCACTCGTCACCGTCCACCACATCCCGGCTCAGAAGCTGCTTCAGTACCTCGAAATTGATGCCGCGTTTGACCTCGCCGTCCTCGCCCCGCATTTCAGTAATGGCCGAGGGAAACAGCGCCGCGATCTTATCAATATTTCCTGCTACCATGTCAGGGGTTTCAAATTTTAGCTTGTCCATTAGCATATTCCTCCCATATCTCTCTTATGGTCTTGTGCGTTTCCTTGCCCAGCTGTATCTCATCGAGGTCGCAATAACTATTATAAAGAGGGGTGCTTATATACTTTTTTGCAAGAGGCACCCATGCTTGGATTATGGCATTTAATTTCTTCATAGTCGTAGATGTTATTTGGGAAAGAGGTTCAGTATAATCATTTGATGAGTCGTATTCTACCTTTTCCAACTCAATAAGCATTTCACTGACATAAAGTCCCGTGCTTTTCCATAAAGAATCGACTTCTCTACTTGCAATTTGCCCACATGCTTGAATATCGGCAGCGGCCATCTGTGCAATGTCATATTCGGATTCAATATCTCTACAGATATGAATGAACTCTTCTTTGGTTTTAACATTAAGAAAGCCATTACTCAGCACTTTGATGTTCCTTGTGCGGAACAATATCATCTGTATTCTTTGCCGCCTTTCCGCGCAAAAGGAAACAAAAGCTATAGCTAAGGCAAAAAGTGAACCGCTAAATACGCTGATTGAAATGTCATATCCAACTCCATAGGGAAAGAGCCATAGGACTGATATGATAGATATTGCGCTGATAATTAAACTAAAAATAGCGGTTACCCCTTGTGTTTTCATAATAATTTTTCCTCCAATCTCTTGATCTCCCGCCGCAGTTCCATCTGCTTTGCCAAATTCTTCTCTTTCTTCATCCTGGCCCGCAGTTGCTGGAGCTGCCGCTGGAGTTTT
>CAVHGF010000102.1:0-3561 GCA_963635625.1 Treponemataceae bacterium | reverse complement strand
TGGTAACTCCTATCGCAACTGGGCCAAAAAGTTCGGTCCCTATACGTATCAGTTCATCGACAGGCTTCTCAATCGTGCCGATCACGAACAGCAGGCCTACAACTCCTGCAACGGACTCCTGCACACAGCAGAGAGCTACCCCTATGAACGGGTTGAGGATGCTTCCAGAAGGTGTCTGGAAAAGGGTGTTATCACCTATTCAGGATTCATTGCAAAACTGAAGGACAAGTCTGAATCAGGTGAAACTGCAGCAAAGAAGACGACAGCCACACTGCCTAAACATGAAAACATCCGCGGTGCTGACTACTACAATTAAAGGAGAATAAGAAAATGGAATATGACTTTAGAATATCAAATGAAGAATTGATCATCTGTGACAGGCTCAGAAAGATGAAGCTCTCTACAATGGCCGAAACACTTGACGGGGTGTTCAAGGACCCGCTTACGCCAAATCGTACCTTTTTCGAGATTATCTCGGAACTGGTCAACTCGGAGTGGGATGCAAGGAGAGACAAGAAGTTCAAGAAGCTCCTTGCGAAGTCCGGCATCAAGTATCTTGATGCTGCTTTCGACGACAAGCTTCTCCTGCCGGACAGGAACATCAACCAGGAACTCATCTCAAGGCTTATGACCTGTGAATGGATTTCTCTGGGACGGACTTGCATCATCACCGGTAAGACCGGTACCGGTAAAAGTTACATCGCTTCAGCTCTCGGCATCTGTGCTCTTCACAAGGATTACAAGGTCAGGTATGAATCTGCCAACACCCTGTTGAAGAAGCTTTCCAAGGCAAATCTCGATTCTGCTGAATATCTTTCTTACACCGAGGAGCTGTTCTCATATGATCTGCTCATTATTGATGACTACGGTCTCATGGAACTGGACGTTGTCAAGTGTCAGCTTCTCTTTTCCCTGCTCGACACAAGAGAGGGTAAGAGGGCGACGTAATCTGTAGATTTGGTCGAAAATTCAGCACAAAAGCAAAAAGCGATTGAAGAACTCACAGCGTGAGAGTTAGAAGGTCTGAATTTGAGATAAATTGATTGAACTAAACACACGGGAACCTTTTCCGATCCTAAAAGCTATATATGGAATTTAGTACCCGTTCACGCCCTCCCGACAGTGGCATTGAAGGCATGTTCACATGTCTGAATATGACACTGAATAGAGAAAAAGGCAATAGGACCCCCTTACCCCCAGAAGGGGCGGACTGGAGCCGGAAGTAGAAATAGGTGTGAGTGTTATGGAGGGAGTGACGGCATCATCTGCAGGTAAATGTGCATGGTGAGCTCAGTCTTTGTCATGGGTATTCTATTAATACGGTACATGGCACCGCCGCAGCGGGAACACTTGTACACAGGAGGAACTTCTTCCGTTTTCTTCTCCTCCTCCTTCTTAACAGGTGTCGTCTGCTTCTTGACGGCGTGTATTTTTGCTTTAGCAACACAGAGCTTCTTCTTCCTGTTCGGAACCGCATAAAGGCCGTAGTGCCTTATGCGCACGAAGCCTTTGGCGAGTGTATGCATGAGAAAGCGCCTGATGAACTCCTCGTTCGTCAGCGGCAGCTCCTTCTGCCTGCTGTTGTCTGCATAGTCTCTGTACTTGAATGTGACATTATCTTTATCGACGTGGAGAATGCGGGAATTGGCAATGGCTGAGCGGTGTGTGTAATTGCCGATGTAGGCAAACACACCGCGAGAGCCTTTGAAAGGCTCTTTACAATAGCTGATCCATTTCAGGCTTTCGGCTTTGTCTAAAATCTGTTCGAACTGAATCTTGTCGAAACCGAAATGTCCGTTCGCATGACTCTCCCTCAGTTTCCCCAACATCCGGTTCTTTACGGTTGCAGCGAGCGCCTTCACCGGAAGGAGGTAGACATCTCCCTTACTCGTTCGTTTCGCATCCTTCCATTCACCGGCATCTGTAAGTCCACCTGCGGTAATGGCAACATGGATGTGGGGATGGAAGGTCAGCTTCTGTCCCCACGTATGAAGTATGGCGGTGAAGCCCGGGGCGGCCCCGAGGTGTCTCTTGTTCCCGCACATTGTCTTGAGTACGGATGAGACTACTTCAAACATCAGTGAGTAGTAGTGCTCCTTGTTCGTCAGCGCGATGGGATTGAGACATTCCGGAAACGTGACGACCACATGCAGATGCGTACAGTCGAGGACTACCTTCTCGATCTTCTCTATCCATTCGTGATGGGCTTCTCCCTGACATTTGGGACACATACGGTCACGACAGGAACAGTTGGTGATGTATTCATGTCCACAGTCTGTGCATTTGTAGACATAAGAACCCATCTCCCCAGTCCTGCACCCCATGATGTGTCTCGCTACCGCCTTCTGACGCTCGGTAAAGTGGTAGCGCTCATCCGCCTGTGCAAACGAATAGTGGAAGATGTCTGCAACATCATACTCTTTGTCGGGAATGGAAAGCATCGCAGAGGAAAGCGGCGACCTCGCCGGGAGTCTCCGGATTGGAGACTCCGTAGAGGATGGCGTCGCCGAGATAGATTTCGGTTGAAGCCAGACTCTTATGACCGAAGTTCGCCTTTACGTAGAAGAGGTTATTGATGTCCTTCTGCAACATGTGCACAGCAAACGCATGCCGCAGCGTATGGGGGTGAAATTCCGCAAAGCTTGTGTTACAATCTCTAACATCGTTAAAGGCCTTGCTTAGGAACGATTGGGCTTTAACACCGTTTATAACGGATGGGAATAGAGGCGTCGTCTTTATTCCCGTTTTTTTGTCAGCCCCAATCGTATTGTATTTGGGTAACCACCATACGCGATAAAATTCACGCAGCATCAGGTATGTCGGATGCGGAAGATAGACGCGCCTGTCATGTCCTCCCTTACCACGGCGGACAATGATGTAGTCATCGTTCGGACTGTTTTCGCTGCCGTGGATGTCTTCCGGCGTAACATTGAGCGCCTCGAACCGTCTCATACCGGTGGAGTACAGCAGGAGAAAGTACGTGAAAACCAGAATGTCGTTGAAGTGGGAGAAGAACTCCTTCACCTCGTCAACGCTCATGTACGGCTGTACCTTACGCTTGAGTCTGGCGTTCGGCGTCTGACTGTCCTTGACTTCCACGTCAAGGACGTTCCTGAGAAGGAACTTACACGCGCTGTTGTACTGGTTCGTCGTTGCAGTTGTAAGCCGGCCTTCGCTCCTGAGATGCAGAAGCCATCTCCTCAGATCATCTCCCGTCAGGGCAGCAAACTCGCTCTTTCCGGCAAAAGCACGGAACTCGTAGATCGTACGAAGGTATGATTCCTTCGTCCGCTCACTCAGGCCTCGCAAAAGACAGTCCTCATAGAACTTCTTCAAGACCTCATCATCACTCATCATGTGAGCCTCCTATAGATAAAATTGCCTGTTCAAACATGAACAGGGCAATTCTATAGGAGAGCGATATATGATGAGAACAAAGATGTCAAAAACACAGGCGTAGTTGTCAAAAAAAGCAGGAAAAGGTTCCCACAAAGTGGGTTTAGTTCAATCATCTCAATACAGTCAACAGCTTCCATTCCTACATCGAAAAATGGTATGTGC
>CAVHGF010000101.1:0-3600 GCA_963635625.1 Treponemataceae bacterium | reverse complement strand
GGATGATGAACGACTTTCCGATTTGTCGCGCGCCATCGATGATGAGCATCTTGTCACTTCTGGATTTTAGATAATCTTCTATCTTATTGGAAATCTTGCGTTTAAGCATAGCAACCTACATTTATTCCGTTTTTCTACTGCTGCAAAAATACATTTATTCCGTCAAAATGCCAAGATAAAATCACATTTATTCCATTACGCTGCTCTACTTAAGTCTCGGAAAATATCTAAGTTGAAGGAAAACCTGCCGGACAGGTGGGACTGAAATGGTCAACATTTTTTTGAGTTGCCAGAATTTTGCAGTCTGAATGCGTTCCTTTGCACAGACTGATAGAATACAATCATTTATCAATGAGGAAAGATTTGAGTCATAAACTAATGGGCAGTATCGCCTCCTGCGACTGGAAGGAGTACTACGCCAAGGCTGCAGCCCTCGCGTCCAGCGACAATCCGCAGATGGTGTTCGCCGCAGCGGAGATGCTGCACGAGATGGTGTCAGCCACATTTGACAGATCAGACGAGTTCAAGTTCTGGAAAGGACAGGCAGCAAAAGCGCTAGGCGATATCTTCGCGCTGGGCGTATCCGGGCCTGCATCTGAGGAAGACGGGCGAATCGTAGCTGAATCCTACCTTGACTCTGACCTGCTCAAGGCTCAGAAGTACTACCGGATTGCCGCAAGGTACGGCTGCTATGACGGCGTTATCTTGATTGGCGACATATATACGGCTTTGGGCGACTACTACCACGCATCTATGATCTACGCCGGAGTCTTGCGCCACGGCTATGCCGGCAAGGAAGACGCGGAGCACATCCTTGAGATGTGGCTGACGGAGGGCAGGATAAGGTGTATACCGGACGAGGATGATAAGTGCGAATCCCCGCTCAACGGATTCGGCGAGTATTTCCCGTCCCTCGAGATTACACTCGTCAGGAACAAGGCGATAAGTTGAATTATGTTTTAATATAAATGTTAAAAAAAGAAATTTATGGAAATTATCGGTAAAGAAAACGGATCAATCCTTGACCACGATCTGGTCACTCTCCGCGACCCGTTAGTCCTGAAGTACGCAAAGATTGTGGCCGTAGGTGTTGTCATCGCAATCGGCGCGGTGGTCTATATCGGAAAGGCTGCCATTGATGCAATGGAAAAGTGTGACTAAACAAGAGCTATGGTAAGATACATCGGAAAATATGTCTGCAAGGACTGCGGACACGAATTCATCGGGATGGACGTCGAGTGGAACGCCACGGCGGCTTCCTATCCGGTCCAGTGCCCGAAATGCGGAAGCATACACACCGCCCCGCGCCTCTCTCTGAAGGATATGAGGGATTATATGAAAACGGTCTTAAAGAACTAATCGCGATATTTCAGAAAAACAGAATAGGAATATGACACTCAAACAACTGCTCGACTCTCTCACATTCGACGAGATCGCTCCGTTCATCAATCTGGAAGGCGGCAAGAACACATTGGCCCCTTTCAAGCAGCATTTCGACTATCTCCGACATCTGACTCCGACAGAGGGCGTGACCGGCGAGGTCAGCGTCGGCTACTGGAAAGACCCGGATATGGAAGATTCGGATTCGGAAGATGGTGAAGGTGGGGACGGAGACGGGAAACAGCTTTTCGCCGGAGCGCTCGAGGGGGACTATTGGGAGTCCTGTCTCGCCAAGGAAATCGTCCTCGACGAGGGCGTGACTGCGTCCCCGGCGGAGATTGCTGGCTGCTGCCTCTGGCACACCTCGTACTACGGCTTCCTGCCGGAGGAGGTGGACGAGACAGTCATGAATTGGCATGAGGGGAAGGATACGACACAATATTACATCCGGAAATTCAGAGACATACTTCCCACCCGCAGGGAGATGCAGTCCGTCCCCTCGTTCCATCAAGCAATCCGTCGGGAGATGCGGATACTCAGGAAACACAGATCATTTAAAGAGCTTCGCGAACTCAGAGACCTGTTCGACGGAGACTACCGTAAGTGGAGATACTGGAAACGCTACGTGATCAACGCGGAGTACACCAAGCGCATAGACATAAACGCCGAGTTCATCGAGACCGTACTCGAGCGCGGGACCATAGTCACTCCCCCGCCCGCAAGGGAGGAGTTCGGCAGGCTCTTCCGGGCCAATCACGTCAGCATCCACCGCTGCGACACCTTGGCCTACGATGCTGCGGGGCGGCTGGACTATCTCCGGGAACTGGTCGGGAAATACGGACTTCTGCAAGCGGACAGATGTCTGCCGGACAGCTTCGTCTGCATCAGCGCTTCCCCCGAGCATCCGCTGACGGCGGATGAGACCGCCGAGATAGGAGCCCTCGTGACATCCGGCCACGGCGGCACGCACCGCATCTGGACAAAATCGGACGCAGCCTGCGGAGAAGACCTGCGGGTGGACATCGCCTATTACGAATAACCGCCGCGGGCTACCTGCCGCAGCCGACTTCGCGGGACAGTAAGTATCGAAGAACTGCATCTTTTAGCTGAAGCCCCGGCGGGCTACCTTTGTCTGAAAAAAGGACCTGATATGATGACAAAGGAAGATGTGGCGAGTATAGTGGCGTACTGCGCGGAGAACAACATCAGCCGGAGGCACAATCCTGAGACTCTGCGGCCTGAGGGTGGAATAATCGAAGCCTTTCAATCCGATGAACTGTCTGCGGTGCTCGATGACGAAATTATACAGAGATACGTCCCGCAACGCCCGCTTCGCAATCGGAGTATCCATTATCTGGGAAATATCATAGATATGGCGGGACATCCGCTCCGTACGGATCTGTTCCACCGGTTTGGAGAACTCTTCGTGCAGCAGGAAGAGTTTTTCGAGGAAAGTGCGTTCCGGAATGACAGCTCTCACTTCAAATGGTCTCCCCGCAAACGGGGCATCAGTGAACACCTCATCGACGAACGAACGCAGCATCACCGAAGAGACAGGCTCGCTCATAGAGCGTCCGCTCACTTCGATGATGACTTTCGGACGGATATAGGTTCTCCCTTGAAATACAGAGCGATAGGCGATTTCAATGATTTCCGGGTCAGTGGTCGTTATCGCAGGAAAGCCAATCATACTAAATCAGGCAAATGCCTAATCGAATAGACTGTGCGCCCAGCAGCTTGGGCACTGTTTTGTCACCATGGCCGTGCGGAGACTGTTACGATAGTTGTAAGCTTACTGAATGATCTTGTCATTCATCATTGCCTTTATTTTTGTTAAGCACTTGTCAGCCTCTGATTTAGAATCAAATAATATCATTCCATCTACGGATGTGTAGTTCATGCCTTGATTTTGTCCATCCTTAAAAATGTCTTCTTTGACTTTAAGATTATTAAAGTGACAACACTGCGGTACTGAAATATACCAATACTTTTTCCCGACTTGAAGTTGAGCTTTATTTTTGATTATCATAATTATTGATTTTATTAAAATTAATACAGATACAGGGTCTCACCCCTAATAAGATGTCTAAAAACAGATTTCTAGTAGTTATCATAACGGGAATCATCGTATTTTCTTGTGTTAACTGTTGCTATATCGTATAATATACCCCTATCTTTGGACAGGAGCAAGTCAGTCTTAAGTCAATTCTGTGCGTGATG
>CAVHGF010000100.1:0-3619 GCA_963635625.1 Treponemataceae bacterium | reverse complement strand
TCACCAAGCTTCCGACCTGCTCCCAGGAAGAAGCCGCAGAAGCTCTCAAGCCTGCAATCAAGAAGACATTTGAAAGAATCGATATGCAAAAGGCAAAACGCCAGGAATACCTCGAAAGAATCGGCGAAGGTCCTGAGCCTTACCTTTATGTAATCGTAGCAACAGGTAATATTTACGAAGACGTTATCCAGGCACAGGCTGCAGCAAGACAGGGCGCAGACATCATTGCGGTTATCAGAACCACAGCTCAGTCGCTTCTTGACTATGTACCTTATGGTCCGACAACAGAAGGATTCGGCGGAACATATGCAACTCAGGAAAACTTCAGAATCATGAGAAAAGCCCTCGACGAAGTGGGCGAGGAAGTTGGAAGATATATCAGACTTTGCAACTACTCATCCGGTATGTGTATGCCTGAGATCGCAGCCATGGGCGCGCTGGAAAGACTGGACGTAATGCTTAACGACGCAATCTACGGCATCCTTTTCCGTGACATCAACATGCAGAGAACTTTGGTTGACCAGTTCATGTCCAGAGTAATCATCGGATACTGCGGAATCATCTTTAACTCCGGCGAGGACAATTACCTCACCACAGACGATGCAATCGAGTCCGCTCACACGGTAACAGCTTCCCAGTTCATCAACGAACAGTTCGCGGTACTCGCAAACATTCCGGAAAACCAGATGGGTCTTGGACACGCGTTCGAAATGGATCCAAATACAGAAGACGGCTTCCTTCTTGAATTATCACAGGCAATCATGGCAAGAGAAATCTTCCCGAATGCAAGACTCAAATACATGCCGCCTACAAAATTCATGACAGGTAACATTTTCAGAGGACACATCCAGGACGCTCTTTTCAACCTGGTTGCAATCTGGTCCGGTCAGTCCTTGCAGCTGCTTGGCATGCTTACGGAAGCTATCCACACACCGCATATGCAGGACAGATATCTTTCCATCGAAAATGCGAAGTACATCTTCAATAACTGCAAGCACATCGGTGACGAAGTTGAATTTAAGAAAGACGGTATCATCCAGAAGCGTGCACAGGAAGTTTTAGGCAAAGCTGACGCTCTCCTTGCAGAAGTTGAAAAAGACGGACTTTTCAAGACAATCGAACAGGGCAAGTTCGGCGGCGTAAAGCGTCCGTTCGACGGCGGCCACGGTCTTGAGGGCGTTTGCACGAAGGGTGAAAACTACTTCAATCCGTTTATCGCACTGTTTATGGATCACGAATAAGGAGGTAGGAAACAATGGCAGATAATAAGACAGCAACAACTCAGGTTGATTTAACTTGTGTCAAGCCTTATGGCGACGCATTAAACGACGGTAAAGTCGAAATGGCATTCACGCTTCCGGTTCCTTATGGTGAAGAAGCAGAAGAATGCGCAAAGCAGTATGCAAAGAAAATGGGTTTTGAAGAACCTAACGTAACATATTATTGCGAGCTTACTCCGGGATATACTTTCTTCGTAGTTTACGGTTCGGCTCAGGCAACCATCGACTTCACGGCGATCAAGGTTCCAAAGGTAGAAGGTACCGTTATGGACCGTGTCGAATGCGGTGAATGGATCGGCGAACATATCGGCAGAGACATCGTTGTAGTAGGTGCTTCCATCGAATCCGACGCTCATACCGTAGGTATCGACGCAATCATTCAGATGAAGGGCTTCCACGGACATTTCGGCCTCGAAAGATTCAAACATGTTGTTCCGTACAACATGGGTTCCCAGGTTCCTTGCGAGGCTTTGATTGCAAAGGCAAAGGAAGTAAATGCAGACGCTATCCTGGTATCCCAGACGGTAACTCAGAAGGATATCCACATCAAACAGCTCACCAAGATGGAAGAGCTTATGGAAGCAGAAGGACTTCGTGACAAGGTAATTCTTACCTGCGGCGGCCCGAGAATATCCCACGAGCTTGCTCAGGAATTGGGATACGATGCAGGCTTTGGCCCTGGCAAGTATGCAGAACATGTAATGAGCTACATCATGCAGGAAGTCGAAAAGCGCGGCTGGCAGGATAAGCCAAGCATCGCTGACAGATAAGATTTGAATCTCATTTGCCCGGCCTATTTCGGCCGGGCAGGTGAATTTAAGCTATACATCCTCACTTGACAAAAGCCCGCGGCGAGAGTAAGGTATAAGAGATGTATATTGTAATACTAAACAGGAAGGTGAAAACATGGTTAACAAAATTAAGACTGCGCAAGAAGCGGTAGCCGGCGTAAAAGACGGCATGACTATCATGGTCGGCGGATTCCTTGCAACAGGTTCCCCTGAGATCTTGATGGACGCATTAGTAGAAAAAGGCGTAAAGCACCTGACCGTAATCGGAAACGACGGCGGACTCGATGCAGGACAGCCTGCCGGAGAATTTGCGGCGAAGACTGCAAGAGGTATCGGCAAATTACTCGAACACCACATGGTAGATCACATCATCGCATCCCACCTTGGTGTTAACCCGAAATTGAACGAACAGTTCGCAGAGGGAACTCTCAAATACACATTGGTTCCGCAAGGCACACTGGCAGAAAAGATCAGAGCTGCAGCTTACGGACTCGGCGGCGTGCTTACTCCTACAGGCGTTGGTACACCTATGGAAACAGAGCTTGACGAACTGGGAAGAGAAAAGAAAGTCGTAGAGATTAACGGCAAGAAATATTTGTTCGAATTGCCGCTCTTTGCTGACTATTCGTTCATCAGACCATCCGTTGCCGACAAATTCGGTAACTACTACTGCTCAAAAGCAACCAAGAACTTCAACTATGTAATGGCAGGCGCTTCGACTCACACGATTATCGCTCCTGAAAAGCTGGTTGAAATCGGTGAAATCGACCCTGACTACTTCGCAGTTGCAGGCGTGCTGGTAGATACTATTGTGGAAGGAGAAAAGAAATGGCAGATTTAAAAGTAAGAATCGCGAAAAGATGCGCGAAAGAATTCCAGGACGGAGATTTCATTAACCTCGGAATCGGACTTCCTACTATGGTTGCTGATTTCCTTCCGGAGGACATTCAGGTTACCTGCCACTCCGAAAACGGATTCGCAGGAATCGACGCAGTTGCGGACGCTTCCAACCTCGATGTTGATATCATCAACTCAGGCGGAACTTATGTAACAGCAGTTCCAAGAGTAAAATATTTCGATACAGCAGAGTCTTTCGGTCTTGTAAGAGGCGGTCACGTAAAGGCTACCGTTCTCGGCGCTATGGAAGTTGCCGAAAACGGAGACCTTGCTAACTGGATCGTACCGGGCAAGAAAGTTGCAGGTATGGGCGGCGCTATGGACCTTTGTGCAGGATGCCCTCAGGTTATCATCACCATGCTCCACACCCAGAAGGGTAACCACAAGATCCTTAAGAAATGCACACTTCCGCTTACAGCAGAAAAATGCGTAACAAAGATCATCACCGAAATGGCTGTTATGGAAGTCAGAGAGAACGGCATCTGGGTAACAGAGCTTCACCCTGACTACACTTGGGATGAGCTTCAGGCTGCGACAGGATGCGAGCTGCATAAAGACCCGAACCTCAAAGCTATGGAAGAAGAGTAGCGAATCTTCGATTTCTATGCCGCATGCGCGGCTGGCGGCGTTGCCGCAAGGAGGATTCGATAT
>CAVHGF010000099.1:0-3713 GCA_963635625.1 Treponemataceae bacterium | reverse complement strand
CTACGTTCCCGGGTTAGTTGTACAATTTGGCGTTTAATTCACATAGATTACGGTCTCGCCGGAGGTGAATTCGCTTGTGTTGACGGCGTCCCCGAGCAGGGTGCCTATCAGTTCTATCTCCGTATTCTTCTCTTTGATCACCGCATCCAGAATGCCTGAGTAAGCTGCGAGCATATTCGCCGCGTTCTTTATCAGTTTCCCGCCGCTGAAGGCACTCAGGCCCAATTCAGGCAAGGACAGGTTCGCGTTCGCCTGGGAGAGTTTCATCATTGCGATGTCCTGCTTCAGCTGTTTTGCGATTCTGATGATGAACTTGTTGTAATTCACCGCGTCGGCAAAGCTCATTGGCTTGTTTCCGGCGGTAAGTTCCACTTTCCTGTAATTGGTGCCGTCACTGCCCGTCACATATGTCGCGCTGGTCGTGAAAGGGGAGTAGTACCCGGCATCCTCTATCTTGTCCAAGTTGTCGCTTCCGAGCAGGCTTTCGATGAACCTTCCGTGCGAAGTCTTGCCGGAGCCGATGAAACTGTCGATCCTCTTCTTGAGCTGCGAGCATTCGTAGAAATAGTCGTCAATGTACTTGACATTGCACGTCTGGGGTTTCTCCCAGGCTACTGGATTGCGCTCTATGCCGATGACAGGGAGTTCATATGGGGCCAGCGGCGCTTTCAGCCCCGTGTTGCCGCCGTTTGACGAAACAGCCGTCGCGGCGTCGCCCTTGGAAACTTTCACATTGTAGAACAGGTAGTTCGGAGAGGTCCAGTCCCCGCATTTCAGCCAGAACATAAGCTGGTGGCATTTGTTGATAGGCAGGGTGAAGGTGGTCGGCTCGGCATTGATGTCCAGTTCTATCTCGTGCAGCACCTTATGGTCGCCGCCGATGAGCAGGGTGGTCTTGCTCTCGTAGTTGTTCTTCTCTTTTTGGATGTTCACCACGGTGAATGTTACCTGGTCGTATTCCCCGTAGGTGTTGAACGCCGCGCAAGACGATTCTTTCGCTGTCCCTCCTGCCGCCAGGGCGATGAATGCGCCGAATGGGCTTACAGCTGTAATCGTGGCTCCGCCGACCGCCCCGACCAGCACGGAGGAGCCTATCGCTCCGACCACGATGCCTGTGCTGCCGCCCTCTCCGCCGAGCGGCCCCATTTCGAGGTCAAAGTGCACGGAGGTACTTAACACGAAACCCTTGTACACTCTCTCGCCATTGAGCAGGGTGAAATACTCTTTCTTCAGGGAGCCGTCGTAGAATTTCGGCGTGTTGAGGGCCAGTCCTTTGACATAATGGATATAAGGTGCTCCGAGATCTATGAGGTCTATTTCGCTCGGGGTTTCCGGTTTCGGGTGGACGAAGAGGGTGTTCTCCACGGGTTCTCCACGGTACACTACCATATCCGCCAAGCCGAAGGCAGGGTGGTCCAGAGACACCAGCCCGCATTTCTCGATCATAAGCTTGCGACATTTGTGCAGAGGGACGATTATGTGCTGGTTCGGGGCGGTGGCCATCAGCGGCATATCCAGGACGACTTCGTCGTCGGCGTAGATTTTCAGCCTGTCGTTCTTGAGCACGCCGCATTTGCTTACCCATCCCACGGTGAAGCTCAGGTAGTCGAACTCTCCGCCCAAGTTGAAGATGGCGTGGGCCATAGTGTTGTCATTGAAGAAATTGGTGCTCGACTGGAGGATGAGCCCCTCCCAGAATCGCACGCCTCCCATCGAGAAGGTGATGTGCTGTGATTTGCCGTTATAGAGATTCTTCTCGGCGTCACTCACGCCGGCCATCGCATAAGGCGGGATGTTTGAAATCAGCTTGCATACATCAGGCAGGTGCTTGAGATTCTGATTGTCGGTGACCTGCTCTATGCCGATTTCGCGCTCATTGAGGACAGGCTCGCTTCCTTCCGGATAGGCGGTCATATTCACGACCGCTATGCTTGAGCTGCCGTCTGCCTGCTCGCTCTCTATGGTAAGCTGCCTGCACCCGTCCACATCCAGCACCACGTCCTTTGCCAGCTGGTGCTCATCTATCTCATATTCAGCTATGACCTTGCCGTTGCTGCGCACGGTAAGCCAGGCTCTGCCAAGGGTGCCGCCGGAAGTCTTCACTGGCCCGAAGGTGAGTTTCAGCTGCTTGTACATACCTCCGAGGTTGAACTCCGTCCACGCTGTGCCGGCGCCGATGATTTGCATATTCGTGTTCATCAGCAAGCCGTTGTCGTAATTGACTCCCGAGATGTTCACTGTCTTGACTTTGCTCTCCGGTCCGACCTCCTGATGGGCGTTGGATATATAATATGGTCTCAGATCCTTCACCAGCGTGGTCGTCTTCTTCTGGGCGTTCGTGATTCTCCCGGTTTCCCGAGGGGTCTGTGCAGCTGTCCACAGTGTGGCTTCGGTGACGCCCACACTCACCCATCCTGTCACTATCTCGAATCTGAGGATATCGACTCCGGTCACGTCAAGTGTGATGCGCTCTGGCGTGCTGTTTGGGGTTATTACCTTGTCCAGCAGAGTGTTGCCGTCTCCGTACACTGCGAATACGCCCTTCTCTCTGTCCGCCTGATGGAAGGGTGAGGTGCCCATAATGAACGAGAGTCTGGAATACTTCCCCTTGAGGCTATATTCCACGAAGCCATGCTTTGTCGGACCTTGCAATATCCAGAGCCCGAATCCGTTGGTGTAGTCTACACCGCCCAACGGCATCTTCCCGAACAGGAATTCTCTGGCTGGTTTATAGGCGAGTTGTCTGGTCGGTTTCATCGAAGTCAGGTAGACTTGATTCTGGGCGCCGGCGAATGTGCTTCCCGCGAACAGCATCAGGGAAAGCGCCAGCAGATATGCGGATGCTCTTTTCATATTCATAATTTCAATCAAATATCACTCTCGGGGTCATCTCGCCTGGAGTTCTCCATTCAAGGCCCCGTCTCGCCAAAAGGGCTTTCTTCCTGCTCCAGAATTCGAAGCAGAAACCCGTGCAGCGGTTTTTGTCCTTAAAGTATTCGTAGAGTTCTTTTTCTACTTCATCGATCATGTCCGCGAACCATATATTCGACTCCTGCGCGCTTATCTCCCGGGACAGGTCGTTCAACAGGTGATCGTAGCCTTCCTCGAGTTCCCGGGACCATCCGAGAAAATAGTCAATCTGGGCGAAGAAATACAGCATGCCAAGTCGTGGGAGGAGGTTCAAGTCCGGGGTGTAGCTGCGTGTTTGCTTCAGTGCTATTGCCATGGTCGATTCTGTATAATTGCTAGTAATGTCCTGTGCAGTATGTTCCTGTCTATCAATATTTGCCAAGATACACTAATTTTTGCATATCCGCAAGATTCTTCCGGGTTGCCAGCTTCGTCTGGATACTGCAAGAAGGTTGTCAGCATTCCAGCAAAAGCAACCGATGAAAGAATTCATGCTTAAGAGCCTGTTTATCCGACGGGTATCAGTCTCATAAAAGCGGAGTCATGTACAGCGGAAGATAGGTGATCCCATCTTTCTGCTCCACATCATTGGTATGCAAGACATAGGGCGTAGAAAGATACTGGCCATATTTCTTGATACATTTTTTGATGGATGTAAGCGTATAGTTTGTGCTGCTTTTCACCTCTATGGGGGAAATGTTATGCCTGGAAGTGACGACCTCCTTTTGGATAAGGAAATCTATTTGCATGCGGTTCTCCGCCTCTTCCTTGTCGTAGTTGTTATAGAAAAACAGTTTACTTCC
>CAVHGF010000098.1:0-3800 GCA_963635625.1 Treponemataceae bacterium | reverse complement strand
ACGCCGCCATCAAGAAAGACACGTTTTACTTTACAATGTCAACAAAAAGTTTACAAACCTATTTTGTATCAATTGTTTACCTCGCAAATATATGAAGAATCTCCGGATTTCCAATACCTGTCTGCGTATTTTTTGCCGTAACAGAGCGAGGATTATTAAGAGTCGATTCCTCATCAAACACGCCAAGCTTACCGGCAGCAGGATTATTCTTATAACTCAAGTTTCGCAAGTAATAAAAAGTATTGTCATTCAGCATTTTTGAAAACCGGAAGATCACGGATGTGCCACTGAGTGCGGTGTATGGCATATCGGTGTGCTTAGGCCCTGTTTTGAAAGGGGGCATAAGATCATCAATATGCCCTGTAGGCCCTTCAGTACGTGATGAGCGATCTTCTGATTTTCAGCGATCTTCCGTTTTTCGAAAAGATTCTGATTGTCCGCGTAGAACTTGCCACGTACTTGTCCGACGTTTGTGCCCGACGTTTGTCCCCTGCCTTTGCGCCCTACGTACTTGTCCTGCGTTTATCCCTTGCCCGTTCCGTATGCCCTGCAAACTTTGGCGGAGACATCTAATCCCCAGACGTCCTGTCGCCCAACCCATATGAACGGGAGGTGCCAGATCGTTTGCCAAGCGCCCCTATCGCCCGAGACCAGTGAACGGGAGGGCCCCACGATGTGGGAGGGATAGCGCGAAGTGCGTATCGTCGGTCCTTGGCCTTGTTTAAAGTGTAGGCTGAGGAACAGAAAACGTGAGTTTATTGCGTGAGGTCTATGCTTTCGCCGGTGGAGATTACGTAGGCGGAGAGTTGGCCGTTTTCCTTGCCGAAGGCGATGGCCTGCTCACGCTGGTCTTCGGGGAAGAGCTTGGTGCTGTCGAAGTAGTAGAGTCCCGAATCAGTGTCCAGCCAGCCTCCCACATAGCCGTCGTGCTCCTGGGCGTGTGAGATGACCTTTGGAAGGGACTCCTTTGAGTGGCTGTTCTGCGTGGCGGCGTAAGAAACCGCTATCCCGTAAGTCGGCTCGGTAAAGTCAGGGATATGTATGGTGAAGCCGTCGGGGTGCGTTTGCGAGTATTCCCAGACTTTGTCTTCAAGTGTTTGACTTTCAGTGTGTTTGTTGCAGGCGCCGCAGGAACAGAGTACCGCTGCGGCGGCAATGATGGATAATAATCTTCTCATATCTTTTCACTTAAGTATAGCAAGTAATAAGTAATTCCTAAAAAATAACATAGAAGCCGAAAGATGTGCTCCCCACCAGATAGACCGCGTTGTCCACCCCGAAATCTATCAGTGTCTGTGTGAAATCGTGGAGCGGCTCCGGGGTCTGGGAGACTACTATGAAAATCTCCGAATCTCTCTCGCAGAGGGCCTTTCTCTATCAGCGTGCCCTTGTCCACCAGGGCGTACTGTCTGAAGAAATACCCCTTTCTGGCGGTGGCCTCCAGGCGCGACCGCATCGCCCGCAGTATCGCCGTAAAGAAGTGAAGCATCTATCTTGCTATCCACTGCATAAAGTCGTCGACCCTGGAGCGGGATACCGTCATCTTGAAGTCAGCTTCGGGTTCGGATATTATCAGAAGGCATCCGTTGACCTGTTTCACGATGCTTTGTATGGCTTTGACCGATACGATGCAGCTCCGGGAGATCCTGAAGAAGGTCTGTGCGGGCAGCTCATTGGCTATAATGTCCAGCGAAGAATCTGTCACATAAGTCTTTCCGTCCACAGTGCGTAGGAAATTGTTCTTTTCTTCCGAATAGAAGAAGGCTATGTCCTCCACTTTGACGGGCACGATCCTGTCGTTCAGTCTTACTATGAATCTTTCCTTGGCCGTCTTGGCGTCGTGGACTCCGAGAGCGGTGTCAATATCCTGTTTATGCCCTGCCTGAAGAACTCTTCCCACGGCGCGGTCCAGGTCCGAAGGGTTGATGGGTTTCAGCAGGTAATCCACCGATCCGGCCTCGAATGCGTTGATGGCGTAACTGTCGTATGCGGTGGTCATAATGACTTTCGATCTCACTTTCACCTGTCTGAATATCTCGAAACAGTTGCCGTCGGCGAGTTCGACATCCATAAAGATCACGTCCGGCTCGTCACCTTCGTGCTCTTTGAGAAAATCGACGGTCTGCGACACGCCTTGGGTGCAGGCTATCACTTTCATCTGCGGATAGCGGCTTTCGACAATACGTTTGAGCGCTTTCTGCGCCATTATTTCATCTTCTACAATAAGGACTCTCATAGTTGGTTATCGTGTTATCAATGGCAGGCGGATACTGTATTCCGTTTTACTCTTTTCTATTATGACCTCTCCGCCTTTAAGATCTATGTATTGTTGCTTTATGTAGTTCAGACCTACTCCCGTGGATTGGACGCTGCTCTTTCGCGGCACCAGGTTGTTCTTCACCTCGATATCGCGTCCGTCGGTACGAAGCGAGATCGTCAGGGGGCAGGCCTGCGTCACTGCATTGTGCTTGAAGGCATTCTCCACTATCATCTGCACGCTGCAAGGAGGCACGGACTTTTTCAGGTCTCCCCGGGCCAATTCTTTTTTAACCTCGAATCCTTCAGGGAAGCGTGTCCGCATAAGGTCTATGTAGGCGTCCACGAAATCCATCTCCTCTTCCAGGCTCACCAGCCGCTTGTCTTCGTTCTGCAGCATATATCTGTACAGTCCTGCCAATTTGTGTATGTATTCGCTCGCCTCTTCGTTCATCCTTTCCACAACCAGCGAGTCCAGGACATTGAGAGAATTGAACAGAAAATGCGGGTTCACCTGCTGTTTCAGCTTCTCGTAACGGAACTGGGCATAATGCCTTTTCTCTTTTTCTATGCTTATGGCCTGTTGGCTTTCAAGGGAATAGTTGACGAGGTAGATGATGCTGTATACGGCGGCGCTCACTATGACGCAGAGTATGCTGAGCTGGAAGAATTCGAGAGAGACATCTGGGATGATATTGCTTCTCGGGGCCAATCCCACTATGTATGCGCTGATCTGGGACGTAAGGAAGATGAAAAGTGCGAAGATGAACCACCATATCCCACGTCCGAATTCGCCCTGAATCTGCTTGCTGAATCTGACCAGGATGATATCCAGGCAGATGAGCGTCACCATCACGGCCGAGTTCGACAGTATCATCGACAGAATTTCAAACGTGCTCCATTGGGAGATTCCCGCCGATGAGAAAGCGAAGATGAGCATTCGCAACAGGAATATCACCAGGAAAGCCACGACTATCATTATGACTTGAGGCTTGGTGCTGTGCTCTTCCAGGACGTTCGCGTGCCCGTGCGCAAGCAGCTTGGCGATTATGGAAGTGCCGTAACCGAGCAGAAGGGTAGTCAGGAAGGTGGCTATGACGCTTGACAATGTGGGATTGCCGGTCAGCGACAGCAGCAGCTGCCCGCCTTTCGTGCCTATGAAGAATCCTATCAGGTTGGCCAATATGATGAAGGCGGCGGTGATTTCTATCTTGAGGTTCTTCCTTATGCACAATATGGCTATCATTGCCATCGTGAGGAAGGTCAGAAGAGGCTCGTCTCCAAGATGGAAAATGCCGAAAACAAGCGCAGCGAACGCGTGCGCCAGGGCAAATGACCAGATGATCAGGCTGTTGATTTTAGTGTCTCTTTTCACAAATGTGTTATTGTGTATATGTTTTGCAATTTATGAAAAAAAAGGAAAAGTTGTTCCCGCCTGTTGTGGAAAACAGCTTATGAATAATTTAAGTTTCGCAGGTGCGAAACACCAATATATTCGGACTGTAAGGCCGAAAGCAAGTCCCGTTCCCGAGGAAAGGGATTTA
>CAVHGF010000097.1:0-3815 GCA_963635625.1 Treponemataceae bacterium | reverse complement strand
AGGATAGGGATGGCCGGTATATGCATCTATCCTCTACGAGGTGGAAAAAGAGTCGGTAATACCAGCACGGATATCCAAAACAGCAAGGATAGCAGCGCATATTGCCGACCAAAGCAAGGACTTCCTCCATAAGCTCTCTGCTGAAATGACCAATCAGTACGAGCTCATATCAGTGGAGTCCTTGAACATGAAGGCAATATCCCGATCCCTTCGTCAAGTTCGATAGGCTGTTCTCATTCAGTCAATTCTGTCAGTGCGAGCAGTAGAGTGCCCTGTATGCGGCAGTATCTACGACCGAGACACCAGTGCGGCAAGGAATATCGACAAGGAGGGCTTAAAAATCTTTCTGGCGTCGTAGGAAACAAACCTGAAATAGCAGGGCCGGAACGGTCCGAACTCAACGCCTGCGGACTCTGTGCAAGACGCAGAAATTCTTTAGGAGCAAATGTGCCGTGGAGCTTGAAACAGGAAGCCCCCGCTTCTTAGCGTAGCAGGAGCGGCGGGGGCATGTTCACAAATTTATCAAACGCGGCGTAATACCCCTGCTTTAGCTGAGACAAGAGATGTCGTACACTATGATCCCACAGAGCTTCTGCCGGCGTGTCAAGCAGGGGGAAACCCAGGCTGTTTCCGGTTCAGGAGCAAGCGCCCCCCACCAGAGTTATAAGAGCAAACGGTCACAGTAGACTGTGGCTATCCTTCCGGTCAAATGGTTGTGAAGGCCCTCAGCGAGGACGGAACCCATGCATCCATCACCGCCATTTCAAACCTTCTTTCGCAGAAGAAACCTCATGCGTTCGCACGGCAGATCTTTGCGAACGCCACATTCAAGGAACAGGTTGAAAGCGGCTCTTGAATGTGGTTCGAAGAACTGTGGTGACAAAGGCAGCATCGATTTCCGCAAGCCCTTCCAATCGAACAAATAACGATGCGTTTCCCGGTCGGGCCAGCATGACAAGCATAGGCTCTTTCTTTTCCATCGACAAGGCCCCACCGCAGAACAGGAAATTCCGCGGCGGGGCCCCAATCTGCCAGAAATTCTTAATCGTGGTCCGCCTTTTTCGTGCGCATAAGGACGGTAGACACCACCACTTAGGCAGCACCAGTGGGTATTCCGGCTGGCATTCGCAGCACATCAGGGTTGTGCCTATCCGGCTGAATACAATTGATAATCTGCCTATGCACCGGGTGAATACCCAAGGGAACGCAATGTGTCACGAGTGAATAATCGGACGGCATGGGGTAACGAAGAAACACGGCGAAAACTTATATATTGGGTATTCAAAGCCCGGAATGTTGAGGAATTCCTATGTTGCTGTGTGCGTAGAAGACCTGGAACTGAGAGATATTGCACAAGCCCTCAGCTTTGGCAAGGTGGTTTCTGACAACGGCTTCGGTATGTTCCGCACCTTCCTGCGCTATAAGCTGGAGGCACAGGGGAATCTCTATATCGTCGTTGATCAGTGGTTTCCATCTACGAAGACCTGCCGCCATTGCAGAAGCGTCAATCCTGACGTCGTGCTCGGGCAATCTCAATGGGTGTGTCTGAATTGCAGGGCGGTCATCGAAAGAGACATGAACGCCGCTACCAACATTCGAAATGAAGGACTTCGCATCTTTTTCGAAGAACGAAAGACGGCGTAAGCAGTTTTCCTTAACCAAGAACCGTTTGGAAGGCCGGAGTTAGCCCGTGTACTACAGCGTGGACGATCGGACATTATCCTGTCAGCCTGGTTAATCGGGAAAAGTGATGGCGGTGATAAAATCTCGCTGTCAGATGCCTACGACTTCAGTCGTGGGTAGTTCATTACGGAATTATTGGGGAAGAAGAGACATGATCAAGGAACAATACATCGATTTTCCGGAGGAATACACACGTCGGGAGCTGAACGCCCGGTATCGGGAAATCCCGCTGAAGGACACGACCTCACGCCTTCTGCGCAAATATTTCAACGCGATGGCAAACCTCTATGGTATCATCCCGCTGCACAAGGCGAAGGAGATCATCTTCTCCCTCAGCCCGAAGCTGGTGACGGAGGATGAGTTTTTTGCCTTCGCGGAAATTGCACGTCATGAGTGTGAGGACTACTATATTCTGGGCGGCGATGAGCTATATACGGATGTCAGGCACACAGAGCCTCTTGACCGCGAAATCATTGATGTCACCCTGATTGGGGAGTCTATCGACCTTTTCATGGAGACGAAGCGAAGCCAGCGGGGCAAGCCTTACTATGTGCCTGACAAGAAGCATCTGCTGGAATACGACGATCCCTTCTACTGCGAGGACACACCGGAAAAGGTTGCGCTCCGCCGCTTCATGGAAGAACGGCTTGGCCTAAACGGCGACAAGCTGGAGGATATCTTTGACGATCTGCTCTATGGCGTTCGGTCTGTTTCGGGCAGCGTGGAAGGCGTTCTGAACCATTTCAATAAAATGAACATCCGCTTCCGGACTGACAGGGCCATGAACCGGTTTGTTGAGCTTTACAGCAAATTCAGCAATACGACACGGATGCCTTGCAACCGTGGCTATACGCCGGATGAACTGTTTCAAATGACGCCACCGGAGGAACGCTTCAAGTCGCTCTCCCTGGGCCCGAACATCCGAAAATCCCTCCAAACTGGCGAAATGGACATTGATGACTTTCTCAAGCAGATCCTCACAATGGAGCTGCCCAGCGAGGCAATGCGCTTTGACCTTCTGAAACAGCTCGCAGATATCAAGCCATCTGCTCCCCAGCCGGAGAAGCAGAAGAAAGTCGGGCGCAACGATCCCTGTCCCTGCGGCAGCGGAAAGAAATACAAGAGGTGCTGCGGAAGATGACGATCCCATTAAAACAGGTCATTCAGGCAATCGAAGAGGCAAATGAAGTCTTCACGAGCTTCTTGGACACAAAGACCGGCAAGACCGTCTATCTTGCCGATCCATTGATGACTGATATGACGGAGGAAGACAAAGCTCTTGCCGCTGAAATGGAAAATACACCGGAGCGGTTTCTGCGTTTTCCAACCCAATACGATATTCACCAGTACCGCATCATGGAAGACTTCATTGACCAACTCTCTCTTGGAAAGGCACAAGTGGAACTTGCCTATGCCATCCGGGGAAAAGGCGCATTCCGCCGGTTCAAGCAGTCTGTGCGCTATCATGGCCTGGAACAGCATTGGTATGACTATCTGGCAGAGGCATACCGAGAGCTTGCAATCCGCTGGTGCGTAGAGACAGGTTTGGAGTACACTGAATAAAAGGGAACGAACAAACGACAATGACACAAAAGCAACCGATGTAATCGGTGCTGACTGGTGGACTTTTGCTTTAGGAGAAATAGAATTGTCCAGCACGCGCAGAGCGCAGAGGGGGCGTTAAACATAGTCGAGATAAAAATCTACATAGGACTGAATGACCTAACTACAAACACGCAGCTTTTCGAAGACGAAAAATACATTCGCATACTCCGCAATGTGTGCTACTCATATAAAGTGCCATTTTCCTTCAATGTGCAGGAAGGCGGGTACATTTATGAAAACGGAGAATACGCCCGGGAAACAAGTCTGGTTCTTACCCTTATTAACGTTGAAAAAACCGTTGCGAGTGATATTGCCAAGGATCTATGCGTATTCTTCCACCAGGAGTCCGTTCTGATTGCCGAAAGCCAGATACAGGCATATTTTGTTTGTGAATCTCTGGAGCGCGGTGAACCAAATCCGGATAACAAGCAAACGGAAGTTTTCAATTCAGGGGACAGGAAGCAAGGGTGAATTGACACTCCCCACGGCTAAAGCCGGGGGATTCTCGGTTCGCTGACCGCAGCCTG
>CAVHGF010000096.1:0-3832 GCA_963635625.1 Treponemataceae bacterium | reverse complement strand
CAAAATCCTCTATCAGCACATCTTTTTCGGTGATGAGGATGTTCATCGCTTTTATGAAAAGGCTCCGTATCTCGCTCTCGGTGATATGCGGCGTTCCGCATTTGCAGTCCCCGTCGAATTTGTGATTGCATTGCCAGATGACTTTTCTGTACTTGTCATTGGAATGCCACACCTTCGAGCCGTACCAGCTACCGCATTCGCCGCACTTGATTTTGCTCGAAAAAGGGCTGATGCTGCTGTTGCGATTCTGACCGGGATGTCTGACCGCCATAAGCTTCTGAACTCTGTCGAACACTCCCGGCTCGATGATGGCGGGATGATTGTTCTCCACATAGTATTGCGGAACCTGCCCGTCGTTCTTGATTTTCTTCTTGGTAAGGAAATCTTCGGTGTAGACCTTTTGCAGAAGAGCGTCGCCTTTGTACTTCTCGTTCGTAAGGATGCTTTTGACTGTAGATGCTGACCAGGTCTTTTTCTTTCCGGGAGTAGGGATGCCTTCGGAAGTCAGCACCTTCGCAATTGCATACGGTGAGCGTCCTTGCAGGAACAGTCCGTAAATCTTGCGAATAATCTGTGCCTCGCCCTCGTTCAGTACAAGGTTGCCGTCCTCGCCGCGGTCGTAGCCAAGAAACCGCCCGAACGGAACCGTGACCTTCCCGTCTTGAAATCGCTTTCTCTGTCCCCATGTGCAGTTCTCCGAAATGGAGCGGCTTTCTTCCTGCGCAAGGCTCGACATGATGGTAAGGAGAAGTTCTCCCTTGCCGTCGAACGTCCAGATGTTCTCTTTTTCAAAATAGCACTCTGTGCCGTGTTCCTTCAGCTTACGGATGGTCGTAAGGCTGTCCACAGTGTTGCGGGCGAAACGACTGACCGATTTTGTAATGATGAGGTCGATCTTGCCCGCCAGCGCATCCTCCACCATGTTGTTGAAGCCGTCGCGCTTTTTTGTGTTGCAGCCGGTTATTCCTTCGTCCGCATACACGGAAACGAACTCCCAATCATCTCTGCCTTGGATGTAGGTGGAGTAGTAGTCCACCTGCGCTTCATAGCTGCTTTGCTGTTCCTCGTGGTCTGTGCTGACGCGGGCATATGCTGCGACCTTCCTCTTTTTCTTGCAGGACAGCGGCGTTGCCGTGTACTTGCTCTTGGTGGCAGGAATGGTAATTACACTCTTTGCCATCTCTCTGTCCTCCCTTCGTAAAAGTGGTATTCGAGGCCGCCGTCCTCAAGAACGGTGATGCGCTCGATCTGTTCTAAAAAGACCTGCTCGTCAAAATCCTCTAAGCCAAGGATGTGTGCCGTGATCTGCCGTAGCTGGAAATCGGTGTAATTGATGTTGTCGCAGGTCATTCCTTTTTTCTTCTTTCCCATGCAGTACCAGTACACCCACCTGTTTGCGGAATTGACGCGGTGGTAGGTGTCGCCGCACTTTGCGCATCGTATCTTGCCTTGGAATGCATCCGTGAGCGTGACCTTGTGCCTCGGCGAATTCAGATGCAGGTTTTTCCATCGCCGTGTCTCGCCGCCGACAAGATGGAACTCCACATCGCCGTTCTTCAGAACAACGATGTCCTTGACCCGGCTCTCGAAAATCTCCTCATCGAAAGAATCGGTCTCAAGGACATCGGCGCAGATGTTTTTCAGTTCTTCCTCGCTGAAGTTCACGCTGGAACAGGTCATCCCGGTTTCCTTCTTGCTCCGGCAAATCCAATGTACATAGGTTCTGCCTTTGACTTTTCCTTTCTTGCGGGTGAACTGCGCTCCACAGGTTCCGCAGCGGATTTTTTTTGTAAAGCAGTAGGTGGGATTGAGGAGCGAGGCTCTGCGTTCCATCTCTGCTTTGACCTTTGCGTAGGTTTCGCGGTCGATGATTGCCTCGTGGCAGTCCGTCATGTAATACTGTGGCAGTTCGCCGCGGTTTGGAATCTTGTCCTTTTTGATGGGATCGGATACATAACATTTTTGCCGTCTGATGTCCCCGGCGTAGACCTCGTTGAAAATAAGCTGCCGCACCGAGGCTTCCTGAAAATCGTTACCGAGGATGGTACGGATGCCTGCGTTGTTCAGGTTATCTGCAATGTCCCGCAAGGTAACGCCGTCGATGTACATCTGAAACATCCATCTGACCGATTTGGCTTCTTCGGGGATGATGATGTACTTTTTCTGCTCCTCATCGTATTGGTAGCCGAGGATATGCTTGTTGGCCACACCAATCTCGCCGCTCTTGAACCTTTTGTGGATGCCCCATTTCACATTTTCGGAAATGCTGCGGCTTTCTTCCTGTGCGAAAGAGGCGAGAAGTGAAAGCATCAGTTCTCCGTCCTCTGAGAATGAATTGATGCGTTCCTTCTCGAACCGCACCTCCACGCCGATGGACTTGAGGTGGCGCACAGTTTCCAGAAGGTCGACTGTGTTCCTTGCGAATCGGCTGATGGACTTGGTGAGTATGATGTCGATCTTCCCGGCTTCACAGTCAGTGAGCATCCTTTTGAACTCGTCCCTCTTGTAGGTGATGGTACCTGTTATTCCGCAGTCAACATATACACCTGCATATTCCCATTCGGGATTTTTCTGTATCAGTTCGCTGTAGTAGCTGACCTGTGCGGATGCGGAATGCAGAAGCCTCTCCGTGTCCTTCGAGACGCGGGCATACGCAGCGACTTTTTTTCTTGTCGGAAGGGATGTCTTTTTTGGCTCTAACTTGGTGATTTTCCGCATAAAATCAACTCCTTTCCGACACTATATATCACTCTAAAAGCCAGTTATATCAAGGGTTTTCCCGATAATAATGTAGACAAAGTCGGGCGATATTTTTCGAGGAGTTTTGTCTTGATCTGGTGGTATTCCTCCTCTGAGATGGAACCCTTTTTGAGAAGCGCATCCGCAATCTGAACTGCGGCCTGATATCGCATTTCGCGGTCAAATTCCTGGTCACTCATGGCATCCACCGCCTTTGAACCGAGCCGTAATGTAACACTCGTGGGAGCAGTATTTTCTATGCCTGTTTCCGTAGGAGGAGAAAGGCTTACCGCATCCGATGCAGCGGAAGTCATACACGGCTCTTTTCTTTATCTGCTCCGGGTGAGAATGCCACCAGTTCTCGCGGCATTCCCTGGAGCAGAAAATCCGTGTCTTTTGTTTTTCGGCCTGCACGAGAGGTGCGCCGCATTCACGGCAGACAGAAGGAGCAGTATCAGAGGCAGGAGTATCCTGTGGAGCGGACAGGTTATTTCTGCGGCAGTAGCTTTTCACGGTATCCTTCGAGATGCCGAGTGCCTCGCCGATTTTTGCATAGGTCGCACCCTTGGAGCGGAGTTCCGCTATGGTGCGTTTCTGTTCATTGGTCATGAAGATTCCTCCAATCCGAGGATTCCTATCCTCATGGTTAAACAGAAAAAAGCGGTCGGGATTGAGGGTATGCAAATAAAAAAGCCTGCGAGCATTCCGAAGAACACCCACAGGCAATCGTATGAACAGATATAAAGTTTTAGACGCGAGTACAGTAATCGAGCGAAATCCAGCCTGCGCCGCTTTTGAGCCGTCCCCAGCCTGCGGTCGAGCCTTTGCCGGACTTTACCTCCACGATGGTGTATACACCTACGGGAATAAACTGCGTCCGGTCGTAATCCGTCCCCGGTCCCTTGCGGACATTAAGGTCGGAGATGCTGACCTTCACAAGGAACGGAACGTCAGCCGATGCCACTGTAGCAGTTGTGTTCGGTGTGTAGATGTTTACACCGTTTACATCAAACACACTGTATCCGGGATTGGCGTCCGCGCACTTCCTGGCGTTTTCCAGAATCTTAAACGCTCCCTTCTGCGACTTGGAGTC
>CAVHGF010000095.1:0-3889 GCA_963635625.1 Treponemataceae bacterium | reverse complement strand
TCTGCCGCGGGAGTCGTGTCGGCGTCTGAAGCTGATTTCGTTTCCTCTGTGACAGGCGGTACTTCTGATTTCACGGTTTCTCTTTCAACCTGCTGCGGCCTTGGCGCGGCGGGTTCTTTTTTTACGGGTTCTTGCGGTTTAGGGAGTATCTCCAACACACGTTTGGTTTTCTCCGGCGGCCATGGGGCTGTGTCGCGGGTATAGTCGCCCACGGAACGAACGACGCCCTCCTTCGGCTCGTTCTTCTTGCCGTAGGGCACCCGCACAAGGTCACCCCTTTTCACCGGTAAACCGGCGGTCAGATAGGCATAGCGGCGTCCATTGTCCACCCGCACAAGGCAGTAGCGATATGTCGGCGTGCTATCCCCCATGTTAGAACGTTTCTCCATCAGGGCTTTGAACTCATCGGGCTCTTCACGCCACTCCTCTCGCGGCAACGGGTTGGCTTGCAACAGCGCATACAGATGCTCTGCCAGCTCTGATTTGCCCTGCTCGATGGCGGCCTGAATGAGATACAGGTGCAGCGCGCAAACGTAGCTGCTGCGGAACACCATCTCCGCAAGGGTGTTATCTTCTTGTATCGCATCCAGCAGAGGAGTCAAATCATATTCGCGATAGTCCCCATGCTCCCACAGAAAGTCAAGCATATAGAAGAAGTCCTCTGCACAATGCGGGTCTCGCAGCGGCTCTTGCTTTTCGGGTACAGACCTCCACATGGCGATAGCCTTTTGGGGATCAGAGCTGTAAACTTTTTCCAGAAGCTGTGCCCCCATCATGTCAAAAAGGGCCTCACTTTCATACTCGTCTTTTAGTTCTGGAAATTGCTCCACGATTCGCGCCACAGCAGAGCTGAAAAACTTGAGGGGATTAAATCTTACACCTCTCGCCTCTCGCCAGTGCTTTGTGAAACATTGCAGCAGTGGATCTTCGTCCTGTTTCCCAGTAAGTGCCTGTGAATTGGGGTCCGCAAAGAAATGTACGAGTAAGAGCAAGTTGCTCAGTAGATCTTCTGCACTATCCGTAATGGAGGTACGCTTATCAAGATCGAGGTTTAGATGCACATCATCACCGCAGCAATATGGATCGTCACTGCTTGAAGGCGGCAACTGCGCGATTATCTGTGCCCAGAACGTACCACAAGCGCTATCAGTAAGAGCCCCTTCCTCCGTATACATAGGTTTCTTGGTTTTAACAGCGCACTTCAGATCTTCTGTACTATTTATACCACTAATCCTCACCAAGTATGTTGCCACCGATCTGTAGGGATAGAAGGTGCGATCTGAAACAAATATCCCCGTAGCCGAGGTCCGCGTTTCATTCCATAGTCCACTTTTGATGAGCGCGGATGAAATTTGAGAGAGCAAGGCCTTCCATGCAAGATCCTTGGGATGATTCTGTGTTTTGGAGAGAATTATGCAGGCTGAATCAACAAATTTCTCTGCTGCGGTTTCTGTGACTCGTACGGCTCTGTTTAGCCAAGATTCCCACTCTGTTTCTGCTTCCGCCAGTGCTCTGCGTTCTGCAATCTCGATATCGTGACCATAAGTACCAAAGTACCAGTTTCGCCATTCACCGGCACTCAGTCGCCCATCTCCGTTTTTATCATACTTTCCCTGATTTCTATGCAAAGCCACAATTCTATCCCCCTTTTTTGTTCAGCATAGCATATAGTAGTTCATTACGCAATGCCGAGATATTTCTCAAAGAAGCAGGAAAGCCGTTGGATAACGCCCTGCTTCTTTTCGGTGCGGTTGCCGCCGCCAAAGCGCGAAACAGGAGGCATCAGCTTGTCGATGTTTGTGCCAGTGGTTTTCAATGTGCCGTCGCGGAAAGAGTTGGCTACGAAGCGGCGGGTCTCATCCGGCTTCAGCTTCTCCTCTGTGATAATGCCCTCTAAATCGTTCTCTTTCTGCTGCTGCACGAAAGTGTGCCAATCCCTGTCCACATCCGTCGCAGTATTGATGGTGTCAATAAACCCGTGGATAAGGTCTTTCTTGCTGCGGAGCTGGATGCTGGAGTCGATGGCGCGGTCGATCGTACCCAAAATCTCTTTGTCTGTGCAGTTGGACTCATGATACCGCGCCACTAAAATCAAAATATAGTCAATATTGATCTCCACCTGACGGATCAGTTCCATCTCGAACTCAATGTCGTCGTTGATGTTCTCCTTGTCCCCGTCTTCCTTGGGGCGGAACTTCTGATAGAGATCGATATACGTACTTTGATAATCCTGGAAATATCGCTCTGCCAATATCTCGTGCCCCGCGAATTGGTCGAAGGTGCTGAGGATATTTTTCAGCCGCAGGATCTTGCCGTAGAGCTGGATAAAGTCTTTCTGTTCTTGCTCTCCTATGATGGGCTGTCCCACGGGGAACTCAGCAACAAGCTGGTCGATCAAGTCCTGATACCCCGGCACATCGTGCCCTTTGTTATCAACATAGCCGGAGTAATAAGAATCGTAATCCTTCAACAGCACGATGCCGCTGGCATTCCGGTCGCCAAAGAGCGCCAGAGCGTCCTCGGTGGCTTTTTGCAGGTCACGGAAGCAGACGATGTTGCCGAAGGTCTTGACGGAGTTGAGGATACGGTTCGTGCGGGAAAACGCCTGGATCAAGCCGTGCATCTTCAGGTTCTTATCCACCCACAGCGTATTCAACGTGGTGGCGTCAAAGCCGGTCAGGAACATATTGACCACAATGAGAATATCCACCTCGCGGTTCTTTACCCGCATGGACAGGTCTTTGTAGTAGTTCTGGAACTTGTCCGCCGAGGTATCATAGTTCGTATGGAACGCCTCGTTGTAGTCCTTGATGGCCCCGTCCAAAAAATCCCGTGAGGTCTTGTCCAGTGCGTCGGTGTCAAAGCCTTCTTCCACCATCACATCCTCTGGATCGTCCTCGTTGGCGGCAAAGCTGAAGATGGTGGCGACGGTCAAATCACGGCTCTGCTCGGCCAACTGACGCTTGAACTCCGTGTAGTATTTCATGGCCATGGGGATAGAGCTGACAGCAAAAATAGAATTGAACCCCGCCGCGCGCTGTCCCTTGAGGGTATAGAAGCTGTTGCGCTTCGTTTTTTGGTCAAAATGCTCCAGCGTGTAGCTGACGATCTCCCTGATGCGCTCCGGTGCGCCCATGGCTTTTTCGATGTCGATAGCCCGCACCTGTGCGTCCTGGACATCTTCTTTTGCCTTGACCGTATTCACATAGTCGATGCGGAAGGGCAGCACATTGCCGTCGTTGATGGCGTCCACGATGGTGTAGGTGTGGAGCTTATCACCAAAGGTCTGGGGCGTGGTACGCATATCGGGCGCACTGCCGGAAGATGCATTGACGGCAAAAATGGGTGTGCCGGTGAAGCCGAAAAGGTGGTAATTCTTGAATGCCTTTGTGATGGCGCGGTGCATATCACCGAACTGGCTGCGGTGGCACTCGTCAAAAATGATGACAATATGCTGGCGGAAAATGGGGTGGGCCTTATTCTTCCGCACGAAAATGTCCAGCTTCTGGATGGTGGTGATGATGATATGTACATCCGGATCACCCATCTGCCGCTGGAGAACAGCGGTGTTGGTGTTGCTGTTGGCCGCGCCCTTCTCGAAGCGGTCGTACTCCTTCATGGTTTGGTAGTCCAAATCTTTTCTGTCCACCACGAACAGCACCTTGTCGATGTCGGGCAGGCGGGAGGCCAGCTGCGCCGTTTTGAAGGAGGTCAGCGTCTTGCCGCTGCCGGTGGTGTGCCAAATGTATCCGCCCGCCTCGACAGTGCCGCCCTTTTTGTAGTTGGAGGACACCTCGATGCGGTTGAGTATCCGCTCTGTGGCGGCGATCTGATAGGGCCGCATCACCAGCAGCAGGTTCTCCGCCGTGAACACGCAGTAGCGGGTCAG
>CAVHGF010000094.1:0-4009 GCA_963635625.1 Treponemataceae bacterium | reverse complement strand
GGTCGCTGTCGGGGAAGTAGAGCATGGCAAGCTCCTGTTTGCTGTAACTACGGATTTTCATAATGATTTCGTTTGATGATGAATATTCTCCCACAGATTGCACAGACGACACGGATTTCACTGTTGTGGAAACAAGCCACTTGGCATGTCTATATGGGCTATTTGTGGGACGTAAATAGGCTGTTTGCGATGGCTATCTATGGCACTTACGAGTGGCAACTGGGCAACTGGACAAGCAGTTTCTATCATTACTATTACTATACTTTAAGTTATAAATTGAATTATCTTCTTTCCTGCCTGCGCGTAAGGGTTTACGGAAAAGGGTTGCCAGGTTGCCAGGTTGCCACATCAGAACGGCAGGTCGTCGGCTTCGGTGTCAGCACCGAGGATGATGCCCCTTTGGTAAGCTTGTATCTCTTCCGCCGTGCGCTGGATGACGAGATAGCCACGGATGCCGTGATAGCGAACTCGCTGGAAACCAAGCTCGTTGAAAGCAAGACCTACCCTCGTCGGGTTCAGCTTCTGACTGATGCCTGTGCCTATGAGCTGTATGGCTCTCGCAGAGGTCATGAAGACACCATTCTCGCCCTCATTGGGAGTACGAAAGTACAAAGCCACCAACTCCCGTTCAAGATGGGGTGTCTCAAACTGACGGTTATGACGGTTCAGTTCCTGTATCTCTTCTTTCGTAAACCAATACTGGAAGCCGCTCTTGTAGAGGGAAAGGGCTTGGCTGTAGATGCCATTGTAGTTGAAGGGATGGTCACGAGGGCTGATGATACTCTCCACCTCGAAGGGAAGCCAACGGCGGTTGCCTGTGGGGTCAGACAAGAACTGGGTGTTGTTGCCTGTTCCACAGAAGGATGCTATATGTTTGCGGTGCTCATGATAGTGGGCGTATGCCGCTCGCTCGTCGATGGAGGGCATGGTGACGGCAGCTTTCAACTGGTTGAGTTCGGCAGGTCGCATGGTGTCAAGCTCTTCGCAGCAGACGAGGGCGTATTGCGCCAAGGTCAGGAGGTCGTCTTTGGACATACGGTTGGCGTTGGTCTTGGTGTAGAAATATTGCTTCAACTCCGGGGGCAAGAGATAGTTGAACCATGTGGTCTTGTAGGCTCCCTGCTCACCAATGAGCACGAGGATGACGTTGTTTACCACATCGTCGGAGAGCCAGCTTGCCACCATGCCGACGAGCCATTTCTTGAGATATTTGTACCACAAATCTTGCTCTGCCTCACCGCCTTTCACACGGACGGTATTCGCAAGCTCACGGATATAATCTCTTTCTTGACACACGGAGATATTGTTTTGGCACACGGATTGCCTTTCCCTTCGGCCGGCGATTTTCAATTCCACGGATCTCACGGATTGAAGTGTGCTTAGATACTCGGAAAAAGGATTGAATATAGGAACGTAGTCTGATTCTATGATACTGTACATATCTTGCTTATTGACTCTCGTCACTTGCGACATCTCTGCCCACAGAGAATTGACCTTACGGTCGTTGACAGGCTGCCATACGGAATTTTCTTGGCCCACGGATCTCACGGAACTCACGGATAGTTCATTTGCTTCAGCAGGTGATCTGTCCGAGGATGAAAGAGAGTCATTATCTGTGAGATCCGTGAAATCCGTGGGAGACTTAATATATTCTTCCGTGGGAGACAAGAATTCCACGCGGGAGGTTATCTCGTTCAATCGGAGTTTCACGTGTCCGTCGAGGAAGGCCTTGATTTCTTCGACCGATGCAGTTTTCGTGTCGCGCCCCTCCCCCTTGGGGGAGTTGGAGAGGGCGTTAAAGCACGACGTGATGACTTGCTCGGTATCGGGATATTCCTTTCCGAACTGTCTGAGTGCCCATTTGAGTGCAACTTTCTTGGAGAAACGGCGTTCGGCGAGACGGTAGCCGACACGCATGACATATTCGTTATGACTTCCACTTTGAAACACGATATTATCCTTTGCCAGTTGGGGTGCAATGAGAGTGTCGAAGTACGTCTGTATGCACTGCATCTGCTTGTCTTCCTTGCTCTGCTTGGCGTAGGCAGCGGCGGCAGTCGTGATTTCTTCGGCAGTGAAAGGCACAACCTCGCTCTCGGCTCTAAGGAACACTTCGGGGTCGTGGGCAAGTCCGCTCAATCTTGTCAAGTTCTTGCATTGCATATCAGCTTTCAGACCGAGAAGCTTCTCGTAATAGGCATTGCCAGCATAGAATGCTTGCTGATAGTATGCCTCAAATTTCTTCACCTCATCCTCGTTCTTGGGAATACCAGAAAACTTTGGGGCAATGTCGTACATGAAGATAATGCGGAGACCATTGCCACTCATCGTAATATAACACATCAGCGTGTGAGGGTCAGTAATAATCTTCGCCTTCAATTCTTGAAGAGTTTTGGAATAATCCGTGTTATCCGTGGAATCAGTGGGAAAAACATGGTCGAAGTCGACGAGCGACATACCTGTGAGTTGTCTCACGTTGCTTCTGCCTTTGCCTCCCTCGAAGAGGCAAGCCACACTAAACAGTTGGCTCTCGTTCTTGAAAGTCTTGCAGCCTGTCTGGCGATACGACTGAGTGAAGACAGCCAACCTCTCATCTGTTCGGATGAGATTGGCAACTCCTTCGAGAATACCAGGCAAGGGAAGCTTGCTGGTCATGTCTTTGAAAATACTTACGTTCATAATAATTCATTTGTTAGTTGTTATGATTCTGGTAGCGAAGATAGGAATTTTAAAACGAAACGTGTTTCCCATATATGGGAAATAAAAGCATATAATTTTACATTAATTTAAATTTGTTAGAAATCGTTTTATGTTTAAGAACCAATTTAAAGCTGATAACAGCCGATTTGGAGCAATCTTGGCAGAAGTCATGGCTGCTTATGAGATTGGGGTGAGTGAGTTCTTGGGCGAATGCAAAGTCCAGAACCAACGAGTGATTAACGTCAAAAAGGTGTAGGTGATTATAGCCTCAGTACCTATGTGAGAATCGTCTCTGCCCTACGTGAATTTATCTTTGATGAGACAGATTTCAAGGAGGTGAAACAGCGATTGATTGAGGCGGCTTTCGATGATGACTACATACAGAAACAACGAGAGTAGAATGAAGATGAAATCAAATTTAGTCCAAAGTATTTGCTTGACCGAACAATACTCGGTTGAGCAAATATTTGAGCGTAAAGGTAAGGTATATACCTACCTCAATCCAGTATCTTACCTTACAGCCCTTGACCATAAGGAGCTGTTTGGTAAGATGGACGGCATCTTTGCCGACGGCGGACTGCTGGTGAAGGCCATCAAGATGGTGTACGGCAAGCAGGTTACTCGGCGTAGCTTTGATATGACCTCGATGGCTCCCGAGTTGTTTGCCTATGCCGAAGGGTACGGCAAGACCGTATATATAGTGGCTTCGAAGCAGGAGCAGGTGGAGAAGGCGGTGGAGATTTTCCGAGAGCGTTACCCGAAGGTGACGTTTGCCGGGTACCGCAATGGTTACTTTGCCTCTGAGGAGGATATATCCAGAGAGGCCAGACACATCTGTGAGGTGAAGCCCGACTTCCTTATTGTGGGCATGGGTGCACTGATGCAGGAGAGGTTTCTGCTGAAGGTGAAGGAGGCCGGCTTCCAAGGTGTCGGCTTCACCTGCGGCGGCTTCATCCATCAGACCTCAAAGAACGAGATTGACTATTACCCGGCATGGGTGGATAGGACGAACCTGCGCTTTGTGTACCGTATGTGGAAGGAGCCGCATACCCGCAAACGATACGTGATGGCAGGGGTGCTGTTTCCTGCACGGTTTATCGCAGAAAGAATCTTCGGATAGTCTTGTAGAGCCAGTAGAATGGCGTGAAGGCTACCGATATGGGAGTAAGGATTATAAGGATGAGCGCAGGGATGATATTGCCCAATGCTCGTAAGATACTTTCTTTCACGGCTACAAAATTACATCAATGAATCCACAACAACGAATATTTTTTTACTTTTTACAATTCTGCATAGGAGCCGTGGCGGA
>CAVHGF010000093.1:0-4055 GCA_963635625.1 Treponemataceae bacterium | reverse complement strand
ACCGGAAGAAAAGGATTTGCCGCCAAAGGATTAGATGTCTCAATTGATGAGATTGCCACGGAAGGGGAATTGAAAAACAAGATTATCTATGTGTATCGTAACAGTATTGTGGCAGGATATCCGTTAGCACCTTGGCAATATGCGTGGGGACCGGGAGACATTCTGTTTGCCGACCATAAGTTGGCTTCCGAAAAACAGAAGATCACAGATGTGCCACAGAACGCGGTGCAGGACACATTGGCGCTCTTCAGGTCATTTTTCGAAGGGGGCATAAGATCAACGATCGGCCTTGCAGGCCCTTCAGAGGGCGATTGGCGATCCTCCGGTTTTCGAAAACAACAATCCACGCACCCACGCGGGATGCGACAAAGTTGAGGTGGCATCAAGCGATGACCCTATCCGTGTTTAAATCCACGAGACTATAAATTTTTACAAAAAATTCACTTCGTGCGTTCTGACGGGCATATATAATGGGATGCTGGCCCTGATTGGCAGATACCATTGCGCGTTCATACGCCTCGGTTACACCATACATTTTTTGTAATTACATTTTTTGTAATTACATTTGCATTCAAATAAAATGCACGCTTATGGAAACACCTTTCATTTTTGGAAGAATTGCAGTTGATGAGAACTTCACCGACAGAGAAAAGGAAACTGAACACCTTGTAAACAATTTTATGTCCCTCATCAACACCGTCATCATCTCTCCAAGACGTTGGGGAAAAAGTTCACTTGTCCATAGAGCCGCAAACATCACGACTCAGTCAGATAAAAACATAAGAGTCTGTACAATAGACCTTTTCAATATCAAGACAGAGGAACAGTTCTACACATCTCTGGCTGGCAATCTCATCCGCGCAACGGCGACCCAATGGGAGGAGGCCATCGAGGACGCCAAAAAGTTCTTTTCACGTCTTGTGCCGAAAATTTCCGTCGGAGCCGGCCCCGGGAACGAAATTTCAATCGATTTTGATTGGGAGGAGATGAGAAGCAATCCAGATGAGATTCTTGACCTGGCTGAGCACATTGCTGAATCAAAAGGCTTGAAAATCGTTGTCTGCATTGATGAATTCCAGAACATTGCGGAGTTTGAAGACCCTTTGTTCTTTCAAAGAAGACTTCGTGCTCATTGGCAACGGCACAGAAAGGTAAGTTATTGCCTTTATGGAAGCAAACGCCATATGATGATGGATGTCTTTACTAATCCATCTATGCCATTCTACAAATTCGGAGATATCTTTTTCCTCGACAAGATAGACACGGAACATTTCATTCCGTTCATAATCGGGCGTTTTTCCGCCACAGGGAAAAACATTACAGAGGATGCCTGCAGAAAAATAGTCTCCCTTGTCGACAATCATCCGTTCTATGTACAGCAGCTCTCGCAGCTTTCCTGGCTCCGCACTTCGGAACAATGCGAGACTGAGACTGTCATCACGGCGCACCAATCTCTCGTGGAGCAACTCAGCCTGCTGTTTACCAATCTTATGGAGACACTCACCTTTCAGCAGACCTGTTATCTTCACGCCTTGATTGCCGGAGAAAGCTCAATAACAAATGCCGAGACGATGCACAAATATCACATCAGTAGTGCCACCGCAGCTTACCGATCATTAAAGACGCTGATTCATAAAGATATCCTCGATAGCACTGCAGGAAAAATATCCTTTCAAGATCCTATCCTTGAATACTGGCTTCGCCATAACTATTATCTGAAAGGATAGATGGAGAATTTCACTTCGGGCGTTCTGACGGGTATATGTAGTGAGATGGTAGACACGGGATGATGCGATTGGCGGATATAAAAAGAATGTCTATCTTATGAATTCGGCGTGAGGGATACGGATGAATGAAAAGAATATAGTGAGACTGCTCAAATGGGACCTCCAGACGGGCTTCCGCGTGCTTCTGAAAGAGTACAAGGAACCTGTCTATTGGCATATAAGGAGGATCACGGTGAACAGCGAGGATGCGCAGGACGCCACGCAGGAGACATTCATCAGGGTCTTCCGCTCGTTGGACAAGTACGACCCCGGCCGTTCGTTTTCAGCGTGGCTTTACCGGATAGCGACCAACGAGGCGCTGCGCATCATCGAAAAACGCCACCCTGCGGTGGATATAGAAAACTGCCCCGAGGCCCTGTCGATGCTTGCCGACGAATACATAGACTACACGGACATCGCGGCGGTCACGCTCCAGAAAGCTATCCTTTCGCTCCCGCGAAAACAGATGCTGACATTCAACCTCCGTTATTACAACGAATTGAGTTTCAGTGAAATAGCAGAGATTACGGATACGACCCCGGATGGGGTGAAGGCCAATTGGCATAATGCAAAAGTGAAGGTCTCAAATTATTTAAAAGAACACGATGGATAAAAAGTTCAATATACCGGGCATCGGCAAACGGATGCCTTACAAGGCCCCGGACGGGGTGTTTGACGACATCGAGAGCAACGTACTTTCGGCCACCGGATGCACGAGAAGACTCTCCGGCAGGCTGCGCACATTCAGTATGACGCTTGCCGTCGCGGCGTCATTGGCCTTAGTCGTGATATTCGCCTGGCATAAATATTCGACCGCGGCAGACTCTTTCGCGAGCGTTCAACAGGCGTTCGAAAGGCTCGACGACTCTGACAGGACCTTCCTCTCAGAAATATACGACGAAGATACTTTCATCAATATCAATTATTAGAAGGGTCGGCGCGAAACTTATTGTTTTGCAGGTGCCGCACAGTGCTGAACAATAACAAATTATATTACTCGCAAAGCTTATGATTCTGTATATCAAACATATGGTGTGCGACCGCTGCATAATGGCGGTACGCGAACAACTGGAGAAAGCGGGGCTTGGCCCTGTCTGCGTGAGGCTTGGCGAAGCTGAGTTCGAAAGGGTTCTTTCAGATGATGAAGTGAACAAGGCGAAGGAAGTGCTTGAACCTCTCGGATTCGAATTCATTGATGATAAAAAGAAACTGTTGGCAGAACAGATAAAACAGGAGATAATAAAGCTTGTCCATCAGGACAGCCTGTCCGAATCCGCAGACGGCGATTACCGCAAGATGAACCTGTCGGATTACCTGTCCGAAAAGTTGAATTGCGACTACAAGTATCTGAGCGGCATCTTTTCAGATCTGGAGAATGTCACGATAGCGCAATATTACATCGCCCAGAGAGTGGAACGGGTGAAAGAACTGCTGGTTTATGGAGAGCTGTCTCTTACCGAAATCGCCTATCTTATGGACTACTCGAGCGTGGCCCATCTCAGTTCCCAGTTCCGAAGCATAACAGGGTTCTCCCCCACCGAGTTCCGCAGAATCAAGGGCGAACGCAGGATTCCTATAGACAAGATATGACTTTTAAGAGCCATGAATCGAACTCTACAGAACCATCAGCAGCGTCCCGCCGGCAATCATCAGACAGCCCAGAAGTGATTTCAGGGTGAACTTCTCCCCGAGGAAAATCAATGCGAGTATCAGTGTGAATACTATGCTCAACTTGTCTATGGCCACAACCTTGGTGACCTCCCCCATCTGGAGAGCCTTGTAGAAGCAGAGCCAGGACGCGCCGGTCGCAAGGCCCGAAAGGATCAGAAAAACCCAACTTTTTGGACTGATGGAACTTATCCCGCCCTGCGCATCGGTCAGAAACACCATCATCCAGGACATAAGCACGACTACGACCGTTCTGATGGCCGTGGCGAGCGTCGAGTCAACCCCTCCTATTCCCAATTTGGCAAGAATGGAAGTCAAGGCTGCAAATACAGCCGACAGAATAGCAAAGACAATCCACATAGTCCGTCTCATTTTTTCACGCGCAAATATAATGCATTTCCGCCGATAACGCAGACCGAAAGGGCAAAAGAAGGCGGATATCGTGGGATTACAGGGGCTCTGCGGAACCTCTACAACCTGTCGTACTCTTCGTCACTGACGGGTTCCAGCCATTCGTTGGGTTCTGACCCAGGGCAGGAGTTCTCGACTTCCACGTGGGTGGCGATATGCTGGAACCAGGAGTCCTTCTGCGCTCCGTGCCAATGCTTTACGCCCTCCGGA
>CAVHGF010000092.1:0-4085 GCA_963635625.1 Treponemataceae bacterium | reverse complement strand
TTTTACCGTCCGCGTCCGTAGTCTACTGCTGTTTTCTAAACTGAAACGAAACTACTTCGTATTTTATAGGCCGATTTGCACGAGCCGTTTCAGGATTTTGCGAGAACATCTTCCGCTCGTCGATATAGCAGCGCGGCATTATCCTTCGATGTCACATTTTTGCCAATATGCACAAAAGTATTGACAATCCACCTGGCAAGCGTTATCATAATCGTTAGATTATAATTCTAGTATTGTAATCTAATAATTAGTGAGGAGGAACTATAGGTGAGTGAAGTGACTATCAAACAAGAACGGCTGTCGGTTGCCAACATTGACGGGTACCGCTGCGTCAACTGCGGGACATGCGAGGAGTACTGTCCTGTACACGCAATTTCCGAGCGGCAGAAAACCGTCTGTCATCTGTGTCCGGACTGCACAGAAATGAAGGCGCTCAATGTCAATGAGATGCAGGATATGCAGAAAGAAGCCTGCACACTGGCATGTCCCTTGGGCATCAGCCCTCAGGGATACATCGGACTGCTCAAAGCAGGAAAAGTTCGGGAGGCATACCAGATCATCTGGCAGAAGAATCCGCTTCCCGCAGTCTGCGGCTACATCTGCACCCATCCCTGTGAAGATACCTGCAAGCGCGGCAAGCTGGTGGATGCGCCTATGAACATCCGTGGACTGAAGCGTTACCTTGGCGAAGCGTTCCTTGATGAACCGGTAATTCCATATCCGGTCAAGTATCAGGAAGAGATCGCCGTGATCGGCGCCGGTCCTGCCGGTCTTTCCGCCGCCCACACGCTGTCTCAGAAGGGCTACCGTGTTACTGTGTTTGATCAGGCTGCCGAGGCTGGCGGTATGCTTCTGCGCGGGATCCCTGATTTCCGCATCGATAAGAACGTCGTCCGCAAGGAGATCAAACGCCTTGAGGACGCAGGGATCACCTTCGCGCTTGGCGCAAAGGTTCGTCCCGAAGAGTTGAAGGATAAGTTTGATAAAATCGTTCTGGCAACCGGTGTTCCCGTTTCCAAGAACCCCCGTGTTGAAAACTGGCGCTCCAAGAATGTACTGCTGGCGCTGAATTTCATGCAGGATGTAAATGCCGGTAAGTCTGTCAAAATGTACGGTAATGTTGTCGTGATCGGCGGCGGCAGTGTGGCGGTGGACTGTGCCAGAACCGCGACACGGCTGGGGGCCAGCTCTGTTACCATGCTCTGCCTTGAAAGCGGCGATGCCGTTCCCGCTCCTGTGTGGGATCTGAAGGAAGCTGAGGAGGAAGGCATCCAGCGGATCGAAGGCGCTGCCACTGTCCGCTATGAGGAATACCGCGGTGCGCTGCCTCATAGACTGACCGGCGTGACCTATACCGCCATTGAAAATCTGGACACCAAGACCTTCACCTTTGACCGTGTGGGTGATGAGATCACGATCCCCGCTGATTTTGTGATCGTTGCCACCGGCTCTCAGACGGAGTCCCAGTATCAGGCGGGTGCTGATGTTCTGGCCGGTGATGTTGCTGCGGGGCGCAGCACAAATGTGACTGACGCACTGGCCTCTGGTCGCGCAGCGGCTATTCAGATCGACCGTGAACTCCGTGGCCGCGAAGTCAGAGAATACGAAGTGGATCGTCAGGTGACAGCAGGTGACCCGATGTACAGGGTCTACCCCGCCGTTCGGAGAAAGGACGATTTCCCCGGTATGGAGAAAGCGGGAGATCCCACGACATTTGAGGTCATCGAAAAGGGCTTTGATGCCGATGGCGCACTGTTGGAGACCTATCGTTGTCTGCAATGCGGTTATCGCGTGGTCGATACCAGCAAGTGCATCGGCTGCGGTGTGTGCAGCAAGGTCTGTCCCAAGGGCGACGTCATTACCATGACCGCTGCGCCCGAAAGCCTTTGATCGAAAAAGCAGGAGGTGGACAAAATGAAGAAACATGATGTTTTGATCGTTGGCGCCGGTATCGGCGGCGCAACTTGCGCATACTACTGTCAGAAGGCTGGTCTGAACACACTTCTGGTCGAGAAAGAACACTTCCCCCGCGATAAGGTCTGCGGCGATGGTCTGCAGGCTCCCATGATGCCCATTCTGGAGGAGATGGGAATTCTGGACGAGATCAAGTCTGTGGCGTTTGTCAACCATGGCGTCGGCTATGTTGACGGCGATAACAACCACGTCTTTATGCCGGATGAGCTGTTCGGTACGGAGCATTATAGCTGCCCGCGCTTTATTTATGACAACATCGTCAACAAGGCGGCTGTTGCGTCCGGCGTTGATTACATGGAGGGTTTTGAAGCGCTGGAACTGCTGAAACGCCGCGATCAGGTCTATGGTGTGCGCGGTCTGTACAATGGGAAATTGCTGGATCTTGAGGCCAACCTCGTGATCCTTGCCAGCGGTTCTCATTCCATGCTGGCCAGACAGGCGGGCTTCTACGAAGAGGATCCCGACTATGTATTCTATGGCCTGCGCGGATACTTCGACAATGTCCGTGGTATCAGCGAAAAGGACGAGGAGGAATTCCACTATCCGAAGGAATTCCGTGATGGCAGCTACATCTGGCTGTTCCCGGAGGGGCGCTGCGAAAATGGTACCCATCGCTGCAACGTGGGCGTTTTCATCACGGAGGCCAATCTGAAAGACATGGGCATGACCACCGAAGAGATCCTGTACTGGTGGAGAGACACCTGCCCCTATGGTCAGGAGCGTCTTGGTGAGGCTGTTCTGGTCGGTGAACTGAAGGGCTGGAGACTGCCTACCGGCAAGCGCAGACCTATCCATGCAGGCGGAGTCATCGCAGTCGGCGACTCCGGTAACATGATCGAACAGTGCTGGGGCGGCGGCGCAGGTGCAGCCATGCTGAGCGGTAAGGGTGCTGCTCAGATCGCAGCCGAAGCCAAACGGGACAATGACTTCTCCGAGGCATATCTCCAGAAATATGAAGATGCCGTTGAGAAGGTTCTGGGCGGCTTCTACAAGGGCTGCGAGATCTCCAAGCAATACATGTTCAAGGATTACGAGCTCACCAAGAAGTATTTAGCCTTCCTTGCTCAGGGTTGCCCCGGCGGCATGAATGAATATCTCAAGAGCGTCGGTGTCGAGGAAGTCCCCGACGCACCGTATACCAAGTAACTTTTACAAGGACGTTTTATAACAAAACCATGAGGGGACTGCTGCACAGCCCCCTCATGGTTTTACGCTAATAATAAGCAGATGAGCAATCATTCAGCCTGCATTTGGAAGAAGTCCCGGAAGAAAGATATCCCAATACGGCTCAGAATACGCGATCAAATCAAATCCGCCGCGGGATTGGCTCCACTGGTACAGCATTCCTCGTCCATAGATGAATACGCTTTTGGCCAAAATCTCTGCGTCATAATCTTTGCGGATCGTTCCTTCCGTCTGTGCCGCAACGATAAATCTGGTCAATTCCGTCTTTGACACGGTCGGGATATCATCAATATGACGAAGCTTTCCGCTTTCCAGCAACAGCGCCTGCTCCCAGATCTGATAGGTGCTGAGAGGAAGATACCAGCCGGCATCGACCCAGAGCTGCTGGTAGTCCATAATAAATTGGCGGATGTGTCGCAGCGGCTCCTTTACCTTCTCCGCAATGTCATCATTCAGGCCCAGTTCCTTGCCGAAGAATCGGTTGAAAATCGATTCCAGAATGCTTTGCTTACTGTCAAACAGATGATAAATGGAGCCGTTGGTCAGTCCGGTGGCTCTGGATATATCGGCCATTGTTGTCTGCTCATAGCCTTTATCTCGGAATAACTCCACGGATTTTTCGAGGATCAGTTCCCGATTGTTCTTCGTGCGCTCTGCGCGTGGTTTTTTATTTGACTCTGCCATAAAACGCTCCTGTGTAAAAACGTCAATTTGTACCGTGAGTATTTTACAAGAATCAAGCATGAATTGCAAGCCGAAGCTGCCGACTTGCAAAGATACAGCCGACATCTTATAATAGGGAATACGCTGGCAAAGGAGGTCCCCCATGTCACAAGTCACCAAGCGGGCGCTGGAGGCGTCACTGAAAAAGCTGCTGCTGGAAAAGCCGCTGCACAAGATCACCGTCAGCGACATCACCGACGACT
>CAVHGF010000091.1:0-4249 GCA_963635625.1 Treponemataceae bacterium | reverse complement strand
GGTTGTAAACTAAAAGTTGGGGTACCTAGGTAGCTCCGGGTACTCCAACTTTTAGCATGTTGAAAAAATAAGAGTAGAGCATAACAGAAAAATCCTTTAAAATGAAGCTGCTAGACACCACAAGAAAGGACGCTGTATGCTCTATGAAAGATAATACCTCAAAACTGCTCGGATTGGAAGACGTTATCGTAAAAAATGTTTATGAAAATGAAACCGGCTGCTGCATAGAGCTCGAACTGCCCCGGAGGAAGCACATCTGCCCGCGCTGCCAGGGCGAGACAGAGCGCATTCACGACTACCGAATCCAGCGAGTCAAGGATCTGGACATGCACGGAGCGCATACATATCTGTACCTGAGAAAACGTAGGTACGTCTGCGGTGCCTGCGGGAAGCGGTTCTATGAGAAAAACAGCTTTCTACCCCGGTTCCACAGAGTGACGAACCGCCTCGCCGCAAAGGTGATCTGCGACTTCAAAGACCTGCGCTCGGCAAAGGAGATCGGCAGCAAGCATAATATCTCGGCACAAACCGCGCTGAGGTATTTCAAGCTCGTGAACTACTCCTGTAAGGAGCTTCCGGAGGTACTGTCCATAGATGAGTTTAAGGGCAACGCGGGCGGAGAAAAGTACCAGACTATCCTGACCGACGCGAAAAACAGGAAGATAGCGGACATACTTCCCAACCGCAAAAAGGGCGATCTGATCAAGTATTTCCTTGCATTTGAGAACAGAAAAGACGTGAAGTATGTAGTGATCGACATGAACCGTTACTTCAAAGAGACCGCTGAAATATGCTTCCCGAACGCAAAAATAGTGATCGACCGGTACCATGTAGCCCGTCAGGCCATATGGGCGCTTGAGAACGTGCGAAAGACAGAGCAGCAAGCTCTCTCGTCCGCATGGAGAAAGTTCTGCAAGCATTCAAAGAGATTGCTGTGCAAGAGCAAGGAAAAGCTGAAGGATGAGGAACGGGAACAGCTGCGGATCATCCTCGGCCTATCTGCACGTCTTGAAATAGCTTATGATCTGAAGAACGACTTCCTGGAGTTTATGCACTCACCGGATTCGGCAACAGCAAAAGAGAGATTAGCCTTATGGCTGTTCCATGCGGAAAATAGCCGCATCACCGAATTTGAAGCCTGCATCACCGCTGTGCGCAACTGGGCCGAGTATATCCTCAACAGCTTCGATGTCCCGTATTCCAACGGCTTCACCGAGGGCTGCAACAACAAGACCAAAGTACTCAAGCGTGTCTGCTTCGGCGTCAGAAGCTTCCCCACATTTAGGAACAGGATCCTCCACTGCGCTTCATGACCGGCTGGGAAAGATAATGATCGCGTTTGAATAATCCTTCCAATCCAGCTCCTGACCGCAGCGGTCACAAAAGTGCTGGTATTCCCGGTCAAGCGTCAGTTTGCAGTACGGGCATACGGGATAGCAGCCAAGTCCACAGATAAAGCGGCTCTCTACAACAGACATGGGTAGCCTGGGTTCCGACAGCGGCGGGACCCTCAGCAGCTCGTTCGGTGTGAGCTCAAGGCCGACACACAGCTTCTCAAGGGTAATGATCGATGCGTTGGTCTGTCCTCTGGCAACGCTGCCGAAGTATCTCGGGCTGAGGCCGCAGAGCTCTGCGGCTTTCTCGTAGCTGAGAACACGGCTGCTGCACAGCTGAAGGATAGACAGGGATAGATTTTTTGAAAACATCTTTTTCGCTCTCTTTCTATTCAAGATGCTTTCAGATTAGGAGCAGTATACTGCCGCCTCAAGGAACGATACTGCCTGTTTTTTACTTTTTCTCTTTTTTCTTACAAAAACTCTAAAATCTCATGCGGCTATTTTATTATGCAGCAAAGGCGTGGGCACCACGCCGCCCACGCCTCTACTGCTATTTTTTCGTTTCGCTCTACCCCAACTATTGACACAGAGCCTGTTTTGTTACGTAAATTAAATTATGTAAACTAATGCAGCATTAATCTATACTGACGCTCATGCCGTTGAGCTCCACGCCGTTGTCGGCGGGGATGAGGATATACCTGCGCCCGTCGATCACGCGCGTCTCGACAAGGTGGACGTGCTGCGGGTCGACGCTTATCTTGACCTCTGGCGTCTCAAGCTTGAAGTGGCGGCTGTCGATGATGTTTGCGGGGCTGAGTTCTGCGTCCTCGCCGAACTCCTCGCGGCACTTCTCTTCAAAGGCCTCGGCCTGCTCCGCGCTGACGCCGTTGTTTTCGAGTATCTCCGCCATATCCTCGGGGCTTATCGTCAGCGGCTCCGGGTCGCGGCTCTCCTTGTGGACGCTGATGCGTTCCATAAGCTCTGCGTGTACCCCCTGCATCAGCGAGAGGCTGCACTCCTTATCAAGCGTACCGGTCATGACGTCGATGAAGGTCTCCTGCTGCGCGCCTGCGGGCATCGGAACCTGCGTCTTGAACACCGCGTCAATGAAGTCCTGATGATCTTCGTTCACATTGCGGGAGTAAAACAGCGCGTTATAGATATTCGCGCTGCGCTCGTCAAAGCTCGGGTACATGAAGCCGAGCTCCGGCGCGGCGACGAGCTGCCCGCCCGGGAAGTTCTGAAAGCGCTTGTCGTCCGGGGAGTAGCCGAACTGCGCCTTGCCGGTCTTGACCGGGCACAGGCAGCAGACCATGTATTTGAACACGTCGCGGTCATTGTCGTCGAGGCTGCCATCCTTGCCGTAGTGCGGCACGTCGTAGATATCAAAGGCCAGCAGTATTACATAGCCGCTCTCGTCGGGAGTGACGGCGTCGATGATGCACTTATAGAACTCATCGCGCAGCGCGGCGTCCGAGAGCTCTGACTTTCTGAGTGCTGAGAGCAGACGCACCTCATCGCTGTCCATGACCTGCTTTGTCGCAAAGGACAGGGACATGAGGTTGCGCCCGAGCGTACCGGAGAGCGACTTGCGCAGCAGGGACAGATACTTCTCTGTCTCCTCCTGCGTCAACATCGCGACCGATTCATCTATGTATGACACGATCTCTTTAGTCGAGTTTACATAACACCCATATATATGACTTATATTATTGTGTTCAAGCTTGAATCTGCGGCGTATCTCGCCGACTTCCTTCTTGTTCATAGTTCCTCCGTGGTATGTCGATCGCGGAATCATCCGCGTATTTAATGCTCCGGTATTATCGCACATTTTGCGCGCGGATTCAAGTGAACAGTTTATCGCATCACGGCGCGGCAAAAAAATTTTATTATGTGTGCATCTAAGCCGCCGAAAACTTCAACTATACCAGTCTGTGAGCCTTAGCCTTTGCGCAGCATGGCATACTGCTTTATGCCGGTTCCCGGGATCGTCGAGATGTCGGCAAGGTAAAAGCCGAGGTGCCGGTATATCTGCATGTTGCGCTCCTTGTGTGTTTCGAGGTACGCCGGGGCACTGTATTTGTCAAGTATTTCGAGCACCGGCTTTATAAGACCGGAGCCGATGCCGCGCCCCTGTTCTTCCGGTGTGACAACAAGGCACATACAATACCACGTGTCCGGTGTCGAGAGCCTGCCCTTTATCCGCTGGCAGTTATTTTCATAGATCATGGACCGGCGGAACAGCGGCAGGCCGAAGAAGCTGCAGAGTCCTACCCCGCCGTTTGCCATGAAGCCGATGGTCGGTACGCTCTTGAGCTTCGGCGGGAAAAGTATCAGCAGACTGCGCAGCGCCTTGTTGTCTGACAGCATGACGCACTTGCCGTATATGGCTTTCAGCACACACAGGAAATATCTCCAGTCGTGGCTGCCGAGCGTCTGACCGCCGAGCAGGTATCTTATCGACGGGTCATCGTGAAATGCCGCGGCCATGAGCCTTGCGCCTTTCTCCAAATCGTCTTTATGCAGGGAATAGGCGGAACCCCTCAGGGCTTCGAGCAAATCGGTATTTTCGTTAATTATTCTCTTCATAGTATACTCCATAATAAAAAACAGAGCCGATGACCCCCGAGACTGATCTCATGGGTCATCGGCTCTGCGTTTGCACGTCCGGCTCTTTGATGACTGTTATATTCAGTTGTGTTACATTGACCAAGGCCTCGCGCCGGCACTTTGGGCAGAACAGCTGGAAGTTGCGCAGCTCTGTATCAGGCCTTATCCTGAGCCGTGTCTTGCTGCGGCACATCGGGCACAGAAGCCAGCTTTCATTCTGCATGGCGGGGATATTACCCGGCGTAGCCGAACCAGCCCCATACGTGCCAGAACTCAAAACTCCCGGCGGACAGGCAGCAGAC
>CAVHGF010000090.1:0-4406 GCA_963635625.1 Treponemataceae bacterium | reverse complement strand
TGACTTAAGCCGAAATATGTATAATTCTATCCGTAATTCATCTACTGTGATTCTGACGGAATGATCATAATTTTGCACCGTAGAAAATGCAAAGGAAATCACATTATGAAAAGAATTATGTCAATTATCGCAGTATCAGCCGCTACGGCCACGACCTTGATGGCCGGAGGCAAAAAAACTTCTGCGGAAGTTGATGCTTCCAGGCAAAACGCGGTACCTAAGGTGCTTGTGGCCTATTTCTCCGCCACAGGGACTACGAAAGCGGCCGCAGAAAGAATAGCAGGGGCTACCGGTGCGGATCTTTTTGAGATTAAGCCTGCCGAGGCCTATTCTGCGGCAGATCTTGATTGGACGGAACCGACCTCACGCTGCTGTCGTGAAAATGACGACCCGAAGTCTCGTCCGGACTTTGAGAAGAGCAAAGAGTCACTCGACGGATACGATCTCATCTTCCTCGGATTCCCGAACTGGTGGAACGGAGCGCCGCGCATCATCAACACCTTTATGGACATCTATCAGCTGAAAGGCAAGCGGGTCGTAATGTTTATGACCTCAGGCGGCAGCGGCATAAGGAACTCGGAAAGAGTGTTCAAAGAGGCATACCCCGAAGTGAAATGGGAAGCCGGGAAACTGCTTAACGGTATGTCATCAAAGGAAATAGCTGCCTGGGCAAAAGAGTATTTAAAAAAGTAACTTTCTTCGCGATATGTATCTTGAAAAAATCAACGGCCCGGCGGATGTCAAAAAACTGAACATCGGGCAACTGAACGTCCTCGCCGATGAGGTCAGGCATTATCTTGTTGAAAAACTGAGCGCTCACGGCGGTCACGTGGGCCCGAACCTTGGTATGGTGGAGGCCACAGTCGCCCTGCACTATGTATTCGATTCGCCTGAGGACAAGATAGTCTTCGACGTATCCCATCAGAGCTATGCGCATAAGATTCTGACCGGCAGGAAGCAGGCCTTCACCGACCCTGCGCACTACGATGATGTGACCGGCTACAGCGAACCCTCCGAGAGCGGACACGACCATTTCGTCATCGGACATACATCCACTTCGGTCAGTCTTGCCTGCGGACTTGCCAAGGGACGCGATCTGGCAGGCGGCAGGGAGAATGTCATAGCCGTGATAGGAGACGGGTCACTCAGTGGTGGCGAAGCTCTTGAGGGGCTGGACTTTGCCGGTTCGGAACTCCGCAGCAACCTCATAATCATAGTCAATGACAACCAGATGTCCATCGCGGAGAATCACGGCGGTCTGTATGAGAATCTGCAACTGTTAAGGGACACTGAAGGGCAAGCCGGGAACAATCTTTTCAGGGCGCTTGGCCTTGACTACCTCTATGTGAGGGAAGGTAACGACGTATCTTCTCTTATCGATGCGTTCGAGAGGGTGAAAGGCACTGACCATCCCATAGTAGTGCATATCAATACATTGAAAGGCAAGGGTTTGAATTATGCCGAGGAAAATAAGGAGAAATGGCATTACGGCGCTCCGTTCGATATCGCGACAGGGGAAGCGAAATTCAAGTCCGAGGGCGAGGATTACGGAGACCTCACCGCCCGATACCTCCTCGATAAGATGCCTTCACACCCTCAGCTTGTAGCCATTACCTCCGGTACACCTACCGTATTTGGATTTACCAAAGAGCGCAGGGAACAGGCGGGACGGCAGTTTGTCGATGTCGGAATTGCGGAAGAAACGGCGGTCGCTTTGGCATCTGGAATTGCCAAGCGTGGAGGAAAACCGGTTTGGGGAGTGTACAGCACGTTCATCCAGAGAACCTACGACCAGCTTTCGCAAGACCTCTGCATCAACGACAACCCTGCCCTTATGCTTGTGTTCTGGGGCGGCATTGAAAGTATGAATGATGTGACCCATACCTGTTTCTATGACATTTCTTTGCTTGCGAATATCCCGAATCTCATCTATCTGGCACCGTCCTGTCGTGAGGAATATTTCGCTATGCTCGACTGGGCCGTCGCTTACAGGGAGCATCCTGTAGCTATCCGTGTGCCTGTGGGCGGTGTGGTTTCCAGACCTGAAGTAAAAACGGACGGAATTGATTGGTCCATAGCGTCATACGAAATCACCCGAAAGGGCGCCGGAGTAGCCGTAATTGGCCTTGGCAGTTATTATCAATTGGCAGAGAAGGCTTGTGAGATGCTTGAGGAGGGTGGGGTCGAGCCCACGCTCATCAATCCGCGAATTATCACTTCGCTCGACACGGCGACACTGGAAGCCCTGAAATCCGACCACCAGCTTATAGTTACGCTCGAAGACGGACAGATTGATGGCGGATGGGGAGAAAAGATCGCGAGGTACTACGGCGACAGCGATGTCAAGGTCCTGGTGCGGGGGCAGCGCAAGCAGTTCGAGGATCATTACGTAGTGGAGGAACTGCTGAAAGAGAACAGGCTCACCGCCGGGCAGATTGCTCAGGATGTGCTTGGCATCATTGGCAGGAATCATTAAATTTGCCAGAAACCAGCGATATATGAAGGAATTGTATTTCAATACGGTGCAGGAGTTCAACGACTTTTACGGCTTCGAGACGCTCAATCCGCTCGTGAGTGTGGTGCGTTATGGCCGTGAACACGAGTTGACTCAGGGAATCTACCACTACGGACTTTATGCTCTTTTCCTGAAGGAAAATAAAGGCTGCAAAATCACCTACGGGCTGACTGAATATGACTTCGACGAGATGACGGTGACCAGTTTCGCGCCCGGGCAGAGCGTCGGGGTGGAGGCCAATCCCGAAGTGAAATATCCGAAATGGACAGCTCTGGTGTTCCATCCGGACCTGCTCGCCCGCACCCCTCTGGGCAGGAATATGGACAGATACGAGTTTTTCGACTACACGTCAGACGAAGCTCTTCACCTTTCCACCAGTGAGATAGAAATTTTCCGCGGTGTCCTGAATATGATCGGGCAGGAGCTTCACCGGAGCATAGACAAGCATTCAAGGGAACTTATAGTCAGCAATATAGAACTCCTTTTGAACTATTGTCTGCGTTTTTACGACAGGCAGTTCATTACGCGGGAAGAAATTAATCATTCCGTGGTCAGAAAGTTCTCATCCTTGCTGGACACTTATCTCGCGGAGAACGCAGAAAACGAAGGACTTCCCACAGTGGCGTACTTTGCAGACAAATGCTGTTATTCTCCGAAATATTTCGGTGAACTGGTCAAGACCGAGACCGGACACACCGCCAGGGATTTCATCAACGGCAGAATTCTGTCCGCTGCCAAAAAACTTCTTTCGGACGAGACGCTTAGCATCGCGCAACTGAGTCAGAAGCTTGGTTTCGAATATCCTCAGCACTTCGTCCGCTTCTTCAAGACGCACACCGGCGTGACACCTTCGGAATACCGCCGGGCATCGTAAAGGGCACTTGCAAAACCATATAATCTGCGTTCAATGAAACACATAGCAATTCTTATAATTCTGTCATTCATTATGCCAATCAATATTTCCGCAGCCCGGAGTCTTTCCGAGCGCCAACTTCATCTTGCAACCTGTGCCGCTCTTGAAGCGCAAGGCGACCTCGTCAGGCTTGAACCGGCCGTGCGTGCCGCACTGGATGGGGGCGTTACAGTCAACGAGCTTAAGGAAGCCTTCTCGCAGCTTTATGCCTACACGGGCTTTCCTCGCTCTCTTAACGCGCTTGGCGTTCTGTCCAAGGTGATTGTAAACGGTGATGAATCCTGGATGGAGGGAAAACCTTGGACGCGTCCGTCTGTTTGGGATGACGCCGAAGCGGCCCTGAAAAAGGGAACCGAAGTGCAGACCCGGCTTTCCGGCAGACCGTTTGACTATACTTTCTGCCCTCAGAATGACTTCTATTTGAAATCGCATCTTTTCGGTGACATATTCGCAGGTGACCAACTCACTCCCGCAGACAGGGAGATAGTAACCGTGGCAGCATTGTCAGCACTTGAGGGCGTCGCTCCGCAACTCGCCTCACATAAGGCCGGGGCCGTGCGTATGGGAAACACGCAGGAGCAGATAGACGAACTGTGCAAATTCCTCAGTGATAATGGTCTGAGCCAATGCGACTGCGCTGCTGATGCGACCGCTGGTGATTGGAAGCGGGGAAACCCTAACACCGGATACGCTCAGTATTTCACCGGAAATTCATATCTGAATCCTATCGCTCCGGTGAATCTGGACCCGGACGTAAAGAGTGCTCTGCCGCTTTCGAATGTGACATTCGAGCCCGGTTGCAGGAATAATTGGCATATCCATCACGGAGCGCGTCAGATACTCATTTGCGTGAGCGGGCGCGGTTGGTATCAGGAGTGGGGGAAACCGGCTGTTGCGCTGAAGGCAGGTGATGTGGTCGATATTCCGGAGGGCGTAAAGCATTGGCACGGAGCGCAGAAGGACTCCTGGTTCCAGCAT
>CAVHGF010000089.1:0-4461 GCA_963635625.1 Treponemataceae bacterium | reverse complement strand
CCTTAGATTCATTTGATTCTTTGAGCAGTATCCCGAATATTAATATGGGCATCGTGGTGCACGGACAGGTACCCTGCCCACGAAGTGGGTCAGGTACCTGTCCCCCTGACCCACTTGACCCAGGACGCGGCCGCCGAACGTTGTTTCGGTTGATTCGGTAGATTCGTGTTCAAAAGAAAAAATTGGCGTTGCGGATGGAAAAATGTATCTTAGCAACGTGATTCGGTTAAACGTTTAAAAGTAGAAGAAAATATGAATACAATGAACAAAGAATTTTGGGAAAAGCGCGATGCTGCGATGAAACGTTTCATGGCTGCCAAAGAACGTAAAAAAACGCGTGTAGCGGAGATAACACAAAGTCTTCGTGAGGAATACAAAGAACGTACGGGCTCTTATCCCAAATTTGTAGATGTTTGGTGATGCGGCCGCTTGTTTGAATTTTGGTTCTCAACCTATCGGTTAAAGGATGACTACTTGCTTATGCCCGTAGGTATAGAAGATATGTTCTTTTTAAAGAAACAAGAAAATGAAGATATTAACGATACATCATATAGGACCGGTTCAGCATGTCGTTTTGGAAATGAAACGCATCAATGTGGTCATAGGTCCTCAGAGCGCAGGAAAGAGCTGCATCCTCAAGATAGCATGCTTTTGTGCATGGGCGGAAAAGAGAATCCAGCTGGAACAAGGCAAGAATGGCTTCGCTGACTTTGATTACATAAGGGAGAATTTGCTGGCGTTCCATAAGTTGACGGGCTTTCTGCATGATGACAGTAGCATCGAGTATAAAAGCGAATACTTGAGTTTTGTGATTGATTTCGCACATGAGACTTTCGACTTTAAATGGGGCAACTCCAAGAATAGATTCGGGTATAGGCGCCCTCGCATATCATATATCCCAGCTGAGAGAAATCTGGTTTCGTCCATACCCAACTGGTTTGACGTGAAGATGGACTCCACCAACTTGAAAAGTTTCATCGCAGACTGGGCTTATGCCCATAAGCTATGCGGTGACCGGGCAGAGTTGCCGGTCTTGGACTTGGGCGTAAGGTTCTTCTATGACAAGCAAACTGACCGTGACTATGTGTTGCTGGACGATGGCAAGAAAATGAAGTTGTCGGATGCTTCCAGTGGTCTGCAGTCTGTGATACCCATGTGGGTGTATCTGGACTACCTCTTCAGTAAGCAGTATAGCCCTAATGAAATGCTCAGTTCGAAAACAGAAACGGAAAACGAAGAGGTAGCCCGGCGCATATATGAGAGTAAATATAAAAAGACTGTCAGGCAGGCGGGGGAGAATGGCGAGGTGTATATAGGCAAGGTAGGGTTGACGAAACGCATGTTTGCCTCAAAACACGATTTTGAGGAATTCAAACAGTTGGTCTCTGACTATACCCAGACCTCACATTCGGACATCTATCTTGAGGAACCAGAGCAGAACCTCTTCCCGTTGACACAGGTGGAACTGGTTAATGAGTTGCTGGCCAAGACAGCCCTGCATCACGATAGCCTTTTCGTGGCTACGCATAGCCCATACATCCTTTATGCGCTCAACAACTGCATGATGGGGTATGTGGTGAAGGACCATATTCTCGCTGACATGAAGGAACTGAGGGAGAACGAGAGCAGTTGGGTTAATCCTAAAGAGGTGGCGGTATGGGAGATTCGCGACGGCGTGTTCTCCTCAAGCATTGACCCAAAAACGCTGACGCTCCAGGATAAGGACGGTCTGATACGTGGCAACTATTTCGACCGTGTCATGAAACTCATCATGTCTGACTTCTCCAACTATTCGGCATTCTATGACTAAAATCGAGAGTACGTTCAACGACGTGATAGTATGTAGCGGAGACATTTGGGTGGCAGACTATACAGAAAAAACCAAGTCCTTTCCCAAAGAAAAACGCAAGGGCGTGACGATACAGGAGACTCCCTTTGATGATATTGCTTCTTTTCATCTACAGAACAGGAGCAATATGGAGATTCTCGCTGTGAATTTTGAGCGCAACAAGAAATTCTTCCCTCAAGGGGTGCATGACTGTGAGTGCATGTGTCGCCCCAAAGACGTGGGTAAAGGCTGGGTGCTACTCTGCGAGCTGAAATATTGCAAGTTGGAAAATGTTTGCGAGAATGCCAACAAGGCTTATCGTCAGCTGATTGACACTTGGAAATTGCTCGACGGAAAAGGCTTCTACGATAGAAGGCATTGCAAGGTGTTTTTGAACATATCTGTGCCAGAACACGAATATGACTTGGCTCCGTTTGGCAGTTTTGTGGCTAATCAAGACGAGCAGCTAAGTTTTATGAAGAAGCATAAGATACATCTGTTGGGAGTCAATAGTGTATTAGCCGTAAATTCCGGCATCCTTATAGTGGTAAAGCCTAAAGTCTAAATCGCCTTATCAGAAGGAGACAATGTTAACGTGTGGCGCAAGGACAGGCACGCGGTCCGCGAAGCAAGTCGGCGGTACCTGTCCCTCTGACCCTGTTGCCTATTCGCATCAGCTACGAGTTTGTGGACATGGGCGATACGGAATACTTCAACAAGTTTGGTAAAACCGACTTTGAGAAAGTCATGAACCACCTCAACATGGTTCTTGCCTATGTTCTTTCATTGGCACAAAGGTTATATGCCGCGATATTGTCTATGTACGAAATGTTGAATGTGAAGAGCCGTGTGAGGGGAGACTTTCACGCACGGTTCCGTGAGAGGGTGGAGGTGAAAATCCACCGTTCTAATCGACCCTTGCCCCCCTGACCCTTGAATTAATGTTGCATTATGAATTACGACAGTAACAACATATCCCCGTCCGCCGCTGGCGGCGACTCCCAGATAGTCCTCTATCAGCCCGACGAGAGCATCCGCCTCGAGGTGAAGCTGGACCAAGATACCGTGTGGCTTACCCAGGCACAGATGACAGAGTTGTTTCATACTACACGAAACAACATTACTATGCATATCCGCAATATCTTCAAGGAGGGTGAACTGGAAGAAAATTCAGTATGTAAGGATTCCTTACATACTGCCGCAGATGGCAAGAGTTACAAGACCAAGTTCTACAACCTTGACGTTATAATATCTGTCGGTTACCGAGTAAAAAATCCGATAGGAACCCGCTTTCGTCAATGGGCGAATGCTGTCATAAAGCAGTACCTCCTCCAGGGCTACTCCGTCAACCGTCACCTCATAGCCTTGCAAGAGAATATGGACAAGCGCATGACCCGCATCGAGGACACGCAGGCCAAACAGCAAGAGCAGCTCGACTTCTTCATCCGCACCTCCACGCCCCCGGCAGAGATGGTCTTCTTCGAGGGCGATTTCTACACCGCCCGCGTAGCTCTGGAGAATCTCGTCCGTCTAGCCAGGCAGCGCGTCATCATCATAGATGCCTACGTCTCCGCCCTCACGCTCGATATCCTCAATGTCCGCCAGCCAGAAGTCGAAGCCGTCATCTATACCAAGGCCGTAGGCCAAGGCATGCAGCGCCTCATGGACGAGCACGACCGCCTCTTCCCCGGCCGTCACGTCGACATCCGCAAGTGGCGCAAAGAGTCCCACGACCGCTGGCTCGTCGTCGACGACCGTCTCTACCACTGCGGCCATTCCCTCAACGCCAACGGCGGTCACAAAATCTCCGCCATCACCCTGATGGGAACACCCCCAGAGACTATCCTCGCAGAAGTGGAAACACGCTAGCATTATGCCACGCCAAGCAAGAGTACAGACATCCGCTGGGGTCTACCACGCCGCACTGCCGCATCTATGCCTACTGTCTCATGGGCAACCACGTACATCTCCTCTCACCCTCCACCAACGCCACACAGTTTCAAGCCTTGCCAAGACCTGAGCAGAGGCATTACCTGTATGAAGCCCACGAGGCAGGGGTAGGTCCGCGCACCCTCTCTCGCCTCACAGGCGTGCCATACTCCATAGTGCAGCGAGCAACGAGCGGCAAGACCGTTAACAATGCCCCGTCCGCCATGGTCAGCGAGCCAGCCCCTTGGGATGCGCTATACGAGACATACCTGGACGAAGGCGACTTTGAGCAATATCCCGAATATTAATATGGGCATCGTGGGGCACGGACAGGCACCCTGCCCCCGAAGTGGGTCAGGTACCTGTCCCTATAAATATGTCCCCCTATAAATATAAGGTTTCAAAATTATGAGCAATCAGACAATAGATACATACAAGCTGACAAGTCTGGAAGAACCCTTAGACGAGATTCTTTCCCAGCTGATGAAAGTGGTGGCCGAGGAAGCCAAGCGCAAGGGCGAAGAGGCTAACCGCAAGTTTTTCGACGGCATAGCCTTGCAGATGAAGAGCGCAATGCAAGACTGGAACAGGAGAGACACCCTATGAATGCAACAAAAGAGCACAAGCCAGTCCTGATAGTGATAGCCGGTCCCAATGGGTCCGGTAAGACTTCTGTGACCTCCACGCTCTTGCACCATGAGTGG
>CAVHGF010000088.1:0-4497 GCA_963635625.1 Treponemataceae bacterium | reverse complement strand
CGCATTTCAGACATGCTATTCCAACTCTATCTTTTAGGGTTGAAGAATATGGTTTTAACTTTAATGCGTTTTCAAAAAACGACAATGCCTTTAACGGCTTTTCATCTTTAGCATCACATCCCCTCTTAACGTATTTGTCCACCAAATCAACAGCTTTATTAATATACATCTCGGCTGAACCCTCTTTCTCTGTAGAAGACATAAGAAAGGGGAAATCCTCTTTCTTTAATAACCCCTGAGAGAATTGGGTCCAGAAACAATCTGCAGTCGCCTTAATATCGCAATAAGCATCATGCGCATTTTCAAATGGTTGGTGAAACAATTTCGAATACAATTCTTGGAGTTTAGGATACCGGTCACCCCTGCGTGTATCAAATCCACATATCTCTACGGTATTCTTCATCGTACAAAACTGTTGCATGGATTCCAAACGACTTGTATCCTTTCCATACCGATATAATTCACAAAGAATAACTTGTACATCATATGCTATGTTATGGCCAACAATAACATCGCATTGCTGTAATGACTGAAGGAACAAATCAAGAACAGAATAAATCGGTAGAATCACTTTGGCGCAATAGTCTGATGTGTTCGGAACACTCGAATCAATTTCCGGAGAAATTACATAATTATATGCATGCTCAAGCGAGCCATTCTTTCTATACACAATCCAAGCAATTTGCTTAATTGTTGGCCAATTGTCAATATTCTTGTAACTAAGGCTCTGATCCTGCGGGATTCCTGTAGTTTCTGTATCAACGAACAAAATTTTCTCCTTGACTAAAGATAAAAATGAAATGCGTCTCATTTAATTACAATACTACCGATATTAAACAGGTTCCTTCTTTTTCTTAGTTAAACCCAAGCAGCCGACCGGAGGTAGAGCTTGCTTGGTACTGTACGGTTGATTCCTTGGTGACGACGGTGATAGTTATAGTCTTCTTTGAATGCCTTGATTCCAAGGAACAAGTCCGTGCCGGACTCCTCCGGCTGGATGTAAATGTACTCGTATTTTATCGTTTCCCAAAATCTTTCTATCCAGTTGTTGTCTTTGGCCCGGCCGCGGCCATCCATGCTGACCTTCATTTTTAAAAACCGGAAGATCACGGATGTGCCACTGAGTGCGGTGTATGGCATATCGGTGATCTTAGGCTCTGTTTTGAAAGGGGGCATAGGATCAGCAATGTGCCCTGTAGGCCCTTCAGTGCGTGATTGGCGATCTTCCGATTTTCAGATAAGATTCTGTGAACTTCCCCTTTTTGGGGCAGTCCGTAATCAGACATATTGTTTTTAAGTTTACGCACCAAAAAATGTAGTTTTTTACGAGGTAAAGACATATCTTGTACCCGGAAATATCAAGCATTTCTCAGGATAAATCTTTTGTGGTTACGCCCAAAGAGGTGGTGGAAATTTCGAAGGGCGCGTTCTCGTAATTGAGTTTTATCGTAAGGACAGGCTCTGTCGTATTGAAGTCGAACTGGAGACGGATGCCGCTTATCCAGTCCACAAAGTAGATATTGGCCTGAAGAACTTTATCCGTCTTCCAAGCGTAGCTGCCGCTTGCGGTGAATGGTGCAGTGAAGCCGTTGAATGTGCCGAGCGTAGCGCCGCGGGCGTGTGGTACAAATGCAGCAGGAACCTGAGAATCAGTCCACTCTTGATATCCGCAGGCGATTTCCGTGACACCTTTCTGTGTCTCGATGGCGATGGCCAATGTCTTCCCGTTCTGTCTCAGGGAGATGCTCTTCCAACCAAGTTTGTTGTCTGCCAACTGGTAATTATTCTCCGTGCCCGTGATGGACCGCAGTGCGCGGGATGTAGGTTTGCCCTCTGCCAATGGAAGAGTGTAATTGGCCTGTTTTCGGGCGAGGATCCGGCTGCTTCTGTTCTCGGGGAGGGGAGTATCGGAAAGTGCAGGTAGCAGATTGTCAAAAAGATAGCGTTGCTCCTTGACCCCGGCGTCACTTGTGAAGCTTTGGACGATGACAGCCACCATATCTTCTTTTGGCATCACGATGATGAATTGGCCGTATGCTCCATCCGCTCTGTATGTCTCCGGATTGTCGCATCGCCACATCTGGTATCCGTATCCGGCGCTCTCCACGTGTGTTTTCATCATTTCCTCCACCCATTGTTCCGGTATGATCTGTACGCCTTCCCATACACCCTTGTTGAGGAGCAGCTGGCCGAATTTGGCCATACTCTCCGTCTGCAGATAGAGACCCCAACCGCCGCAGCTGATGCCTTCCGGGCTCCACTCCCAGTGCACCTCAGTTATATGCAGGGGGTCGAAGAGGCGTGGCTTCAGATATTCCAGCACTGTCTGTCCTGTCACCTTGGTGATGATGGCGGAAAGAAGATAGGTGTTCATAGAGTCGTATGCGAATCGGGTGCCCGGCTTGGCGAACATCTTGTTGTGAAGGCATCCTTTTATCCATTCCGTCTGACAGTTTCTGATGTCGTCCGTAGGCTTGAACCCCGCCTGCATCGTGAGCAGGTCGTAAATGGTGACATCGGCCAAATCTTCACCGATCCTCTCCGACAGCAGCTCAGGGAAGAAGTTTGCCAATCTATCCGTCACCCTCAACCGGTTCTCATTGATAGCCAGGCCAATGGCGGCAGCGACAAAAGTCTTGGAACAGGAAAACAGGGCGTGACCGCATTCCGTGCGGAACGGTTTGGGATGAATCTCTCCGATCACTTTGCCGTGTCGCATCAGAATGGCACCGTGCATCTCCGTTGTCTGAAGGGATGTGATGTAGTCGAAGTATTTGACGACGGCTTCCGATGGGATGCCCTGTGACTCTGGCGTGGCTCGTTCCAGTTCGTTGGTCTGAGCGTGTATTGAAGTGAACGGCAGGAATGCCAATGTCAGGATAACAAGGGTAAGGTAGAGCTTTCTCATCTTTATACTGTAGTCTGTTTGTAAGTGATGTCCCTACAAATTTAATATTGATATTCTGAAAAATTTGTCCGGTTCCAGAAAATTAAGTAATGATGAAAAAATAAGTTGGAAAAATTTTGTAAAGGATTTTTGTAGATAAATTTGTTTGTGAAGAAGGAGCGTACCGGGGTACGTGACTGATGAACAAATGGATTTAGAACAAAAAGACCAGCAAAAGTACCAAGTTATTTTTTAGGAATTACTATATTACTTGCGAAACTTGAGATATTGTTATTCTTTTTGTACACTTTATTATGACAGAGATTGAAGCGATATGCGCACGCCATTCCGTGCGCAGATACCGTCCGGAAGCGATTGCGGACGAGGTGCTTGACGCTTTGCGCGCTGAGATTGCACGGGCCAATTCCGAAGGCCGTCTGCACATACAGCTGGTGACCGGTGAGCCTAAGGCGTTCAGCGGCCTTATGGCTTACGGAAAGTTCTCCGGCGTGACGAACTATCTGGTTATGGCGGGGAGGAAGACAGATGATCTGGATGAGCGCATTGGCTATTATGGAGAGCGGCTGGTTTTGTTATGCCAACAGCTTGGGCTGAATTCCTGCTGGGCTGGAGTGAGCTACAGAAAGGTCAGCGGTACGTATGAATTGGCCGATGACGAGAGGATAGCCTGTTATATAGCAATCGGTTATGGGCAGACGCAGGGCGTGCCTCACAAAAGCAGGGCGATCGAGGAAATCAGTAATGTCAGCGACCGGACTCCGTCGTGGTTCAGAAGTGGAGTGGAGGCGGCGCAATTGGCCCCTACTGCGGTGAATCAGCAGAAATTCTTTATTGAATATATTGGCAGGCAGGGCGAAGGGCTGCCGAAAGTGCGTATCAGAAAAGGTTCATCTGTAGTGGGTTATACCCTGATGGACTGCGGCATCGCAAAGCTTCATTTCGAGATAGGCGCCGGAAAGGAGAATTTCGACTGGGATCAGCAATGTGTCTTGTAGGCCCTTCAATGCGTGATTGGCGTTCTTCCGATTTTCAGATAAGAAGGTTTTACACCTTCCTTTTTGAGATAAGGCGGAAGATGACGATCGAAAGGAACGTCAGAGCCTCCGAGGCCGGCAGGGCGAGCCAGATTCCATTCACTCCGGCGAATCGGGGGAGTATAAGGAAGCAGGGAACAAGGAATATCACACCTCTGCCGAGCGAGAACATTGTCGCCGGAAGAGCCCTCTCCACACTCTGGTAGAATCCGATAGCCGCGACGTTCACTATTGACAGGGTGAACCCTGTTGCCATAAGCGGCACGCCGTGAGAGGCAATCGAATATGCCGGGATGTCCCTACTCAGAAAAAGAGCTGCCACTTGGCCGATTCCCGCCGCAAGGGCGAGCGAGACCAAGATGCCGAGGCCGAATGCCGTACCGAGCGACACCTTGCGGGCCTCCATTACACGGGCTCTGTTGCCGGCTCCGTGGTTGAAACTGATGATCGGCTGGGCTGACTGGGCGATAGCATTTCCTGTCATAAAGATGAACGGCATTATGTAGCAGGCGATTGAGAATGCGGCCACTCCGTCTTCGCCTATATACTTCATAA
>CAVHGF010000087.1:0-4503 GCA_963635625.1 Treponemataceae bacterium | reverse complement strand
CCTGCTCGTTAAGTCTTTTTGTCTCAACGCCGTATATCTCTGCTAAATCCGAATCCAGCATCACTTGAACATTCCTCACGGTATAAATCCTCTGCTCCTTTCGGGTCAGAGCCATTGGTGGGGTGCGCCGGAGCAGATAATAGAGGAAGCATACAAGGAGCGACGGCGTGGGAGATATGCGACTTCAAGAGTCTTGCCCGCGCCTTGCGAAGACACAAAAACTATTTCGTCATATTAATGGTTTTGAGCCACTCTTCGATTCCGTTTGTGTTCCGCCCGCCTGTCCCGAATCCGGAAAGATGGGTGGCTCCGGATGTGAGATCGTTCAGTTTGTCGATTGTCGTACCTCTTGATGTCACGTAAGTGCAGAACGGTATCACCGTCTTGCCGTTGAAATCGTAAGCTTCACCGAATGAATGCATTATCATCGGAGCCTCGCCCCACCATACAGGACAACCTATGAATATGTAGTCATAAGCTGCGATATCCGCGTTCTTATCTTTCAGTTCAGGACGTGCGTTATTGTCCAATTCCTGCCTTGCGACGGTATAGGCCAATGTCTGATAATCTGTGGTGTACGGAGTCGCCGGCTCAATCCTGTAAATGTCTGCGCCTGTCAGTTCGGCGATACGATTTGCCACGGTCTGCGTGTTGCCGCTCCAGCTGAAATATACCACGAGAATCTTGCTGTCCACCTCCGGAGGTTCCGGATTCGATGGCGTTTCAGGATTCTCGATGATCCCGGACTCCTGCTTGTCTTCGCCGGTGCAAGAGAGCAATGAAACAGCGGTGATGGCCGCAATGATGATTGTTGCTAACTTTTTCATATCAATTATTTTACAGATTACTGTCAAAGAATTCGGTGAGTTTGGCTACCGCCTGATTAACATACTCCGGAACATAGTATGTCTTGATATGCGTGGCACCGGGAATGAGAAACAATTCCTTGTTCTGCGTACCCATCGCACGGCTGTAGCACTGTTCGGTCATATAGAATGTGTCGGCTATGCTTCCGGCAATCATCAGAAGCGGTTGGCCGATGAGGAACATATTGGCAGAAGCGTCGAATGCCATCAGGTCCACCAAACTGCTCTTGGTGTAGCGGAAGGTGGAATTAGGATGGGCATATCTCTGAAGATAATAGGTATAACCTTCCCTGTAAAGGTCGAAAGGGAGTCCCGCCGCCTGTTCAGGAGTGACTCCGCTCATATCGCCCACATATTCTATCTCGCCGCCTTCGGCTTCCTTCTGACGGGCTGCACAGGCGTCCGCAAGGCGCTGTTGCACTTCATTAATCTGTGAATCCAGAAAACCGTTGCGTCGGACAAGTCCCGTGTTGAACATACTGAGAGTGGCAACCGCCCTGAATCGTTTGTCGGTCTGTGCCGCCGCCAAAGTATAACCGCCACCGCCGCAGATGCCTAAAACTCCTATTCTGTTCGCATCCACTCCGGGGTATTGCGACAGAATGTCTGCGGCACGATGGATGTCCTCGATACGATAAGCCGGTTTGTCCGTATTGCGCGGCTCGCCCTCGCTGGCTCCCTGATAAGCGGCATCAAAAGCGAGGCAGATGTATCCTGCCTCCGCCAATCTCTGACTATAGAGCCCGGCGACCTGTTCCTTCACTCCACCGTTAGGATGTGCGACCACAATGGCCGCGTATGATTTCAAGGAATTATAGCCTGCCGGTGTATAGACATTGGCTGAAATTTTCAGTCCGTTCAGGTCGTAGGTGATTGGGGTGATGTTTACCTTCCCCTGAACATTTTTGGAGATCGCTCCGTCATAGACCAATCCCCAAGGATTACTGTTGTGGCTTTTGAAATTCATTTCCTGTGCGTTTAATGTGCCGGGCACTGCCAATGCCGCGAGCAGCACGGTTACAAGTATCTTCTTCATACCCAATAAATTTAATCGCAAAAATAAAGACTTCATTTTTGCTTACCCTTACCGGAATTCCGGCAAATGATACCTGCAATGTGGAATTTATAGTTTAAGCGGTGCCGACAGTCATAATAGTCAGCACCGCTACAGTTGTAATAATCTCTTTTTACGGATTAATGATACGTGACAGGTTAAAAATTCAGTTTAACCACCTTGCCGAACGGAGTCAACGAGAGCCCGGCCATCTTGAAATGTTGCTTGGCAAACGGAATACCGATGATGGTGATGAAGAGCAGCACGCCGAAGAATATGTGCACCAGCCACGCCCACAAACCGCCGAAGATTATCCAGATGATATTGAGCGGTAACGTAATACATCCGTTCGGGCTGTCGCCATTGCTTACCTCTGCGCCAAAGGGCCACAGGCAAAGCATCCCTATCTTGACAGTCTGCAATGCCACCGGGATGCCGACGATGGTACAAGCCATTGCCAAACTTCCCGTGAAATATCCGATGGCGGCTTCGAGTCCTCCGAAGAGCCACCATAACAAGTTCCCGATTATTCTCATTTTATTTCAGTTCTTCAGCCTCGTCGATGTGTTCTATCTTTGCATTATACCTTTCTCTCGTAATCAATAGATTACGCACGCGGAATTATTAGCTCGGAAGGATACTGAACTGACCGTGGATTGTTACAGTGTGCTTCCCATCAGGATAGTCGTCCGTATAGTCATCCAGGAATGATCCCTCGACCTTATATGTGCCGTCAGACTGCTTTGCAAGAGTAATGCTGCCTGACGAAGGGTACAATCGAGAGTGATTGAGCGGCCTGAGATAGTCCGGATCGCTCGGATCAGGATATGCCCCGAAAAATATCCAGTATCTTTGATTATACTCAATTGTGAATGGAGCGCAAGTCATATCCGGATCAAGATTATAAGTTCCGGAATAGTCATCCCCTGTCGTAGGGACATAAAGAAAGAATGACGCGTAAGTAAAGTTACCCTCCGCAGGATTATCTCCCATTGCAGGATCACCCTTCGACAAAGTAAGTTCAAGGTATTTGACTGTCTCACCATCCTCCTCATAATCATAGCAATACGCAATGCCTTCCGCGAAAGTGATGTCATAATCCTTCTTGATGTCGGAAGCTACCCTGGTGTCATACTTTCTAAGAGCGTAGTCTCCATTGTCGCCGCAGACTGCCTTGAATGTGAATTTAAAGCTTGTCGACCCTGAAGTTACACCCTTTACATTGAAGAGATACTCATCGGTGACATCTGTGGACTCGATTGTTATTGTTGCAGCGTCAAGATCGATATATGACCAGTCAGAAGCGTCTAAAATATTAGAATTGACGTTATATATGGCCCCGATCTCAGCGTTAGGATTCAGCATAAATGTACCGACAGGGAATTTGCCGCTGACGAACGTAAACTCCTCGGATGCCATAAGGTCAAATGTATAAGTATACTTTTTATCAGAGGTTTCTTCCTCACCCTCAGCCATATAGTTCTTGTCGAGGAATGTTATAAGCCAATTCTGGACACCTTCGCCATACTCATCAATATGACCATAATAGAAGGCCTCGACTTCAACGATTTCATCAGTTGCACCGGCAGACTGAGTCAACGTGAAAGTGGCCTCCACTTTAGAGTTATACTCCAGGCTGACAGTTGCGACACGCTCTGCGCCGTAATTTTCCTCCACATCGACGCTAAGGACACCATCTTCAACCTTTGCTTCAATCCAGCCGGCATCTGTCACAGGAGTAAGGGCGACATTGCTCTCAAGGTTAATTTTCAGATTGTTTTCATCTGCGGAGACAGTTGCGCTGTCTTCTTTGATTGAAACGGAAGGAATGACTTCCTTGTGGCATGCGGCCAAGGTCATAAGACCTGCGGAGACCGCAAAGAGAATTTGTTTTACGTTCATTTTGATATAGTTGTTATTGATTTTTACGTTAAAATGGCAGCTCCGGTCCGAACCAAACAGGATTTTCGTCAAGAACACGAATTTCGTCGTCCTCGAAAAGATTGGCCTGCTTCTGTAATCGTTCAAGGTAGTGCCGCGGTCTGTATGTCAGTCGTCGCTTTGGAATTGAAGAGCGCCCGCTGTTTTAGGAAGTACTCCTTCCTGTCTTCCGGTGAAAGCGGCAGATATTCCGACTGAAGGCGGTTCAGTTCTACAATCAAAGCTTCGACATCATTACGTATCACACGATAAGTGCAAATCAATTCGGCATTGATATCATTTATGACAGCCTTTGAAATATTGGGATATTCCTGAAGAATCCAGAACAGAACAGCGCCTCCTCCCACAAAAGGCTCAACATAAGTCAAATCCGTTTTCTTACCCAAGTCTTTGGGTAGCAGTTCCTTTATATCATCGAGAAGCTGAGTCTTTCCTCCAACCCACTTTATGAACGGCTTCGCCGCATATGATTCAGTCCTCTTCATAAAACAAATTCCTTTGAGGAACAAATTTATGCATTTTTCTCAAGGATTACGAATGGTTTTTTAGGCTCAATGCCAAAAGTCCGTGGAGACTTGTTGATCAGCTATCCAAAGATTGTACAGATTCTATAGATAAAGAAGGCTGAAAATCGGAAGATCG
>CAVHGF010000086.1:0-4733 GCA_963635625.1 Treponemataceae bacterium | reverse complement strand
GGCTGACGTGAACAGGGCCGCACGCAGGCACAAGGAGAAGCTGAAGAAACTCATCGCACGCAGGAAATGGTATGCGAAAACTCATCCGAAGAAATACAATGGCAAGAAACGCGGCCGTAAGCGTAGACGCCTGAACGAGCAGTTCCGGCCACCGGTGCTTGAGAACGGAGACACCGTTGTGGAACTTCTGACACGCTGCAAGCATGCGCTGACGCAGACACACGACAAATGGTCAAAGAATCAGCAGGCAAGAATGAGGCTGCTCTTTGCCCGATACCCGAAGCTGAAGGAACTGTATGACCTCATAAACAAACTCAGGGCAATCTTCCGCAGCAAGAACATCACGAGAGATGAGGCCAGAGAGAAACTGCACGAATGGTATCAGGCTGTCGCCGAGTGCACCATCAGGGAAATCAAGTCAGCAAGGGATGCCATCAAATCCAGAGAAGAGAATATCCTGAACTACTTCATCGAAAGAACTACCAACGCTTCAGCTGAATCGTTCAACTCTAAACTGAAATCTTTCAGAGCGCAGTTGCGTGGAGTAAGAGACCTGTCCTTCTTTATCTATAGAATCTGTACAATCTTTGGATAGCTAATCAACAAGTCTCCACGGACTTTTGGCATTGAGCCGATTCGGACCTTCTTCGGGACTCTGTCCATAGCAGGAATCAGGGAGACATCGGGCAGGACGTGAGGACGAAGATGGAGAAGAGACTCGACGAGCTGCTCTCCCGACCTCCGGTCTACACGAAGGAGGGAGGCGCCGACACCGAACTTGACAAACTCAAGAAGAGCATCGCAAAGCACAGGGACCACGTCTTCACCTTCCTGACCAATCCCGAGATCCCGCCGACGAACAACGACAGCGAGAAGGCTCTCCGCCCCGCCAAGACCAAGCTTAAGGTCAGCGGATGCTTCCGCACCGAGACCGGCGTCGAGAACTACGCCACCGTCGCCTCCGTCATACAGACGGCGGTCAAGAACGGGCAGAACCCTTTCGAGGTCCTTCGGGTCATTGCGACCCTTGCCGGAGCGTAGTATCCTCATTCTATACATCTTTATACTGAGGTTATAGTCGCTTGGCTATGGTTGGGGCACCTGAGTAGTTACCAACTTTTTATATAATATGCAAAAAAGAGGGCGGCCCTTTTTAGTCGCCCTCTTGATTTGCCATTTCGACGAGAAGGTAATTTTAATATCGTCAATATATCAGAAATCCCAGCACTCCGGCGATGACGATAATCAGTATCGCATTGACATTGAAGAACATGTGCTCGATCTCATCTCCGAATGCGAGCATCTGGGCCACACCCGCCATAGCCACTGCGTCGCCCCGGTCAGCTGCCGCACGCAGCCAGAACAGAGATCGGTACACATCTTTCCTCACCCCGGCTCCGTAGCGTAGCATAAAGGCGTAATTTCGCATTGCCTTGGAATGATTCTTCCTGGCTATATCCCGCGTGATTCTCAACTCCTGCTTGTAATCCTTCTCCCCGAACCATCCCTGTCCGTAGCCATAAGCCAGCACTATGCCAATCTCCAGATCTCCCATCCCATACGCCGCCTTCAGACCATTAAGACCTTCCTCAATCCTTCCTTCACTCAAATCACGCATCGCCTTGATATAGAGCGCATCCATTTCATTCTCGGGCTCCCTCTGTGGCTCGGGCTGCGGCAGAGCCTTCAGCATATAAGCCCCGTCGCAATACGGCAGGCTATAGTCAATCGTCAACTTTCCCATACTCATTCCATTACAGTCCAGCTGCAGCAGTTCAGCGCCCCTCCGTGCCGAACAAGATCAGGGCACTCGCATCGCACTATCCTTCCTCGGTACGACGGCATCGCAGCACTTATCTGGCGAAGGGCCTCCATATCACACTCCACTCCGAAGCCCGGCACAATCAGCACCTTGTCAGTCTGGAGCCAGTTGATGTATGCCCAGTCGTACTTGCTCCTGGCCTCAGGCGAATACTCCAGCTCAATCACATCAGCGAAATGCTGCACCAGACACTCGAAGAAGCGGTTCCCCATCTTCTTGTCAATCTGACTGTAGTTTGTCATCAGGACGGTATCGTCATCCACGTATCGGCAGATTCCGTCGGAGTGGCCATAGATTTCACGGATATCCCAGGGTAGCACGAGGATATCCGCATCAAAGGCAGTCTCAAGCCTCTCCAGCAGATCAAAAGGTCTGATGTGCGAGTTCTCTTCGAACACCTTTGCCGTCATCACCACCTGGCTGCCGCACCGCACGACATTTCCGCCGTCAAGCCGAATGTCGCGGATAAGCTCATCACAGGGCAGCCCGAGAGCCGACATTATCTGTGAGGCGTCAGTCATCGAGTCACTGTACTTCTTGAAGTTCCGAAGGTAGTCAGGATTGTAGCTGAAAGACGCGAAACAGCCGGTATCCACCTGAACGGGCATATAGTCCCTGCACCACACATCCTTCGTCCCCTCCAGCAGAGCCCAGGGAACATCGAAGCGGTTGAGGATATCGGTGAGATTCCTGTAAGAAATGGGAGCCACCAGAGGCAGTTTATCGGAGAGATAAACCTTGTTGCATTGCGAATCGAGCATCATAATCACATCGTTTTTGGTGATGCAAAGTAAAGGCTTCCCAGGCGTCTGACCAAAATTCTTCTGTTAAAAATTGTTAAGATTTCGGAAAAAGATATTATTATTTAAATAACTGAATATCAGAATATTTTAAGAATATTACTTTAACGATTAAACATTGTACTATTATGATTTCGATTTGCGGGCCATACTCAACAGGTATCTCTCACGGATTGAAGTATCCATAAGATCATCCATTGTTTATCAGCTTTCTCTCAAATATTCAGACGACCAATACTGCCGAAAATTTAAAAAACTTTTATAACTTTATGATTTAATCTGCCTCAAAACCATTGCATAAGAAATGGAATATCTCGATTTGAGCTACATATTTGGCCTCTCGACTATGTTTTTCGGTATGATGACATGGAAAATCCTCTAATTTTAAAGTCTTATCAATCATTCTTCACAACAATGGGAATTCGAAGCCTGCTTCTTGAAACTAAAAATGCACCACGTCGGTGCATCGTCATCCTGATTCTGATTGCCTGCTGCACAGCCTTGGCATTGTGGAGTGGTGGTGGCAGCAACCTTAAAACAGATGGTCCCGTAATCTGCCTTGACCGCAAGGCAACTTTGCGACAAAGATTCGACCGCGACACTCTCTGCACCACCCTCGCTAAGGGCAACAGCCTGCGTGTGCTTGCTGTCGATTGTTCATCATTCGGCCAAGAATGGCTTGTAAAGACTCCCAAAGGAGATATTGGTTGGGTAGATGCCTCTGACCTCCCCATTCGACAGATTGTTAAGGACGGAGCCTACAAGGGCGACACAGTCAGCGTCAAGGCCGTTTGGTCGGGTAGGTCTATCTACTACTATACATTCGTCACTCCCAGCGGCGAGAAGGTAAAACTTTCAACAAGCGACTTCGTGCCCGATTTTGACGGCTGGACCGATTATGCATATAATCGCGATGGACGTGCCGGAGTATGCACCGGGCGGAAATTTGAGTCAAAGACCCTGGGCAAATCTTTTACTGAGGTCAACAAGGCTTTCGGAACCCCTGTGTTGCTGAGGATGACTCCCAATGGAATGGTGGCCCAGTATTCTTGGAAAGTCTATGAGCCTTCAACTGGGAAGATGATGAAGCCAAATGTCACCTTTAACGCCGACTCGGTGGCGGAGGCCGTGAGTTTTGCCGACCCCACAAGTCGTGCTGCCTCTTGGCTGAAACACCTGCCGCTGGCCTCGACGATAATCGATTGGCCCGTCACCTCACTGATCGTGAGGGGTTCACGTTACGAGGCCTACGGCGATCCAATGCCATCGACCGGAATGAAGATCCTGATTATCTGTCTGATAGTGGTGGTTGCCATTTGCTATTTCTTATGGATGTTCCTCACTGCGTCATTGCCGGTACTTCTGATGGGTTGGCTTGTAAAATTCCCTGCCGTATTCTACCTGCTTTCCGATCAGGTGCTGCGATTGATTATGTTGGTGGTGACCCTTGTATCGGTTTATATCTGTAGCGTGATGATGATGGCCCGTGGTATGTTCCCATTCTGGAGCATCCTCATACTCATCTGCGGATGGTATTCTTTTACTCTCGCCGCAAGTCTGCTATGTGAATATCCCCATATCCGCTGTCCCCGGTGCAAGCGTCTGCATACCATCAAGTTCGACCATGAGGATTTAGAATATTCCGAAAACAAGAAGGGTGAAGACATTCGTCGCGGTAAGCTACTTGGCAAACGCACGGCGACGAGGAAGGCGTGGACTCAGGTAACAACCATATACACTGATGGTAGCTCAACCATCGACCGTACAGATGTCCACACTCAGGCCCAGGACTACCGTACCTATGAATATATTCACTATGACATCACGTATCGGCTTGATCATTATCGTCGTTATTATAAATGTGAGCATTGTGGCCTCGTCGAGGAGACCACCTGGGTTGATTACACCGAACTAGACCGTCAGAAAACAGGCCGCTCTGTCCACGAAGAGGCCCATGGCGACAGCTACCGTAAGAGATGGTGATATGGAACCCGGCAAGAAGACCAAAGCGAAAGAAGAATTGTTTCAACACATCCTCGGCCTCGTACGCCAGGTGAATAAGAATGCCGATTTTTAGGAGGCGATTTGTCTCTTCCTTAGCCATAAATAAG
>CAVHGF010000085.1:0-4763 GCA_963635625.1 Treponemataceae bacterium | reverse complement strand
CATGGTATTTACCTATATGCCCGGCGGCACATGGGGCACCGATACGGCTTGGGCTGATGAGCTGGATGCGACCGGAAGCGAGACTGTAGAAACCGAGACAAACGTAAGCGACGATAAGCAGGGAGAAGAAGAGAACTCCTTGCTAGCACTTGCAAATAATGTAGAAAATGGCAAGATCCAGCTGACGCTCAGTGGTATGCACGATGCACAGGTAGCATCACTGAAGCTCTATACATATAGCGGAAGCACAAAGGGCGAAACCGATCTGCTGGCAGATGTTGAGCTAGCTGAAAGCGCATACACGATTTCCCTGGAAGAAGGAACATATTGGGTAGAAGGCTACGATAAAGATGGAAGCTATAACGGGGGAATGTCTATCACTGTGGATGACAGCCACAAAGAATTTAAGATTGAGCGTATCTACCAGATCTCGGTTAGTCCGTCAACCTGGGTAGCAGGTGAAGATTATAACCTAAATGTAGAAGTTATGCCGGCAGGCGGCGAAGAGCCGCGGGGCGTAAAGCTAGGGACGACTATCAATGGCAAGGGAACGACCTGGGAAAAGACCTACAGCACCTGCATATTTGCAGTGGGCGATACGGTAGAAGCGACAGTTACCCCCCTGGGAGAAAATGCCAATAAATATAATCCGGCTATGACTTCGACAACACCTACGGGTAATGTTTCACTTTCTATTACCTGCAAGGAGTTCGTAACTGTTAACTTCACTGCACCGGCAAACTCAACCATTACCGTCGGCACGCTGACGAAGTCTTTTATATTCAGCTACAGGGATGCCGAAACGTCGGATGTTTCGAATGGAACTGCGACTTATAAACTCGACAAGGGGACTACATACTTTTATCGCGTGCAGAATCCAGGCGGCGTAACCTATTGGAATTACAGCAGCTGGAGCGCCGCGGGTAATGTAAATATAAGCGAGAATGATCTATACATCGGAAACACGGAATTTGAAAAAGATACGATCTACCGCTTCGAGAAGAATGCCTACGACCGGGCAGATATCTATTTGAACATAAACTCACAAGGTTATAAGAATATGGAGGTGGGTGAGACCTTTGAGCTAAACTCCTTCCGCAACTGGTTTGCGATCGAAGGCTTTATGAATTCAAAGGTTGCGCTTCCGGACATGCACTATGAGGTCATTGATGAGAACGGAAATAGCAGCGATGTTGTAACCATCACTCCGGACGAAAAGAACAGCAATGTGGCCACCATGAAAGCAAGCAAAGAAGGAACTGCAATCGTACTTGTGACATATGATGCGATGACAGATGCGGCAGGCATGAGCACTACCGAAAGCAAGCAGTTCTCTGCTATCTGGCCGGAGTGCACGGGCGTATTCATAGTTACCGTGGGAAAAGACGGCACCGGCATACAGACAAACATGCAGCTTGACCGTATGGATGAGGATGTAGCAAAGGAAGAAAAAAAGACGCTGGATGCAGAGCATGACATTCTGTTCTACCTGGGTGATGAAGGTGCAGAGTACAGTTTCAAACCTGAGGAGGGGTGTACCGTTACGGTGGCAAGGTCTACCGTAGAAGACAAGATGACATTCAGCGGATTTACCGAAAGCGGAGTGACTACCTCTGAAGACGGCACTGTAACGATCACCGGATTGACCACAGGACGCCACATCGTAAAAGTAGAAAAGAATGGAGTGGCAAATTATCAAGTCATCACAGCGCGTTGCGTGAGCTATAAACTGGTGGACGAAGATGGCAAGGAGCTGACGGAAGAGGCCAAAGCAGCGCTGAAAGCGGGCGACACCATCTACCTGCAGTTCAGCAACCTGGTCAGCCCGAAGGAAAAGCTGTCTGGAGCATATAACTTTAACTTCTCCCTTTATTATGAAGGCGAAGACGGCACATACTTCAAGTCGAATCCGGGAGGAAACTTCGGCGTATACGATTTCAGCGGAAATCCTGCAAGACAGAAGATAGCCATAACGATACCGAAATATTGGGACGGCAGCTCCTATACACTGACCGGAGCCATCAAGCAAGGCGGATTTGCCGGCGTACCTACGCATCGCGGTATCACCTATGCGGCCGGTACGGATCCAGGATTCAACGCACCGAGCGTCTCCGGAATCTTGTCCAGACTTCCCGAAGTGACGCTAAATTTGGTTGCTACCGAATTTATCAGCGGAAAACTAACCTTCAAGGGCAGCGATGGCAGCAGGATAGACCGGAGCGGACTTACTATCACGATGAAAGATTCAGGCGGCAATGTTGTTGAAGTGAAGGAGGACGGCACTTTCAAAGCGCTGGCTGAGGAATATTCATATGTAATCACAGGCCAGGGCACAGAATATACCACAGGTTCTATAACTGTGGCGGACAAGGGCAAGAACGAGTTTGAAATAACTTTGCCTGTTACATCGGATACGGCCTGGGACGGTACGACCATGACAGAGCCGGAAAAGGATGGCAGCGATGTCTATCAGATCGGCACCGGCGCACAGCTGGCGTGGTTTGTAAACCAGAGTAAGACAGAAGATGTATCCGGGGTGCTGACCTCTGACATTGACCTTGCCAAGTATCCGTGGATTGCTATTCAATCCTCTAAGAAGGTACAGCTCGACGGCAGTGGCCATAAGATCAGCGGCCTGAATGCGACAAAAGGACTCTTCAGCCAAATTGGCGGTGAATCACATATACAGAATCTGACTCTGTATGGAAACTCAACAGAAGGCGGCTCCGTAACAGGATATGCCAGTGGCAGCGGCACGGTCATCGAGAACTGCTTTAGCTATGTGACTATTAAGGGCACCGGCCAAAGTGTCGGCGGCATCGCAGGCTATGCCTATACTGCGACCATCAAAAACTGTGCTAACTTTGGTGATATAACCGGAAGCAAGTATGTTGGCGGCATAGTCGGAAGCTTTGTAGATAGCGGAAATGCTATTACCGGATGCTATAACGGGGGCGCGGTTACGGCTACTACAAGTGAAGCCGGCGGAATCTTTGGAAGCAGCGGATATGAAATTGCGGTGTCAAACTGCTATAATACAGGAAGCGTTGCCGCAACCGGAACTAACGGTATTGCAGGCGGGATCGGAGGCAAGGTTAAGGGCTCGACGCACGGGTCGACCGGCGAAGTACTAGCAAAAATGTCCGTGACAAACTGCTATACCACAGGCACGATGCCGGCGTTCGGCAGCGTTGACAGCGCATCTGCGGATATTAGCAAGTGCTATTCTTTGAAAGCAGGTGATGAGTATGCGGAAACTCTTACCGAGGATGCTGACCTGAATACAGAGGCATTTGGTGTTACGTGCGAGGGCTATCCCGCACTGAAGTGGCAGCAGAATGTAACGTTCCACGAAGCAGGTGAGGCAGGCATAGTAACTGCTCCGACCTGCACCGAGAAGGGATATACCACATATACATGCACCAAGTGCAAAAAAAGCTATAAGAGCATGTATACGGAAGCGCTGGGCCACACCCCAGATACAAGCAAAGAAAAGGCATATCCAGCATATACAGAAACCGTCTGCAGCATTTGCAAAGAAACGTATAAAGTTTGGAATGATACGAGATTGCAATATGTTGTCCTGCCGGATGCAGGAGTAACAACAGTGACCATGTCGGATAGCGGAGATTATCCGTGGACATGGAATAAGGATAAGGCAAGATTCGAAAGCAGCAATACAAATAAAGGCAATACAACATCAAAGACAGAAATGACTTTTGTTTTGTCGGAGGCAAGATACTTATCATTTGAGTATGGTGTATCATCAGAAAAAAACTACGACAAGGCAACAATATCACTTATAAATGGTGAAACAGTGACAAAGATTGCGGACGGTATCAGCGAAACTGCTGCCGGGTCCTACAGCGACAAGCTGGAGGTGGGCACATATACGCTCGTTATGGAATATGCGAAAGATTCGGCGGGGAACTCAAGCGATGACCTGGCATACATTACGAATGTGAAAATAACCAAAAAGTCTGAGGGCGGAAATGTTTCGCCTGCGCCTGAGTCAAAGCCTAGCGTAACCTTCCGCCTTATCGGAGCAGAAAAGGCGACACAGGATGTTGACCTTGGAACGAGCAAATACCTTCCGAACTACGTTACATGGATTTCAACGAAAACATATACGCTTGAGGAGCTCGGAGACGAGGCAACGGTCGGCACCGTATTTAAGAAAGCATTGGATGCGAAGGGTCTGAAGTACGAGGGATATGAAAATAACTACATCAGCTCAATTACGTCGCCATCAGGATATATCCTTTCGGAAATGACGAACGGACCGAAGTCCGGCTGGATGTATACGGTAAACGGAAGTCATCCTAATAAGGGACTTCTGGAATACAAGGTCAAAGACGGAGACGTAATCATTTGGCACTATGTAAACGACTACGCTTATGAGGTGCAGGACTGGTTCGAAAGCAAGGATTATCCGGCACTTGGCGATGCTACTACATGGAACGGATGGCTGAGGGCAGCTGATGAAGAAGGAAGCGCAGGCGGCGGTTCATCTGCAGTCTCGGAAGTCAAGGATGTAACCACCGACACCAAAACCGGAACTGTAACCGCCCCGACCCAGACCAAGGTAACTGAAAAGACCAATGCCGACGGAACGAAAGAAAAGACGGTAGCCGTAACGGTTTCTGCCGCAAACCAGACGGAGATAATCAAACAGGCGACGGACAAGAAATCCACGGAAATTGTTCTCGAAGTTGCAAGCACGCAAGCTGCCGGCGCGCAGAACGTTCAGCTACAGCTCAATG
>CAVHGF010000084.1:0-4850 GCA_963635625.1 Treponemataceae bacterium | reverse complement strand
AACAGAACGAAACGAATGTTGTCAAGGCAGTTTATACGTTCTGCATGAAACGCAACGAGGAGGAAAACAGAAAATGAGAAAAACAAAACACAGGCTTTTCGCGGCGGCGCTGTCATTTTGCCTGCTGGTGGGGCTAATGTCAACGACAGCATTGGCGGCAAATACCGCAATAGCCGAGGACGCATGGGATGGAACCAGTGATACAACTTGGTACAACGATGGGAACACAGAATTTACACTGACCACGGCTGAACAACTGGCCGGATTGGCGGTACTTGTAAATAACGGCAACACCTTTGATGGCAAGACCGTTAAGCTGGGCTGCAACATCAATCTTTCCGGTCATGAATGGACTTCTATCGGCATTGAGGACCAAGGATGGAAAGGTACATTTGACGGACAGAACTATCAAATCAGCAATCTGACAACCTCAAAAGAAGGCAACGAATCCGGACATGGATTGTTTTATTACATCACCGGCGGCGGGGTTAAAAATCTCCATGTTTTAGACGCAAATATAGTGTCATCAGGCATCTTTCTTAATATGGGCATACTCGCCGATTGGACCAACGGCTCGGTTACGATTCAAAACTGCCACACCAGCGGAACGATTCATAATAAAACTGGGAACAAAATGTTGGGTGGAGTGATCGGGTCGGCAAAAGGAGGGGCGCAAATTATCGGCTGCTCCTCAGACGCGAAAATCATCAGCGACTACTACGACGATAACGATGGATTCAGTGATTGCGATACGGTCGGCGGTATCGTGGGGCAATGGGAGAACGCAACTGACGATGCCCTGATTTCCGATTGTTGGTTCGGCGGCTCCATCTCCTGTGCCTTTAATGATTCCGGCGTGGGTGGTATTCTGGGTGCGAATTTTGATTTTTATGATGGTCAACCCGGTGTGGATATTCAGAATTGTCTGGTTGCAACCAGAGAGATCCGCTGTGCAGAGCCTGGAAATATCACTTGGATCGGCGCAGTTGTAAACGGCCAAGTAACAAACTGCTTGTGGCCAGACAGCACCCCCAGCGATGTGACCCTCGATTCGGAAAATTACCCAGACTATGACGGAAATTATTTTGCGGTTGTAAAAATGGTAGTGGATTGGGATGCAGGAACCGCTGATCCAGATCCAACTTTTAATCAGACGGCTTGTGGCAATTCCATGAGGGTGTTTGACACAACAGAAGTGTTGACGGCTCTGAATCAAAATACACAACAGAATATCCAGTGGGTTGCCGGAGATAAACATCCGATCTTTCAGAGTCAGGCGGCAATCGAGGCCGTTCATGCGGCAGTTTCCCAAGTTCAGGGGGAGAGTTGGATAGTCAAAGAGGAAGAGGCCAACACGAATGACGCAATCGAGGCGGTTCTGGAGCAGCGGCTGTCCGGGATGTCGTTGGATATGAACTACACAGTGACCATAGACTCTGTAACGCCGGCATTCAATGGGATCGATGGCAGCTTTGACTTTACCGTTCAGTTAACGAAGGACGGTGTTTCCAGACAGTTCAAGGTTACTTCCTGCATCATTGATGCGACGCCCCTGCCGCAGACCGCTCCTGTCGATGCGCCGGAATTGGAAGCCAGAAGTACCAGCAGTATCAGCTTGAAAGAAGTCACAGAGCATAATGGAACTGGCGCAGCCGTGGAATATGGGATTTCTGACGATGGACTTGCATGGATTTGGCAAAGCACCCCGGAGTTTACCGGGCTAAATTCCGGAACAATGTATTCTTTTGCATTGCGTTATCAAAGTGTAGGCGTCTATGACGTTTCCCCGATTGGCCCCACGGCGAGTTTCTCAACGGAAAGTGCCGGCTCGTCGGGTGGCGGCAGTTCTACCCCCACCTACCGCCCTGATGTTGAGCAGCCCGACCATGGCGATGTGTCCGTAACACCCAGGAACCCGGAGAAGGGCGACAAGGTGACGATCCAGACGAAGCCGGACAACGGCTATGAGGTGGACAAAATCACTGTCACGGACAAGAACGGCGATACCATCGAAGTGACCGAGGGCAAAGACGGCGCTTATACTTTTACCCAGCCCAGCGGCAAGGTGAAAATTGAGGTCATCTACCGGCCCATACAGAAGCCGGAGCAGCCTTGGAATAATCCCTTTACCGATGTGACCGAGGGGGCATGGTATTATGACGCTGTGCGTTATGTGCATGAAAATGGTCTGATGCAGGGAACCAGCGAGAACACTTTCAGCCCGGACGCCGTGACCAATCGGGGTATGATCGTCACCATCCTGTGGCGGCAGGCGGGCAGTCCTGTGGTCAACTACCTGATGGATTTCTCCGACGTGCCTGATAATGCCTATTACACCGAGGCCGTCCGCTGGGCGGCCAGCGAGGGTATCGTGGGCGGATACGGCGGCGGGCGGTTTGGCCCTAACGACCCCATCACACGGGAGCAATTCGCGGTGATCCTTTACCGCTACGCACAGAAGATGGGCTATGACGTGACCGGCAGGGCCGACCTGACCGGCTACACCGATTTCCCGCAGGTTAGCGGCTACGCACTGGAGGCCATGTGCTGGGCGGTGGACAGCGGCATCATTACCGGCACCAGCGGCACGACCCTGACGCCGCAGGGACATGCCACCAGAGCGCAGGCGGCTGCGATGCTCACGCGCTTTGCGAAAGCGCAGTAAGGAAGAACCTCATATTTACCCGGATTGTGGAGGCGGGGCGGTTTGAAAACCGCCCCGCCTTTTTCTATACCCGCAGCCATTTAATCTGTCCCAATTTGAGACAGCTTTTGTCTTTTTTCGACGGTGCAGAATACAAAAAAGCAGGGCGGGGACGGTCAACGTCCCCGCCCTTGATGTCAGGCAGAATGCGGGTATACAGGAAGCCAGAGCTTATGCTATAATGGCGATGCGAGAATATGTTCTGTGGAGTGTGGTTCGATGGATCGGGAAGAACTGAGACAATTCATACTGAGCGGCTACAGCGCAGAACCCGACCGCCCGTGGCTCAACCATCCGCGCTTTGAGGTGTTCCGCCACAGCAATAACCAAAAGTGGTTCGCCTTGGTAATGGACATACCGAAAAGCAAGCTCGGCTTGCCGAGCACAGACATGATCGATGTCGTCAACCTCAAATGCGATCCTATTCTGGTCGGCTCGCTGCGGGGCGATGCCGGTATCTTTCCTGCGTATCACATGAGTAAGGCGAATTGGATCACGGTCGCTCTGGACGGCAGCGTGCCGGATGAAAAGCTCAAGATGCTGCTGGATCTGAGCTACGAGCTGACGGCGACGAAGATAAGGAAGAGATAGATCAAAAGTTGAAGGAGTGTAAGCAGCAATGAGAAAAGTAATTGGTATTATGCCGCTCTATGACGATGAAAAGCAAAGCTACTGGATGCTGCCGGGATACATGAAAATGCTGGAGGCGGAAAATGCGATCCCTTTGATGCTCCCTCTTACCTCTAAAGTGAAAGAGTTGGATTATTTTCTCGAAATATGTGGTGGATTTCTGCTCACCGGCGGGCATGATGTGTCTCCGTCTGTTTATCATGCCAGAAAGGAACCGTGGTGCGGTTCCTGCTGCGAACCACGGGATGAGATGGAGCGGTATATCCTAAACGGAGCCGTGGAGCGCGATAAATCCGTTTTGGGTATCTGCCGGGGGCTCCAGTTTATGAATGCCTGCTACGGTGGGACCTTGTATCAGGATTTGGAAACGGAGCACGCCGGCGGTATCGACCATCACATGACGCCGCCATACGACAGGGCGGCGCATCAAGTCACGCTGCAAAAGGACACGCTGCTCTATCATATTTTGGGCAAGGAACAGATCGGAGTGAACAGCTATCACCATCAGGCGATCAAAGAGCTGTCCCCCAATTTTCAGGTGATGGCGCTTTCTGAGGACGGCTTGATTGAAAGTATCTGTATGCCAACTCACAAGTTTATCGTAGGTGTTCAATGGCATCCCGAATTTTCCTATGAGGTAGATGAAAACAGCAGAAAGCTGGTAAATGCTTTTGTCCTTTCGGTTTGACAAGCTGACAACTCGAAAATTTACAGGAAGGGATGGGGATTGAATAGCATGACGGAGAAAGAAAAGATGTTACAGCAAATGCTTTATGATGCAAATAACGATAGAGATTTATTAGACGAAAGAGCCAGGGCAAAAGATATCTGCTTTCAGTTCAATCAGCTGCGCCCATCCGATGAAGAGGGACAGCAAGTGCTTATAAAGAAGCTACTCGGCAGAGCAAAGGGTGCATTTTGTATTGTTGCTCCGTTCTGGTGCGATTACGGATACAACATTGAAATTGGAGAAAATTTTTTTGCCAATCACAATACCGTTATTCTTGATGGCGCAAAAGTAAAATTTGGTGACAATGTTTTTATTGCACCTAATTGTGGCTTCCATACAGCCGGACATCCGATTGATCTCGATCGTCGAAATCAAGGATTAGAGTACGCCTACCCAATTACAGTCGGCGATAATGTATGGATCGGTGCAGGTGTTCAGGTTATGCCCGGAGTAACGATTGGCAACAATGTTGTTATTGGCGGAGGCAGCGTTGTTGTCAAAGATATTCCGAGTGATTCGGTAGCGATAGGAAATCCCTGTAGAGTCATTCGGGCAATTACAGAAGAAGATAAGAAAACCTGTTGGGACAGATAAATTTCAACCTGCTTGTCTAAATAAAAAAGCCCCTTTCGGGGCCATAACAGCAAAAAAGATGAGCCTTGACTACCAACCGAAGCAGTCAAGGCTCATCCTTGGTTCTTAATATCTAACATCATTTAACCTCGCTTTCGTGGTTTGAGAGGGGGTTAGCTGTTCATTGGACTCACCCTTTCTGTATCTTTAAGA
>CAVHGF010000083.1:0-5029 GCA_963635625.1 Treponemataceae bacterium | reverse complement strand
TAACGGCCCACCAAGCCGACGATGGGTAGCCGACCTGAGAGGGTGATCGGCCACACTGGAACTGAGACACGGTCCAGACTCCTACGGGAGGCAGCAGTAGGGAGTATTCGACAATGGGGGAAACCCTGATCGAGCAACGCCGCGTGAAGGATTAAGGCCTTCGGGTTGTAAACTTCTGTGACAAGGGACGAATGGTATAGCTAGGAAATGAGTTATATTTGACGGTACTTTGTTAGAAAGCTACGGCTAACTACGTGCCAGCAGCCGCGGTAATACGTAGGTAGCAAGCGTTATCCGGAATTATTGGGCGTAAAGAGTGAGCAGGCGGTTATACAAGTCTAAAGTTAAAGCCCGTTGCTTAACGACGGTTCGCTTTGGAAACTGTATAGCTAGAGTGTGGGAGAGGTAAATGGAACTCCTAATGTAGCGGTGAAATGCACAGATATTAGGAAGAACACCAGTGGCGAAGGCGGTTTACCAGCCCAATACTGACGCTCAGTCACGAAAGCGTGGGGAGCAAATAGGCTTAGATACCCTAGTAGTCCACGCCGTAAACGTTGAGGACCAGGTGCCGGGGGCAAACCCCGGTGTCCGAGCTAACGCATTGAGTCCTCCGCCTGGGTACTACGTTCGCAAGAATAAAACTTAAAGGAATTGACGGGGGCCCGCACAAGCAGTGGAGCATGTGGTTTAATTCGACGCTACGCGAAGAACCTTACCAGGACTTGACATAGAGTTAAAAGCTTTAGAGATAGAGTCATAGTCATAGCTCATACAGGTGGTGCATGGTTGTCGTCAGCTCGTGTCGTGAGATGTTGGGTTAAGTCCCGCAACGAGCGCAACCCCTATTGTTAGTTGCTACGCAAGAGCACTCTAGCGAGACTGCCGTTGACAAAACGGAGGAAGGTGGGGACGACGTCAAATCATCATGCCCCTTATGACCTGGGCTACACACGTACTACAATGGCATTCAACAAAGAGAAGCGAGACCGCGAGGTGGAGCGAAACTCATAAACAATGTCCCAGTTCAGATTGCAGGCTGCAACTCGCCTGCATGAAGTCGGAATTGCTAGTAATCGCGAATCAGCATGTCGCGGTGAATACGTTCCCGGGCCTTGTACACACCGCCCGTCAAACCATGAGAGCTGGTAATACTCGAAGTCGGTATCCTAACCGTAAGGAGGGAGCCGCCTAAGGTAGGACTAGTGATTGGGGTTAAGTCGTAACAAGGTATCCCTACGAGAACGTGGGGATGGATCACCTCCTTTCTAAGGAGAAAGATGTACGAAAAACACGTTCTGAAAAAAGTTTCTGTTTGGTTTTGAGAGATCAATAGATTTCTCAAGAAGGAATGTTCTTTGAAAACTGAATAACAGAAGAAAGACAGATAGGTCTTTCTGAAAAGTTGTAAAGAAAAGATTAATTGAATCTGAAATAAAGATACAGTTAACAGTTCTCAGCAATACGAAAAATATCAAAGATAAATCTCGTAATAAACGTATTAAATAAGTGATTAAACGAAGAAGAGCGTATGGTGGATGTCTTGGCATATAGAGCAGAAGAAGGACGCGATTAACAGCGAAATGCCTCGGGGAGCCGTAAATAGGCAACGATCCGGGGGTATCCGAATGGGGGAACCCAATACTAGTAATGTAGTATTATCCTCAAGCCAATACATAACTTGAGAGAAGAGAACCCAGGGAATTGAAACATCTTAGTACCTGGAGGAGAAGAGAACAAAAGTGATTCCGAGAGTAGTGGCGAGCGAAATTGGAAGAGCCCAAACCAGTCTAAGGACTGGGGTTGTAGGACTGCGACGTGGAATGATGGAGAGAATAGTCGAATGAGATTGAAAGCTCAGTCGAAGAAGGTGCAAACCCTGTAGACGAAATTCTCAAAGCTCCTAGCAGGATCCTGAGTACGACGAGGCACGTGGAACCTTGTCGGAATCCACCGGGACCATCCGGTAAGGCTAAATACTCCTATATGACCGATAGTGAACCAGTACCATGAGGGAAAGATGAAAAGAACCGCGGGAGCGGAGTGAAATAGAACCTGAAACCATATGCTTACAAAAAGTCAGAGCACATTAAGGTGTGATGGCGTGCCTTTTGTAGAATGAACCGGCGAGTTATCCTTGCATGCGAGGTTAAGCAGACAATGCGGAGCCGAAGCGAAAGCGAATCTGAATAGGGTGCAAGTATGCAGGGATAGACCCGAAGCCGTAGTGATCTAGTCATGAGCAGGTTGAAGGTTGGGTGAAACCAACTGGAGGACCGAACCGACCCCCGTTGAAAAGTTGGCGGATGACTTGTGATTAGCGGAGAAATTCCAATCGAACACGGCGATAGCTGGTTCTCCCCGAAATAGCTTTAGGGCTAGCGTTGAGCGAATCATCTTGGAGGTAGAGCACTGAATTGATGCGGGCGGCATCTCGCCGTACCAAATGAAATCAAACTCCGAATGCCAAGAATGAATACTCAGCAGTCAGACTGTGGGTGATAAGGTCCATGGTCAAAACGGAAACAGCCGAGATCATCAGATAAGGTCCCAAAATCTATGCTAAGTGGAAAAGGATGTGGAGACGCGCAAACAGCTAGGAGGTTGGCTCAGAAGCAGCCATCCTTAAAAGAGTGCGTAACAGCTCACTAGTCGAGTATCTCTGCGCCGAAAATTAACCGGGGCTAAGCATAGTACCGAATCTATGGATTTATATGCAAATATAAGTGGTAGGGGAGCGTTCCAAACAGCGTTGAAGGTATACCGTAAGGAGTGCTGGAGCGTTTGGAAGTGAGAATGCCGGTGTGAGTAGCGAGATGTAGGTGAGAATCCTACACACCGATAGACCAAGGTTTCCAGGGGAAGGTTCGTCCTCCCTGGGTTAGTCGGGAACTAAGGCGAGGCCGAAGGGCGTAGTCGATGAACAGCAGGTTGATATTCCTGCACCCACGTATTAAATGATGGAGTGACAGACAGGGTTAGTTTGAGCCTTTAATGGATTAGGCAAGACGTGTGCATAGATGGTATATAGGAAAATCCGTATACAGAATTCAAGACACGGCTCAAGTGAACACGCGAGTAAGTAATGAAGAAAATGATACCAGGTCTCAAGAAAAGCTTCTAGTGTTAATTAATAAGTGGCCCGTACCTAAACCGACACAGGTGGTCAAGGCGAGTAGCCTAAGGTGAGCGAGAGAACTGTTGCCAAGGAACTCGGCAAATTGATCCCGTACGTTAGCTATAAGGGATGCTCGAAAGAGCCGCAGTGAAAAGGCCCTAGCAACTGTTTAACTAAAACATAGCTCTCTGCTAAGCCGCAAGGCGATGTATAGGGGGTGACACCTGCCCGGTGCTGGAAGGTCAAAAGGATGAGTTAGGAGCAATCCGAAGCTTTGAATTGAAGCCCCAGTGAACGGCGGCCGTAACTATAACGGTCCTAAGGTAGCGAAATTCCTTGTCAGGTAAGTTCTGACGTGCACGAATGGTATAATAATTTGGGCGCTGTCTCGACAGCAGACTCGGTGAAATCTTACTACCGGTGAAGATGCCGGTTACCCGCGACTAGACGGAAAGACCCCATGGAGCTTCACTGCAACTTAGTATTGGCTGATGTAGAGACATGCACAGGATAGGTGGGAGACTTTGATATTAGGGCTTTGGCTTTAATTGAGTCGACGTTGGGATACCACTCTTGTTTCTATGTCATTCTAACTGGTGTCCTGGATGGATGTTAGGACAGTGCTAGGCGGGCAGTTTGACTGGGGCGGTCGCCTCCCAAAGAGTAACGGAGGCGCCCAAAGGTACCCTCAGCTTGGTCGGAAATCAAGCGTAGAGCGCAAATGCATAAGGGTGCTTGACTGCGAGGAAGACATTCCGGGCAGGAACGAAAGTTGGGATTAGTGACCCGGCGGTCTTGGTATGGAACGGCCGTCGCTTAACGGATAAAAGCTACCCTGGGGATAACAGGCTGATCGCGTCCAAGAGTTCACTTCGACGACGCGGTTTGGCACCTCGATGTCGGCTCATCGCATCCTGGAGGGGCATCACCTTCCAAGGGTTAGGCTGTTCGCCTATTAAAGCGGTACGCGAGCTGGGTTCAAAACGTCGTGAGACAGTTTGGTCCCTATCTGTCGTGGGCGTAGGAGGTTTGAAAGGAGCTGCCCTTAGTACGCAAGGATTGGGGTGGACGAGGCGACGGTCCGCCGGTTGTAACGCCAGTTGCATGGCCGGGTAGCCGCCCTCGGAACGGATAAACGCTGAGAGCATCTAAGCGCGAAACCGACCTTAAGATGAGACCTCCGACACGCAAGTGGTAAGTCTCCTAGTAAGTTACTAGGTTGATAGGTCGCAGATGTAAGCATAGTGATATGTTCAGTCGAGCGATACTAATAAGACGAGCACTTATTATCACTTAAACTTGATAAGTTTCACCTTGATATATTATCTTTATTATTTGGATTAGTTCTGTTATTATTTACTCTGGTATCCAGTTTTCAAGGAATGTTTCCTTGGACTTACTTGTTGGTTTGGTTCTTCTTTCTATCTCTTACCCCCTATATTAACTTAGAAAGTTGTTCCTTCTAGCCAAGAGTCTATGTGCTGGCTATTATGACGTAGTGGTTACACCTGTTCCCTTTCCGAACACAGAAGTTAAGCGCTACAGTGCCTGATGTACCTTAACGGGAGATATGGTCATAGCCGGCTTTTTTTGTGTCTTGGAGTTTTGGAAGATTGCCATATAATGAGGCGACTTTTTTATTTGTTTTTTATCTAAGAATTTTAAAAGAATGCTTAATAACATCCTTATAAATTATAAAAATATAAGATTAAACATATTATGTAAATCAATTAGGAGTAATAGAAGGTCCAAAAGAAATAGTTTTAACTACAGCTAGTATGTATAGAGTATTAAATTATAACTGTAAAGAATTATTAAATTCTGAAGCTGATATTAAATCATTTGCCTTAGCAGTATTAGAAGTATTTAATATGAACGCAATGTTATTTCAACCTAATTTAGTATTTCCAA
>CAVHGF010000082.1:0-5323 GCA_963635625.1 Treponemataceae bacterium | reverse complement strand
TCTTATGAATGAACGTGATATATTGTCCCAGAGAGCTTTCGCGGTAAATAAAGCCCGAAAGGAAGGCGAGGCCAAAGGCCGTGAGGAAGGTCTTGCCGAGGGCAAGCGCGAGACAGCGAAGAATCTTCTGTCTATTGGCATACCGATAGATAAAATATCTGTTGCCACAGGCTTGTCAGAGAAAGAGATACAAAGCTTGTGAGACTGCGAAAAATATGCTGAAAGAAGGATTGTCCGCAGATATGATCGGTCGAATTACAGGACTGTCGCAAGAAGAAATACAAGATCTCTAACAAAAAACTCTCTTTATTTGTGCACTGCCGGGATACCAATCTTGGCAATTATACCCCGAAGCCAATGTTCAATTATACCAAGCCTATGGGGGAAGGATATATACAAAAAGAAATGAGTTGTGACCTCACGGCGACAACTCATACTAACCACATAATTAATAACACTAAAACTAATAACCAATAGGTCGATGGCTAAGAACTAGCACTTGCTCAACCCGGATACAAAGGTAGAACAATTTTTTATATTCGCAAAATATTTTAATAATTTTTTCAAATTTTTTTGCATTTATTTTCATTTTTCCTCCTGAATATGGCATTCAGACCTCTGAGTCCACGTTTTCAATGTGTTTCATATCGGTCTTTTCTATGGCTTCTTCGTGCCCGGAAAGGGCGTTGAAGGCTGAAAATTGGCCGGCGCGGGCATAAAGACTCATTTTGGGATGCCGGCTCTGAGGCCTCGGAAGGTTGATGATCTCTTCGTATTTCTCTTTCACGCCTTGTGTCCTCCTATCTGATTGTTCCTTTCTTTCGCTGTGGCCCCTTCTTCGAAGCTGTATCCTTTGAGAACGGAATTGTTTCCGAATTTTTTGCGTATGGACAGGAGCGCCTCCTGCAGTTCTCTTTCTTTGGCTGGAGCGGCCCCTTGTGCAGGAAGGTCTTCATCAAAGAGGCTTAGCTGACGAGGGCTGTCGTCCCGTTTTTCCGCAGAAAGCTTGTTTACGGATATGTAGATGCGACGGATAAGAAGCCCCTTGTTGACGACCGCCTCGAAAAGTGTCTTTATGGCGGAGCCGAATGCCGCACTCGATGATGTCCCTTCGTCCCAATTGTAGGTTCCCTGACTGTGCTTGGGAACCGTTCTTCCGTAATAGTCGTTTTCCAATGGGCCGCTGTATGGGAGCGAGTCGCCACGTTTTTGCAGGTTTTCCGGGTCGTAGCATATTGTGAGAACCATCTGGGGGCAGGTCAGAGCCTTTTCCACCAGGGTTAGGGACAGTGCGTCCGCCATTTCGAGAGACACGATGAGCGCCTCGTCGTAGCGGTAAGGTCTTGGGAGCACCTGACCCCGGCTGAAGGAATTGGTCTGAGGCTTATAGGTCTTGATGGCCTGCATAGTGCAGGGCTCGTATCCCCAGGCGTGGTCTATAAGCAGCTCCGCCATTACGCCGAACTCTTTGAACAGGAACTCTTCGTTCTTGAGAGAGCAGAGCGCCACGTCCCCCATAGTCATAAGTCCGGATTTCTCCAACCGGGCAGCCGTCCCTCTTCCTACTCTCCAGAAATCGGTCAGAGGCCTGTGTTCCCATAGAAGCCTTCTGTAAGACATCTCGTCCAGCTCGGCTATCCTCACGCCGTCCTTGTCCGCAGGTATGTGTTTGGCCACTATGTCCATAGCCACTTTGCACAGGTAAAGGTTGGTCCCGATTCCAGCCGTGGCCGTAATGCCCGTCTCGCGGAGCACCTCGCGTATGATCTTGATGGTGAGCTCGTGGGCGCTCATCCCGTATGCCGCCATATAGGTCGTGGCGTCGATGAACACCTCGTCTATGGAATAAACGTGTATGTCTTCGGAGGAAAAATACCTCAGATAGATGTCGTAGATGCGCGTGCTGCACTCTATGTAGTGAGACATACGCGGAGGCGCGACTATGTAGGTGATTTTCTCACGCCGCGTACGGTTGAGTTCCTTCACCCTTTGCTCCACCTCCCACAGACGGGCTCTTCCGCCTATTCCGTAGGCTTTCAGCGAAGGCGATACGGCCAGGCATACGGTCTTGTTGGTCCTCGACTCGTCCGCCACCACCAGATTGGCGGTCAGCGGGTCAAGGCCTCTTTCCACGCACTCCACTGAAGCGAAATACGACTTCAAGTCTATGGCTATAAAGGTGTTCACTGCTGTTCAGGGGCTGTTTTGGTGGGTCTGGGGCCGAATATGGCCGAGCCTATCCTCACCATCGTGGCGCCGTGCCTTATGGCTATGGGCCAATCCTCGGACATTCCTATGGATAATTGGTTGAAGTCCGTCAGTTCCGGAAAAAGGTCCTTCAGGTATGCCATCAGAGAGTCTATCCGCTCGAAATCCGCCTCTATCGTCTGCTCGTCATCGGTGTTCGTCGCCATCCCCATCAGTCCGCAGAAGCATATGCGGGTGTACTTGGCCGAATTGAAAAGCAACTCCAGCACTTCCTCTTCCCAAAAACCCTGCTTGCTCTCCTCGGAGGCTATATGCACCTCCAGCAGCACATTGACGGTCTTCTCATTGGCCAATCCCCACCGCTGTATGTCATCCAGCAGATGGACGCTGTCAACGGACTGGACCAGTGACACATAGGGGAGCACGAGCTTGAGTTTGTTTGTCTGCAGATGCCCTATGAAATGCCATTCCACCTCCGGGTATTTTTCCTTGTCCAGAGCCTTTATCTTCTCTGCCAATTCCTGAGGCCTGCTCTCGGCAAATACTCTCTGCCCGGCTTCATAAGCCTGCAGGATGGCTTCCAGCGGATGGAATTTGCTTACTGCCACCAGCTCCACGTTTTCAGGAAGCCGTGCCTTGATGTCTTTTATGTTATCGGAGATGTTTGTCATCGCGCTCAGTGTGTTTTGGGATAGTGTTCTTGTTCTTGGCGAACAATTTCGTGGCGGTGAAGTTAGTGAATTTCGCCGTTTTGGGCAATCTTTGATGTCAATTTCCCATCGGTCAGGTAATGATTGGCCTTCTTCGGATTTACGGAAAAATTGCGTATATTTGTATCCCTGTTGGAGGTGTTCGCTTCCGACAGGTTTTTTGTAATAGGACTATGAGCACAAAGTACGTATTTGTATCGGGAGGCGTGGCCTCATCACTTGGAAAGGGAATAATCGCGGCGTCATTGGCCAAACTTCTGCAGGCAAGAGGTCTGCGGGTGACGATCCAGAAGTTTGACCCCTATATCAACATAGACCCGGGCACGCTGAATCCTTATGAACACGGCGAGTGCTACGTCACGGAAGACGGTGCGGAGACTGACCTCGACCTCGGACATTACGAGCGTTTCCTGGGGGTCTATACTTCCAAGGCCAATAACGTCACTACAGGCAAGATTTATAACACGGTCATCAGCAAGGAGCGTGAGGGAGCATACCTCGGGAAGACCGTGCAGATAGTACCGCATATCACCGACGAGATAAAACGTCGTATGATGCTTATCTCCAAGACTCAGAATTATGACGTGATAATCACGGAGATAGGAGGAACGGTAGGGGATATGGAGTCCCAGCCGTTCGTGGAGGCTGTCCGTCAGCTTCAGTGGGAACTTCCGGAAGAGGACTGCGTGACCATACATCTTACACTTGTGCCTTATCTCAAAGCGGCCAAGGAACTCAAGACCAAGCCTACGCAACACTCGGTGCAGGATCTTCAGCGTGCAGGTGTTCAGCCGGACATAATAGTCTGCCGCACGGAGTACGACCTTTCGAGCGAATTGAGGCGTAAGGTGGCTCTGTTCTGTAACGTGAAGCCGGGTCACGTCATACAGTCCATAGACGCGGACTCTATCTACAAGGTGCCGCTGAATATGCACGCCGAGGGACTTGACCGTCTGGTGCTCAATCATTTCGGGCTTACGAACCTGCCGGATGCCGACCTTGGCAAATGGAATGAATTCCTCTACAGGCTGGATCATCCGGAGAAGGAAGTGGACATAGCGCTTGTAGGCAAATATAATCTTCAGGATGCGTATAAGTCCATCCTTGAGTCTTTTGTTCACGCCGGCGCCGCTTGTCAGTGCAAGGTGAACGTGCATTATGTCCACAGCGAGAATATCAACAGCGATAATGTCGCTGAATTGCTGTCAGGTATGAACGGCATTCTGGTCGCTCCGGGCTTTGGTGAGAGGGGATTGGAAGGGAAGATTGCTGCCGTCAGATACGCCAGGGAGTCCGGCATTCCGTTCTTCGGGATTTGTCTTGGAATGCAGATGTGCGTGGTGGAATTTGCACGTGACGTGCTGGGTATGAGCCAGGCCAATTCGACGGAGCTCAATCCGTCGACGCCTTTCCCTGTTGTCAGCCTGATGGAGGACCAGAAGAGCACCACGTCCAAGGGCGGCACTATGCGTTTGGGGGCGTATGACTGCCTGTTGAAGAAGGGGACATTGGCCAGGCAGATTTATGGCAAGGAGAAGATATCTGAGCGCCACCGTCATCGCTACGAGCTTAACAGCGATTTCCTTCCTGCGTTTGAGAATGCTGGTCTGGTGGCCTCAGGATTCAATCCGGACACGCGCCTGGTGGAGATAGTGGAGTTGCCTTCGCATCCTTTTTATATCGCCGTGCAGTTCCATCCGGAATACAAGAGTACTCCAGAGAACCCACAGCCTATCTTCGTCGCTTTCGTCAAGGCCGCGATGGAGCGCAAGTGACGCTGACCTTCAGGCCGGCCTTATTAATTATTTTAAAATAATTTCCATAGACAGGTGTTGGGAATCCGGAGATTCTTTATATCTTTGCGGAGTTAAACAATTGATACAAAATGAATTTGTAAACTTTTTGTTGACATTGTAAAGTAAAACGTGTCTTTACTCGGTAAGGACTTGTGGTGAGGATTTCTTGCACGCGGGACTTTCGGGAAAGATTACAAATGATAAAAACTACTATGGAAACTTCTGAAAACAGCGCAAAGGCGCCGAAGACCTTCGTCAACCTGCTCAGCGATGCAGGTTTCAAGGCTGTCTACACAGACAAATCGAACAAATCGCTTCTTATAGATCTCATCAACTGCATCCTTCCTGCATATGCCAGGGTCAAGGACATTGCGTCCTATGAGGACAGGGAACGGGACCCGGATACCGAAGACGGGAAACGCTCGTATCTTGACTTGGTATGCATAGGCGAGGACGGAAGACGCTTTTCCGTGGAGATACAGCGCTGCGAAGATGACGCCTTCTTCGAGAGGTGCGTATACTACGCGGCGGACATCTTCCGCAAGGAACTCGGGAAGGGGGATTTCTACTCCAAGCTGAAGCCTGTCTATGTCATCTCCATTCTGAACT
>CAVHGF010000081.1:0-5563 GCA_963635625.1 Treponemataceae bacterium | reverse complement strand
CGCGTATCGTCCTTGCTGAAGCAGTCTATGACGAACACCTCGTCACACACCCCCTTCAGCGACCCGATACAACGCTCTATGTGCTTGCCCTCATCCTTCGTAAGGATAATGGCCGCTATCGTATTGCTCATATATATATAATAAGGTATTTATGCTTACTCTTCCTTTTTCAAGACAAAGGGACAGTTTGTAATCTTAAGTTTGTACATTGCCAAACTCCTATATTGCGGGGAATTCTTTAAGATGCACATCTTGCCCGAGGGAATCCAATAATAAAGGGAATCGTTCCTTATGTCCGCTAGCGGTCTGCCCTCTTTCTTGAGCCACCCCTCAAGCCACTGTACCTTCTTCAGCATCTCTTGCACATTGCTCGTATTGGCGGGATGCACCTCGACGAACCATGCCTTCCTAGCATATCCTATCGCATAATCCCATCTCGATGCCGTAGGGTAACGCTTCTTCGTACATTCGTCTATGTCCACACTCCCCAAAAGCTCCTGCGTGTTGCTTGCTGACACCTTTGCAGAATTTCCCTTCAACGCCTGCAAGCCCTTGCGGTAGCCGTCCTTCAAATCCGCAATACTGTCTACCGCCGACTGAAAGACATTCACGTGTTGTTGTTCCGCTTTTTTCTTCTTCATCTCATAGTTCGGGTTCTTTGTAATACTTTCCGACCACTTCCGAAGCCTTGCCAGAGAAAGCGGACAGTCCGCCCCATTCTGCAATCAGCGGATTCTCATTTGCCACGTCCAACGAAGAGATGTCGGTAGACATCACCCCACCGCCGTCCGACGAGAAGAAGTAGGTCTTCAGTTTCCTTCCTTTCAACCCATTCAACACCTTGGCAGCCGTTCCCCCCTTGGCTAAGTCAAACAATTCGCAAAGAGCACTTCTGAAACTTTCCTCAGGCAAATTCTTAAGCGATTCAAACACCCAAGCAAACTCCAGCAATGTAGGGGAATGAGTAGAAACTACTACTCTGTATCCGGCCTGCATCAGCTCTATTATTTCCAAGATGACGGTCTGTATGGCACGAGGGTGCAACCCCATTTCCGGTTCCTCTATTATTACCCACTTGTAGTCATCCTTGTTGATAACGGAAGTAGGAGGTCCCGACAGGCAGTACATCGCCAGCAGAAGAGGCATAAACTCCTTCTGTCCGGCACTCCACGTCATAAAGGGAAGACTCACGTTGTTTACGCTCAGCTTCATCTTCCTTTGCCCGGAGCTCTGGTCTATTACCACCTTTGCTCCATGGAAGACCGACTCATCGATGGAGTCCTTTACCGCACCCTTCAGACGGTTGCGCATAGGGAATATCACGTCAGGATTGCCCAAACCGCCCTGTATGAATACACGCAGGGTCTCGCTGAAGTTTTTCAATACAAATGGGGCAGAGCCGTCAAACTCCATAAAGTTCTTCGGACGGCCGTCAGCAATACCCAATATACGTTGGGCTGGAATATAAAAAACGGACTCCTTCGGACTCTCTTTGCTCTTGGAAGACTTCAGCAAATCAGAGACAGAAAATTTTCTGTCACATAATGTTATGTCCGTATCCGCAGTAAACAAAGTATGCAATCCTTCTCCAAAATAATAGTCCAGTATAGGATTAGCGTCAGACTTTGGCAGTATATAGTTGTACTTACGCAAAATTTCAGCGATGTAACTCTTGTCCATGACCAACTTGAACAGTTCCAAGAACAAGCTCTTTCCGCTTGCCTGTGGGCCTATCAGAATATTCAAGTCGCCGAAGCTGACATCAACAGACTTTATCGGTCCAAAGTGCTCTACCTTCAATTTTGTCATTTCCATTTCCTTTATTTCTCGCAATTATAATACAAAGGTACATCTTTTATTTCAATTCGCCAATCCCACAGCCTATTTTATTACTCAGAATAACACGAATCTCAATGGATGAACCACAAATTGCACACAAGCAACATCAATATAAATTTATGATAATTGACTTACCTTCGGCCGCCGAACGTTGTTTCATGTTCATGAAAAAGGAAAATCCGTGTTATTCGGGTTATCCGTGTTCGGAAAAGAAAGAATATTCCGTGTTCTCTGTGGATTCCATGGGAGACTTCCAAATCACACCCACCACCACGGCATCACCCATCTGAGCGTCTGCCTCACGCCGCGCTTGAACCGCATCACTGCGCTGTCGTTGTCCGTGGAGTAGAAGAACGACACGCCCTTGCCCAGCGAGTGACCTCCAGCTCCCGTCAAGTGAGCCTGCGTGCGGAAGCGACCGCGCACACCAGCCTCATGCTTGTGCTCGCGTATCACCTGCAGGAAGAACCACTCCACGCTGCGACCCTCGAAGTCGTTCAGCATACGGTACTTCCCACGTATGAACTCGTCGTAGAACGCCATGCCCACGGCATAGTACCTACACTCCGCCGCATGACCGTTTATCGGCAAGTGCAGCCATTCATACACCTTGTGGTCCTTGCAGTCCTGGTATAGCCGTAAATTGCCCCCCCGAATCGGTGGTCTACTTCCTTCATAAGGCTATAGAGGTTCAGTATCGGGAAGCGTCCCGTCAGTTTAAAGAAGCCCCCGGCCTTCTGTATGCTGCGGTTCCTGGCAGAGACGAGGTCAAGGATAAGCATCTCGTTGTACGACTTTCCCTTCGTCTGGTCGAAGAGTGACGGGTCGAGTGCTTCATACTCCACCGTAACATTGTCAGCCGACAGCAGCTTCCCCGTTACCGACTCTTTCCGCCATCCCGAATTCTCAGCAAAGACGAGCGTAAACTGCTGCCCCTGTCTCCGTCCGAGGTCAGTGATGTAGTAGTTCAGTGTGTCCACATACATCTTCTCCCGTTCCTCAGCAGCAAACTTCGCTCCCTTCATGCCCCGCGTATCCACCGAGGCCGTCAATAATATTGGTATCATATCGTATCGTATTTTATTTTGAACACGGATAATTAGGATTGCACGGATTTTTGTTCAACCAAAAATCATGCGTATTTGACAATGTCGATAGTGGCGCAGCTTATCCGCTTAATCCCTTATATCCGTGTTCGGAAAAAGAAAACCTTCTGTGTTCTCTGTGGATTCCGTGGGAGATATCACTCACGCAGGGCGCAAGCCCTTAGCAAGTATCCCATTTTTCCCTTTCTTGGCGATGCCACCTGTCGGACTATGGTGTATTTCCTTGTCTTCATGTCGAAGTTTACTTCATCGTCGCTTCCGTCCGGATGGGCGAGAAATATCTTCTCCCCCTCGAAATAGGGTACGGAAATGCCTTTCGCCCACGCCTCAAGGTAGATACATTCCACCTCGTCGTGCACGGCATTATTTATTTCTCCGATGGACTTGCCGTTAGAGAGTCGCCAACCTTCTATATCTTCATATTTGCACATAAGCAATCAATCTTAAAACCCCTTGTAATCCAAGGACAAATCTTTGGGGCATTTGAAGCCCGTCTCCAAAGCTTTCTGTTTGGTAACGATTTATAATGCAAAGTTACATTATTCCCCTCACACCGCCAAACTTTTCTGTCCATTTTAATGCTATAGCTTTGTTCAACGGGTCGGAGGTACCTGTCCCTTGCTCAAGCCGTAGTAGCGAGGACGCCCTATAAGGGCAACTACCCATAGCCCAGGGCAACACCCTGGGTTTTTGATGCGCGCTTTTCCCCATGCGCCCTGTAAGGGCAACTGCATTATATCGTAGTGATTATTAACGCTTTTGCCCTTACAGGGCGCACGTAAACCACATCGATATAACCCCAGGGTGCCGCTTCGCTTGCCCTGGGCTATGTGCTCGTTGGGCCTTCAGCCCGCTTGGCGTCGGTTCTTACTTGCGGTACGGCGGGGACGCCGTACACTACTAACATTTTATATTTTCTGTTTTAATGTAATCCCGATTCGCCTCGGCACGAGGCAGAGGATGTCCGTCGGTGCCAGCATGAAGAACCTCACGCAGTGGCCGAATGCCCTCGTCGCCGTCTCCATGCTCTTCTTCTTCCCTGCTGTGCGGTTCTTGTACGCCTTGCGGCCGAAGTTGCCGCTCTCCACGACGGCGGCCATCAGCGCATCGCCACGCCGCTCGTCCTTCGCCGTCAGTGCGCAATAGCTGTCGGTGCAAGCCACGCCGAAATGCTTCCGCATCATCGCCAGCATGGCGCGGAACGCTTTTATGTAACCTATCCTGTCCATCACCGCGACCAACCGTGCCGCGTCTGTCCTGTCGCGGTACGCCTGCAACATCACCGCCAGGTCCACCGTCTGCCGCAGCCCCACGCCCTCCACCAGCAGGTGGTTGAACCAGTGCTTGAACACCACCGTCAGGTCCTCCGCCGGCGGCAGCACCGCCACCCGTGTGTCGCCGCCGTCCACGTCTGTCAACGCAAAACTGTCCGCCCCGTCGGCGATGCACGCATCCACCATCGTGTTGAAGTACCGCTGGTGCCTCGTGCTGCCGAACGTCTCTATCTGGTAGTGCATCTCGAAGCGTATGCCCCGGTAGTCGAAGCTGTAGTGCTTGTCCACGTCCTCCTTCTCTATCTCCACGTGCAGCCCCCGCTCTATCACCTCCACGGCGCGGCGGAAGTCGCTGCCGGGCACATAGAAGTCCACGTCGCCCATCGACCGCACGTGCGGCACCGCATAATGCCGTGCCACCGCCACGCCCTTGAACACGACATACCTTATGCCGTGCCCCTGCATCAGCCGTGCGAAGTCGCCCAGTGCCTCCTCAAATCTTTTGTATCTTCGCTGGTGCTTCTGGTTCGCCTGCATCAGTTTCATCACCAGCAGCTTTCTGCTGTCGTCGCCGGAGGGCGCTATCTCCAGTCCTCCACCTGCAGCGGCATCCGCCACCAGTCCCAGCACCGTATGCTCCTTGGCTATCCGCATCACCTGCTCCAGCTCCTCCGCCGTCAGCGCACACTTTTCTCCGTCTTTACGACCACCTGTCTCTTGCCGCAGGATATCCAGCAACCTGCTCTCTGCCTTATTCATCACCAATGTCATTTTTTTACTCTGAAATGTATTTACCGAACACGAAGGTCATGTTTTTTCGCACACGGATTGCACGGAACACACGGATGTCATTTAACCACGGATGTTTTTTTGTGAACCACGAATCGAACGAATCGAACGAATTTTCTTTTCGCACACGGATGGCACGGACGTGTTTTTCAGACTGTGGTAACTGTAGTAGGTGCAGCGTCCTCGCTGCACACACAATCTGTCCAGTCGGCTTGTTGTGCAGCGAGGACGCTGCACGCTACTACGGACGGCTGTTGTAGTGAACCACTAATCGAACGAATCAAACGAATCATCTTTTTTTTCGCACACGGATGGCACGGACGTGTTTTTCAGACTGTGGTAACTGTAGTAGGTGCAGCGTCCTCGCTGCACACACAATCTGTCCAGTCGGCTTGTTGTGCAGCGAGGACGCTGCACGCTACTACGGACGGCTGTTGTAGTGAACCACTAATCGAACGAATCAAACGAATCATCTTTTTTTTCGCACACGGATGGCACGGACGTGTTTTTCAGACTGTGGTAACTGTAGTAGGTGCAGCGTCCTCGCTGCACACA
>CAVHGF010000080.1:0-5758 GCA_963635625.1 Treponemataceae bacterium | reverse complement strand
CCCTGCAGGCCCTTCAGTGCGTGATGAGCGATCTTCCGATTTTCGGATACACTCTAAACACATCTATGCTCCTAATATATACCACGTTCTAACTACACACCTATCATATATCAAATCCAACCGCACCTATGTTCTGCTCAACAACCAAGTTCTATTATGACCTATCCACAAAAAAATATCCACGGATATTTGGCATTGAGCTGAAAATCCGAATTTCATCGGTTATGCAGTTTTTTGATTGATTTTCAAATATAAAGATTATTTTCAATCATATTACCGGAGCAGCAATAAAAATGGGCGCCTCTTTTTAAAAGATGACGCCCGTAAATCCAAATAATAAAATTACTTCGAACATCTACTCCCCTATGCGGGCAGCGGCGTCCTTGTAGTACTTCTGATTGACGAAGACATCCTGTTTGTAAGGGTTGATATGGCGCTTCTTGGCCTGAGAGATGATATATCCGAGAGCCACGATATTAACTACAAGAGCCAATGCGCTTATTATGGTCATCATAGTAGGATCAGCGTTGACGCTCGTGCCCTCTGAGATGCCGTTAAGCGTTCCGTCAGCATAGAGACGCGGAAGCGTAGCCCATTTGCTTGCGGCTGTTCCGTCCGGGAATGTGACCTGGAAGAGAGGGAACACCTGAGCGAACATACACCAGATAGCCAGAGTATTGGCACGGTTCATTATCCAACCGCCCCTGTTCCAGCACAGAGCCGCGATGGTAGGAGCGAGAAGCAGAGCCACACCGCAATACCATGAGTGGGTAGGCAGACAGTTGTAAGTGTATGCAAAGTTCCAGATGTCATATACGAGGATGTATACCCAGGTCATATCAGGCCAGAGCATATCCTTCTTGTCCTTGGAAGAATATACGCTCCACCACGCCGTCATACAGAATATGTTCAGCAGACCTGCGATACCGTTCATCACATTATGCCAACCTCCGTAGAGCCATACCTGCTCAGGTGAGAGATACCAGGCATACCATCCCTTGATGGCAGTCTCGAAATCCGAAGCCACGGCAATGAGGATGTTGATGGCCACGATAATGAACGGGAACGGTTTGAACCAATGCTGTTTGCCTATGCCCCATCCGTACTTTATCATCATAAAGCCTATACATCCGGTGAGCGCCGCATAGAGCTTGGCATAATGGAACCAGCCGTTCATATAAAGGTAGGTCTGGTTGTTGACAGCCCACGAAGCGCCTGCGTGCGCGCCGATCTGAATGGCCACGAAATAGCAGGTAAGCGCAAGAGGCACGGCAAAGAACATCACGGCTCCGCCGAATTTGGTTCTTCTTGCAAATTCATTCAAAAGAATAAGTCCCAAAAGGACTCCGAGCATAGCCAGCCACTGATAGACGGCCATATCTCCATAAACGTGAAACAACATAATTGTTAAATTTGGTTTAGTATTATAATATGTGTAGATTCAACTACAGAAAGTCCTTACGAATACATTTTCCATACAAATTTAGCATTTTTCCTGACAAAGCGTACTAATTATCACCCAAATAGGATAAAACCGGAGAAAAACAGTAAAAATCAAACTTTACTTCATATCTTTATGCCCGCAATCATTATTCGGTATAGATGAAGAGGTTTCTCGCCATATTTTCAATACTGTTTCTGGTCTGTCCGCCATCGAAAGCCGACGAGGGGATGTGGATGACAGACGGTCTCCGATCCGATGCGATTTCCTCGGTAGTCGCCATAGATTTCTTCGGCACTGGCAGTGTCATCTCAGAGCAAGGGCTCATAATCACCAATCATCACGTGGCATATTCCGACATCTGCGATGCCAGCACGCCGGAGCGCAACATACTCAAGAACGGCTTCTGGGCTTATACCGCAGCCCAGGAAATACCTGTTCCGGGAAGAAAAGTCTTTTTTCTCAAGGAATTCAGGGATGTGACAGCTGAAGTCCTTGCATTCAGGGACAGTCTTGAAAGAGAAGGCGGGGTGCGCGTGGGGTCGAGAAGATTGGCATATCTGATAGAGAAGAAATATGGGCAGAAGACAGGTCTTACAGCGTCACTGGATGCGATGTGGGCGGAAGAGAAGTTCTATCTGTCTTTGTATGAAGTTTATGGCGATGTCCGTCTGGTAGGCGCTCCGCCAGAGTGCATAGGTGCGTTCGGAGGCGATACGGACAATTGGCAATGGCCTCAGCACAAATGCGATTTCGCACTCTACCGCATCTACTGTTCGCCCGACGGAAGTCCGGCAGAATACAGCGAGGCGAACGTGCCTCTGCACACGGCGCATCATCTGAAGATATCCTCTCGCGGCTACAAGATGGGCGACAAGGCCCTGGTGATAGGCTATCCAGGCAGAACTGACCGTTACAGCAGCTCGCAAAAGACTGACTACAAGCAGAATCTGCTTCTTCCCATAAATAATGCCGCACGCTCCGAGAATCTTGCCATCATAAAAAAGTGGATGGCCGCCGACGAAGGCATACGCCTGAAGTATTCCGATGCTTTTTTCAGCCTGAGCAATGTCACCGAATGCGAACAGGGCGAGCAAAAGTGTCTGAGGCAATATCAGATAATAGATAAAAAGCGCGACATCGAGACGGACCTTCAGCGCTGGATAGATGAAGACCCTTTGAGAAAAGGCCAATGGGGCCATCTGCTTCCGGATCTGGATTCGCTTTACGCACAGACGGCATTCGTGGAAGAGAACAAGGCGTGGTTCAGGGAGACTATGTTCCGCGGACCTATGATATGGCCTGTTATTATGCGCATAGCCAACAGTAAAGTCTATGACAAGGCGCTGGGATACCTTCAGAAAGGACGTGAGCAGACCGATCCGAGAGTGGAAAAGGAACTCGTGGAATTGGCCGTGAGACAGTACTATACCCACGTTGACCCGACCTTTTGGGGCCCATATCAGAGGGAATTGGCCGGCCAGTTCGGCAATGACTACGCCACCCTAAGCGCCCATTTGTGGGAAGGGTCCGTCTTTTCGAGCACAGACGCGCTGCCGGGAAGTCTGAAGGAGTTCCTGAGCGACCCTCTGCTTCGCTTCCAGCAGGACGTGAAGATAACCGCGTTCAATGAAAGGGATGACAACCTGGCCCTTCGCAGCGAAATCGCCCGTCTGAGCCGGGAATACACTCACGCGTTATATCGTATGAAGGATACTTGGGGGATCAGGCAGTACCCCGATGCCAATTCCACAATGCGCTATTCCACTGGCAAAGTGTGCAGACTCTCCCCTGCCGACGGAGTGCAATATGATTTCCGGAGCACAAGCAAAGGGATTCAGGAAAAACACCTCTCCGGGAAAGCTGAATACAGCGTGAGCGAAGAATTCGTCGAAGCGGTTTCGAAATATAACGAAGGTATCAACTTTCTTACGGACAATGACATAACAGGAGGAAACTCCGGAAGCCCGGTGCTCAATCGGCACTCAGAACTGATAGGACTTGCCTTCGACGGTAACACAGAATCGCTTGACAGCGAGATGTACTACACCGCGCAGTACAACAGATGTGTGTGCGTGGACATAAGGTACGTGCTGTGGCTTCTGAAAGACTACGCCAGAGTGCAACGAATTATAGATGAATTGAATATATAAATAATACCCTTAAAAAATGAGCACGACACTTATTCTTGTCTGCATAGCCGCAGGCCTGCTTTTAATCTTTTTCGTTTACTATTTTTCAGTCAACAATCGTGAAGTGGCCCTTCGCAAGGAGGCCGAGGCGCAGGAGAAAAAGATTGAGACCGTTCACGACACTATGTGGAAGACTCTCAAGCAGGAAGCCGGCGTCACCGAAAAATACCGCGAGACGTTTGAAAAGATCTATCCGGAACTCATATCCGGCCGTTACAGTAAGGATAGCGGTAACCTTTTCAAGATGATACAGGAGTCCAATCCTGAATTCGACACCCGTCTCTACGACAAACTGATGCAGTCCATCGAGGCACAGAGAGCCTATTTCGCTTCAAGCCAACAGCGAATGTTGGATATCATACGTGAACACAGCACACTCTGCGCCACTATGCCCGCCTGTTGGTTCATAAAGAACAAGCAGACCATAGAATACACCGTGATATCCTCCACCGCCACGTCGGAAGTGATGAAGACGCGTAAAGACGACAACGTGGACCTCTTTGCATAAGCTTTACTACATAGTCCCACCTGTTGTAGCCTTCTGGCTGATAATGCAGTACCCTTCGGAATATTGTTGGGTACAGATTATCTGCGCCATAGCGTTCGACGCGCTAATCTATTTTCTGATCAAGCGTTCCGGACAGACCAGGGAATACCTCAGCGCCTACGCCGTAGCTACGGAGCATCACAACTCCTGGACCGAGCGCGTATTAGTCACCAGGACCTATACCGACAGCAACGGCAAACAACACACACGTACGGAAGTGCGTCACGTGTATCATCCGGACCGGTGGCTGCTCTACTTTAACACGGCCAGAACGAAAGATATCTCCTCGTGGCTTTACAATGAACTCATCGCACGATGGAACAGTCCGATGCAGTTCATCAATCCTGTCCATATCAACTGCGTGGCCGGAGGCGGCGGACAAAGGTACGACTTCGACGGCATACGCTCAGGCGCATACACCACTACATACAAAGGCTGGTACACTAACTACATCTTGAATTCGAATTCCATCTTCAAGTCAGAGAAAATCAGCAGCGCACAGGCACGTGACCTGGGACTTGTCGATTATCCGTCAGGCAGTTCCATCAATAACACTTTTGGCGACGAGATAGACTGCATACTCCCTTCCGCCAAGCTTGAAATGGATATCCCATCTGAATGGATGCGGGAGATGAACCTGTTCAATGCCTTTTTCGGACAGAGCCGGCAGATACACGTCTTCGTGCTGCTCTACCCCGCCTCGCTTGGACTGCAGACGGCGGTACAGCAAAGGAATTACTGGCGCGGAGGAAACAAGAACGAACTGAGCATCTGTCTTGGAATCGAAAAAACAGACGAGGGAGGCTATGCCGTGAGATGGTGCGAGGCCTTCTCCTGGTGCGACATCCCGCAGATGGAATCCGCCGTCGAAAGCTGGTTCCTGGAGCACAAGGCGCTGGATTTTACGGCATTGGCCAATTGGCTAACAGAAAACATAGCTCTTTGGAAACGTAAGGAATTCAAGGATTTCGAGTATCTCAAATCAAAAATACCGGCCTGGAAGTCCGCCCTTATCGCCCTAGCCACGATCGCATTGTGTGTGGCACAGACACTTGTAACTATATACTACTATAACGTTCAGAGTCTTAACTGATCGTAATCCATTCCAGAAGGTCATCCCTGCATATCACCGTGGATATTCTTCCAGTATTCAAGTCCGTCCGCTCCTCCGGCAGACCCTTCTTGGGGTTCGTGCCGATAATGGCTCCTGATGTGGTTTTGGGATGAAAGAACGGGGCCCCTACGGAGGCCAATCCCAAGGTCCTCTTCAAGTATTTCTACGTGAACACCTCCAGAAATAGCGACTGCTTCCTTTGCTTCGTTGTACGAATAACATCTGGCCACAGACCACCTTACTCTTTAAACGATACCTTGGCAGCCCTTACGGGCGACCGAGGTATTTTTTCCACCATTTGTCATCCATCTCTTTCCAGAACTGCCGGCCTTCCTCCGTCCTGGACCAGTCGAAACACCGGTTCAGGAAGGTCTCGTCGATTACGAGGATGTCCGCTAAGGTCTCATCGAGCACGTTGGCTCCGCATTGCGTGTAGAACGCCCTGTCAAATTGCCGCTCGCAGT
>CAVHGF010000079.1:0-5767 GCA_963635625.1 Treponemataceae bacterium | reverse complement strand
AGTTGTATCAACATAAGCCTTTTTCCACTCCTCATAAGACATAGCGTCAACATAAACCGTCTTCCCGGTCTCCGGATCACGCGCAGAGCGTTTCTTTGGCTGGAACTCGTCATCGAAATATGGTGCCGTGCATCCTCTGCAGTTGGGATGGAATGGCGGGGCGGTGGATCCTATCTGGAACTGCGTCATGGGGTAGTGCTTATAATCCATTTGAACGCAATACTCGCATGTATGGGAATCCAGTGTCTCAATTATTATGTACTCCTCAACGCCCAGTTCTTTGTAACAGTCATGCTGTGCCCGGTTGCCAATGGCGGCCGATTCCGTCATTACCAGCGTGTCGGCTTTCTGCCTGGCGTTCTTTATATCCTTCTTTACTTCCTTGGTCAGCGCTTTGATGGCTTCATCCGGAGAGTCTCCCGTGGCGATCTGTCTTGTGATCTCCTGCCGCAGGGTGCCGATCATCCGCGTCCTGTCTTCCCAGATACGCGCCGAAAAATCTTTCCCATCCACAGACCAGGGCGTATTTATTACCTTCTCTATGGCATTCTTGTCTATGCTGTTGAAGGTACCGGCCACACCGATACCCTTTTGCACTTCAAAGGCCGTGTGGTAATACTCTGTCTCGTAGATAGCTGTCAGGGCGTTCTTAGTTGATCTGTAATACTTTCCGTATGCTTCCTCCAGAATGGCTCTGATCTGCATGGAGAAGGCTTCCAGCCGGGTGATATGCGCCCTGGCGGAAGCATTCTCCAGTTCCTTCATCCAAGCCCCGTCAACGGCGTTTTCCATGCCTCTGTCGATGTACGTGTTTACATCCCACTTAAACTCCTCCAGCTCTGCACCCTTTAGGAGCTTTCGCGCCTGCGCATAGCTTACGCCCTCGTTGTCTGCAATCCGGTTTATCCATACTTCTATCTGTGTGTTGAGTTCTCTTTCTGCTATCCGCAGGGCTTTCTCTGTCTCCTTGTAGGAGTCATAACCCAGCTTATAACCTTCCTCCTCAACGGCACGCATGCGCCTCTGCCAGTAGTCGTTCTTGCTCATGCTTTACATCTTTCCGGCATCGCTCTTCTTGCCTTCGGCGTTGTCTTTCTTCCGGTCTTCTTCCTCGTCGGTGGCCTCCTCATCCGAAGCACCGAAGGGATTGCCGCCGCCAAAGCCGTATTGTTCGATGTTCTCTTCCTTCTGCTTCTTCACGCGCTCCAGCTCCGCAGCCACGTCCGTGACCCAAGGATGATGCGCCAGAATGGTCTCATCAGATACAAGCCCCTCACTGTTACGGGCGTTGTTGATAAGCTCGCTCTGGTTCATGATCATGTTCCGGTTGAAGACAAAGGTTACCTTGGAATCTTCAAAATCTCCCGCGCCTGTATTAGCCAGGTGCGCCTTTACAAACCAGAGGAGTTGTTCCAGCGCCGCCTGGAACTCCGCCTCCATGGTGTTGGCATCCATGTCAATGTCGTTGTACATGCTCTGGATGTTCATTTCGTTGGGCGTACCGCTCATCCGGTCATCCTTGGCATCGTATCCCATGCAGTTCTCTATCATTGCCTTTTTCAGCACTTCCAGGATCGCCTTGTAATTGTCGGCATTGACACTGACCTGCAATGTTTTAACGTCGCCCTGCACGCCGTCTACGCTGGTTACCTTGACCGCGCCATAAGTAGACAGGTTCTGCCGGAAGGATCCCAGATTCTCGCCGTCATAGTTGACCAGAACAAGAATCGTATTCCTGGCGTCCTCCTGCATGTTGTCGGTGAAGTTACTCAGGATCGTGTTGATGGCGTCCTGCAGGCTCTTGGCACTCTTGATCAGAGGCGTCTCGTATCTGTTCGCTCTAAAGGGAATCAATGGAATGCGTGACCAGTTGTATCCCTCTTGGTGGCCGTCCTCGTCTGTGATCAGCATGTAATCCTGATGCCAGGGCTCGCAGGGAACGATGTTCATGCTGTAGCCGTCCGACTCAAAGAAGTCTATGCCGGACTCAGTGTATACTTCCACCTTCCAGATGGTACGCTCGATAACCTTCCCCTGATACAGCTTTACGGGATAGACGCGGTATGCATATTCCAAAACCTCGTGCTCTGCATCCGCCCACTCCGGACAGATCTCGTACCCCGGAAATGTCCTGATGATGAAATGGCCGTCCGCCTCATAGGTGGGAAATGCCCAATAAATCCCCTCGTTCAATGCCCCTTCCGCAATGGCCCGCAGTTTCCTGTTCCATCCGGCGCCGAAAATTGCCCCCAACGCGCCAAGGTATGCTTTGTCTTCGCTCTGCATTGACAAGGGCTTGCCGACCAGGTAATTAACCTTCTGCAGTACCATCTTGCGATACTGGTTATCCTTCAGCCTGCTGTTGGGAAGGTTATGGATGGGCTGCGGAAGGCCATCCGCACCAATGGCGGTGCGCTCCTTAAACCGGATGTCCATATCCCCTAAGAAGTAATTCTCGCCCTCCAGCATCAGCCGACGCTGTGGGGAGTTAAGGAAGTGGTTCAACTCCCTTTGCATAAACTCCCGGTCTGTCAGGTGGTCTTTGCCGCCTTCCCTTATGATCCTGTTTATATTTGCCATCTGGGCAAATCCGAAATCGAACATTGTATCTGCTCCTTAATCAAAGCTGAATGTACTTCCTGCGCCTATCTTCTCCGCGATACCCGTCACAGCATCCGGCGCATCGTCGTGGGCGTTCCTGCCTTCCTTCTGGTACTTGGTCATAGCCATGTAGAACTCCGGCCATCTGTCCCGCCAGTTTGCCGGGAAGTAGATGTGATGCATCACCCATGCGCTATTGGAAAGGATCCTGGACTGCTTATTCTTGGTCTGGGTGAATGGGTGAATCACGGTATGATTCGTCTTATATTTTTCTTTTAGAATCCGCTCCACCGCTCTGGCGAAGCTGCGGCCGCCGTTGTTGGACTCGATGTCCGCCACGTTGACGCCGTCTTCCTGCAGCATGGCGGCGGTGGCCGGTTCTGTTATCTCCATGCCGTCCTTGGTGAACAGCACGCCTATCACGTAGGCTTCCTGGTTATAGATGACGTAATTTATGCTGCACAGATAGTCGCTTCCCGTATCTGCAGTGTCGGTGTAATTCTTGATCGCCGTATACAGCGGCTTGCCATCCCTGTCACGGGGAAGCTCTGTATAAGTCTTAAGCTCCGTATAAAGCCGCCCTTTGATGTCTATGGGCGTCTGCTGGTAATTGGCTTCTACGATCTCCGCGCCCATGTCCTTGGTCTTCTGCTTAAAGGATTCTTTCGACAGGATCTCCGGACACAGCATGGATCCGTCTTCCTGCACTGCCTTGTACAGGATCACTTTTGCGTCCGGTCTGCTGTCCATCAGCCTCCCTGCTAAATCCTCGGAGTGCCAACGGGTCATAACGATAATAATCTTCCCGCCTTCCTCCAGACGGGAAAGCATGGTATTTGTAAACCAGTTCCAATGCCCCTCCAGCACGTTGGCATTGTACGCATCCTCTGCCGACCGGATGATGTCGTCTATGATCATCAGTGAACAGCCAAAGCCGGTGGCCGTTCCTTTTGGGGAGGTGGCCAGGTAGCTGTTGTAAGCGCCTTCCAAGCTCCACATGTTCATAGCAGCATCGCCGTATTTTATTTTTGAATTGGGAAAGATGTCGGAGTAAACGATCCTGTCCTTGTCCGCTTTAATCTCCATAATGGTGTTGCGGACATTCTTGGAAAAGCTCGTTGACAGGGTCTCGTTGTAAGATCCCGTCATTATTTTCTGATTGCAGTTGATACCCAGCACCCACTCCACAAAGTGGCTGACGGTGTAACTCTTGCCATGCCGCGGCGGCATGTTGACGATCAGTACACTGTCATTCCCTTCCAGGAAGCCTTGCAGGGTGTCGTAGAAGTCTTTTAAAAACCTTCTGTCCTCTTTATAGAAGGCCGGCGCCATAGTCCGGCAATACCACCAAAAGGAACGGCGGGAGAGCTCACAGCGTGCCGCCCTGGCTATATCCTCGCGAGATGCACTCATCACTCTTCTCCGGCAAGCCGCAGTAGCTGTTCCGTACTCAGGCCCTCGAAAGGATTGTTAAGACTTCCGGATACGCTGACCTTCTCCACGTATTCGCTCTCCATCTTGTTGTCCAAGTCTATGGCTCGGCACCGATCGGCGGCGCTGGCCTGCGGATCCTCCGCGATGGCCGTCAGGATCTGCCGCTTCCTTACTCTGGTAAGACAGGCGGCTTCTGCCTGCTCCTCTTCGATCTCGCGGGCCTTTTCCCGAAGCTCTCTTAACCTTTCCTGAACCTTTCCTGACCTTTCCAGTGTGGAGGCCTTGGAGTCCACTGTTTCCGGCTTCCAATTCCTTGACATTGGCACAGCATCCAGATAGGCTTTCCGCTGTGTCATCATCCCTGATATTCTGTTCTGACAATACTTTTCTATCTGGTGCTCTGTGTACTCTCTCATTTTCCCCAATACAAAAGGCAGGCGGTCTCCCGTCTGCCCTCTTTTGCTGTTTATGAATTTGTCATGATTTTACGGTATCTCTCGTGTGTCTGATTGCTTAGAATCCAAGGAACGTCGGCAGCATGGAGATTGCTGTCTCTACCGCCTTGCCGATCATCTCCTGTGCCCTCTTCATTCCGGAATTGTTCTCCAGATATTCAAGTCCCTTAATGGTGATGCATGCCTCCGGCGTTGGCTTTATGCCGTACCCCTGCCCCATGATCGGCACCTTGTAGATCCCTTTGATATAGCCATTGTCTACCAGCTCCGTCATGATCTGCTCCCAGTATTGCTCCGGTATGTCCAGAAGGCTGCTGTTGTATGCGTATTCGGAGATGTCCGGACGCTTGCCTTCCTGCATGCATCTGTACAGGTAACGGAGAATTTTATAAATGATGGCGTTCATGTCATTCTTGGCCATTCTCTTTACCTCTTAGAATCTTTTCGACAATCAGGCGCTCCGCCCATTGTGGACACTCTCTGGCGCCGATTTCCCAGTTCTGCAATGTCCTGTACGGAATGTCCAGCCACTCGCACACCTCGTTGCGGCTCATTCCTTTAGCTTCTCTTGCTTCTTTGATATTCATCATTTGTTCCTCCTTGTCAATTCACGTATTGCACTGACGGTAGAACAAATACCAGTAAAGCAGAGGAGGATCGCAGACGGAATGCTTCTGTCTGTACCAATGAAAATCAGGACTGCAATCCCCAGAAACCAAAACCAATTATTTTTTTTCATTTTTCTCTTTGCGATGGTGTATAATAGCAATAGCAACAGGGGCTTTCGCCCCCGTCTTGCTACTTCAGTGCCTCGAGCAGTTCTGCCAGACCGATAAGCGTTGCCGCTATGCTAGCTAACAGTTTGGCGACTGTCTCGAGGCTTTTTCTTGTCTTTTTCTTCATACCATCGCTCCTCCCTTCACATTTTATTATACACTCATTGAGTATATAATGCAACTGTTTTGGGGAGTTTTTTTCGTTGGCTTATATGCTGGTTTATGGTACAAAAAAAGAACGAAGTCCGTGACTCCGCTCTTTTCCTTTTTATCATTTTATCACATTTTTTCGGCTTTGAGTGCGGTTTTTTAAAAAAAATTTTTATTTTTCCCCTAATTCCGCCTCCAGCAAGTCTAATATGTACTGGTTTAGGGATTTCCCCGCTCCCTCTGCCAGTGCCTTGTACTGCTCCTTCTTGCCCTTCCTGCACGTTATTTGTATGCGGTCATAGTTCTCTTTGACATACTTCTGCGTTGCCTTGTTCTGTGCCTGTGAATAGC
>CAVHGF010000078.1:0-5820 GCA_963635625.1 Treponemataceae bacterium | reverse complement strand
TGGGAGACAAGAACTCGACGCGGGAGGTTATCTCGTTCAATCGGAGTTTCACGTGCCCGTCGAGGAAGGACTTGATTTCGTCTACCGAGGCGAATTTGCTGTCGCCTCGCTTGCCGCCGCCGCCCCGGGAGTCTCCGTGGGAAGAGGGCGAGGCGTTGGCGAAGCACGAGGTGATGACCTGCTCCGTGTCGGGGTAGTCGTTGCCGAAGAGCGCGACGGCCCAGCGGAGGGCGACCTTCTTGGAGAACCGCTTCTCGGCGAGGCGGTAGCCCACGCGCATGACATACTCGTTGTGGCTGCCGCTCTGGAAGCGGATGCCGTCCTGGGCCAGCTGTGGGGCGATGAGCGTGTCGTAGTACGTCTGTATGCGTCCCAGTTGCTTGTCCTCCTTGCTCTGCCGGGCGTAGGCAGCAGCGGCGGTCGTTATCTCGTCCACCGTGAAGGGGACCGCCTCGCTCTCCGGGCGGAGGAACACGTCGGGGTCGTGGGCCAGACCACTCAAACGGGTGACGTTCTTGCACTGCATGTCCGCCTTGAGCCCCAGGAGCCGCTCGTAGTATGCGTTGCCGGCGAAGAACGCGGTCTGGTATCCCACGGACGACATGTTTTCTCCCACAGATGGCACAGATTTACACAGATTTTGCTCTCCCACGGAAGATATGGTTTCTTGGCACACGGATCTCACGGAATCCACGGATTTTTCGTCTGCTGTGGCAGACGTGTTATTTGTTGTGGTGAGAGCTTTATCCGTGAGATCTGTGAAATCCGTGTGCGACATAATATTCGGCAGGTCGTAGCGGAAGATGACGCGTAGTCCGTTGCCACTCATGGTAGTGTAGCACATCAGCGTGTGAGGGTCGGCGATAATCTTCGCCTTCAGCCCAGCAAGCACCTGAGAAAAATCTGTGTCCTCTGTGCTATCTGTGGGAGAAGAAGAACCATCAGTGGTAGAAGTATTATCTGTGCCATCTGTGCTATCTGTGGGAGAAGAAGAGCCATCAGTGGTAGAAGTATCATCCGTGAAATCTGTGAGATCCGTGGGAGAAGAAGAACCATCAGTGGTAGAAGTATTATCCGTGAAATCTGTGAGATCTGCGGGAGAAGAAGAGCCATCAGTGGTAGAAGTCTTATCCGTGAAATCTGTGAGATCCGTGTGAGAAGAAGAGCCATCAGTGGTAGAAGTCTTATCTGTGTGAATCTGTGAGATCTGTGGGAGAATATGGTCGAAGTCTACGAGTGAGAGACCCGTGAGTCCGCGGATATTCTCCTTCCCCTTGCCTCCCTCGAAGCGGCAGGCGACGGCGAAGAGAGGGCTTTCGTGTTTGAAGGTCTTGTTGCCCGTCTGTCGGTAGGAGAGGGTGAAGGCTTTGAGGTGATCGTCCGTGCGGATGATGTTGGCTACTTGCTCCAGCGTGCCGTCTGACGGCATCCGGCTGGTCATGTTTTTGAAGAGGGTTACGTCCATTATCTATTCAGGTTTTAATACGATGATATTAGGTCACCACTAATGGTATGTTTTTTTTTGAACACGAGCCGTACGAGATTCGTGTTCGAAACATATTATCTGTGTTCATCTGTGATAATCTGTGGGAACCTTTCTTACAGCGAAGGTACTGAGTTTTTATCGAACCGCATTTCCCATATATGGGAAATATGCGGTCGAAAATTTACAATAATTTAAACAATTTAATTTTAATTCTATGTTCAAGAACCAATTTAAGGCTGACAACAGCCGATTTGGGGCAGTGCTGGCAGGAGTCATGGCTGCTCACGGGATTGGGGTGGCTGCGTTTCTGGGCGAGTGCAATGTCCAGAGCCAGCGAGTAGTAAACATCAAAAGGGGTTAGGCGACTATAGCCTGAGCACGTACGTGAGAATCGTCTCGGCCCTACGCGAGTTCATCTTCGACGAGGAGGAGTACCGGAGGGTGAAGCAGGCGCTGATGGAGGCAGCCTTCAACGACGGGTATCTCTTGGAGCTGCGGGAATGACTTGACCACTGACGACACGCTTTTTTTGAACACGGAAGCTCTATCAAACACTAAGCATTTTTTTTCGAACACGGATATACGGGATTAAACGGATAAAGTTATGTCCTTCCCTGTATGAGGTGAGAAAAAAATATCCGTGGTATCTGTGCTATCCGTGTTCAAAGAAAAGAAGACAGTCAGCGTTTTGGTTCGAACACGGATATACGGGATTAAACGGATAAAGTAATGTCCTTCCCTATATGAGGTGAGAAAAATATCCGTGGTATCCCTAAAATCCGTGTTCAAAAAGAAAAAATAGATTCTGTGTTCAATGTAAAAAACTACAATCATGTTATATCATAATCAAGAGTCATACGCCATCAACGGTGCCGCCATGCAGGTTTATAACACCCTGGGTATCGGCTTCCTCGAAGCGGTGTACCAGGAGGCGCTGGCCATAGAGTTCGTCAAGCGCGGCATCCCGTTCGAACGGGAGAAGGAGCTGAAGATATTCTACGACGGTCAGCAGTTGCAGACAAGCTACCGCGCCGACTTCGTGTGCTACGGCGACATCATCGTGGAGCTGAAGGCCGTGGCGGCACTGGACGACTCCCACCGCAGTCAGGTGTACAACTACCTGAAGGCGACGGGATACAAACTGGGACTGCTCTACAACTTCGGGCACGCGGATGGACTGGAGTACGAACGCAAAGTGAAGTGAGACCACGGAGAACACTTTCTTTCGAACACAGATTTTAGGGATTAAACGGATAGGCTTCGCCCTGTATGTTGAACGGGAAAGACAATAAACATCCGTGGTATCCGTGCTATCCGTGTTCAAAGAAAAGAAGAGGCATTAGTGTTCAAAGTTGCATCTGGGGTTGGGTTTGAGAATTTTGTATTGGTGTTTTTGTAGGAGGAAACATAATGAAGATATTACATATAGCTGAGTGTGCAGGGGGCGTGGAGCGTTATCTCCAGATGCTGCTGCCACGACTGGAGGCGAGGGGGATGGAGCAGTACTTCATCTGCTCGCGAAACTATGACGAGTGTATGTACCGCAGAGTGGTGGACGGGGTGAAGCAGATGGACCTGACGCAGACGTTCTCGCCTATGCGGGTCATCAGGAAGGTGTGGGCCATACGGCAGCACATCAAGAGCGTGAAGCCGGACGTGGTGTATTGCCATAGTAGTTTTGCGGGCGGTCTGGGGCGCATGGCTGCCATCGGGCTGCACTGCAAAGTGGTGTATAATCCGCACGGCTGGGCTTTCAACATCAAATAAACCTTTTTAGAACTTATGAAACTGAAGAGTATGATTTATCTGTGCATGGAGAAGATGCTTGCTCCGTGTACGGACAGGATAGTCTGTATCTCTGAGGCGGAGAGGGCGTCGGCTCTGAGGGAGCACATCGCCGGGGAGGACAAGCTGGAGCTGATTCCTAACGGCATCGACGTAGAAGCCGTGAGGGAGGCGGCGGCTGTGCCTCGGGCTGACCTCGGGATAGCGGAGGATGCCTTCGTGGTGGGGATGATAGGGAGACTGTCGCCCCAGAAGGCGCCGGACGTGTTTATACGTGCCGCCAAAAGGATACATGACGTGATACCTAACTCGGCGTTTGTCATCGTTGGCAACGGCGAAGAGGAAGCGGAGGTGACGGCCTTTGCCCGTGAGCATGGGTTGCCACTGACGGTGACGGGGTGGACGGACGTGCCTTACCGCTATCTGAAGGTGTTCGACGTGGCGATGCTGCTGTCGCGGTGGGAGGGCTTCGGCCTTGCCGTGGTGGAGTATATGGCTGCGGAGAAGAACGTGGTGGCGACGAGGGTTGATGCCATCCCCACGCTGGTGGAGGACGGCGTGGACGGTCTGCTGGTGGAGGCGGACAGTGCTGAGGATGCCGCCGACAAGGTGCTCTGGCTACACAGCCATCCCGAGGAAGCGGCGGAGATGAGACGGAAGGCACTGAAGAAAGTAACGGAAAACTATGATATAAAACGTGTAATAGACCAACATATGGATATGTTTAACAAATTGCTACAGGGGGGGGTAAATCGTAAGATACTATTTATCGGTTATGTCGCTCTCCTCGATGAAGAAAGGAGGGTGGCATGAGGATTCTTCATATCGGTCAAATGATTGGAGGATTGGACATTTACATCCGAAATTCTATTCAATATAATAAAGCTGAGAAGAATGAGTATATCATTGTTTGTGGCAAGGAGGACAAGCATCAGCCTGTTGTCAGAAATGGTAAGGCGGTGAGGGAATATCCTATTTCGCTATATCGTTCGCTGAATCCTGTGAATGACTTGACGGCTTTGATACAGGCGGTCAAGATAATAAAGAGGGAAAAGCCGGATGTTATACATTGCCATAGTGCGAAGGGCGGCATCATCGGTAGGACGGCGGGATGGATGACTGGCATGAAGACGTTCTATACGCCGCATGCTTTCTCGTATCTCTGCACGCCGTCGAAGTTGAAGCGGTGGGTGTTTCTGACGATAGAGCGGCTGACACGGTTCAAGACGTATGTGTTGGCTTGTTCTGAATCGGAGCAGGAGATGGCGATGGCGGAGGTGGGGTATGCCTCACAGCATGCCTTGGTATGGCACAATGCGGTGCCGGATGCTTCGCTGGAGCATGGCAAGGTGGTAGAGATGCAAGAGCCTTATGCTTGCTATATCGGGAGACCTTGCTACCAGAAGAATACTTTGTTCTTGCTGGATGTCATTAAGAAGGTAAAGGACAAGGGATGCGGACTAAAGTTTATCTTGCTGGGCGTAGGGTATCACTCGCCTGAATTGGAGGCGATGAAAGCGAAGATGGCGGAGCTGGGGCTCGAAGATACGATTAAGCTGGAGCCTTGGATAAGTCATGCTGACTGCCAGGAGTTCGTCCGCAAATCATTGTTTTATATCTCCACGGCACTGTATGAGGGCTTGCCGTTGGCAGTGGTGGAAGCCATGTCGAACGGTAAGGCTATCGTAGCGAGTGACGTGGTAGGCAATAGGGATTGCGTACGAGATGGCGAGAACGGTTATTTGTTGCCGTTGGATGCTGATGCATACGCAGAGAAAATCATTCAGCTTGTGAATGACAATGAATTGAGAGAAAGAATGGAGAAGGCTTCAAGGGAGTTGTTCTTGAAGGAATTCTTCATAGAGAATAGAATTTCTTACTTACAAAATAAATACGAGATGTTCAAGAATTTGTCTGTAAGGGGGCAAATGTTTGATTAAGGAGCTGGTGGCGGAGAAGATTCACGAGAAGTGGCAGGCCACTTCTTTAATTCATAATGCTGAATGCAGAATGCAGAATTTTTCGGGCACGGAGATTTTTAACTGTTGCTTTGAGCCGGCTTATACTATCCAGCATATCGTGGAGGCAATGAAGAGGGTGACGGGGCTGACGCAGTGGGTGCCGGACGTGCCTAACTGGGTCATCATGCCGATGGCGCGGGCGGCGATGCTCCTTGGATCGCCGATGGGGATATGCCCGGCACGCGTCAAGAAGCTGCAGATTTCGACGAATATCTGTGGGGAGAAGCTGAAGAACTGCGGCTACCAGTTCCGGTGGACCTTCGAGGAGGCGCTGGCGGACTGGCTCCGGGACAACGAGGGACGGGGGCTACTTTAATGCATAATTCATAATTCATAATGCATAATTGCTACCTCTAATTCATAATGCATAATTGCTCCCACGGATGGCACGGATGGGCACGGATTTTTTTATTTTGTCCGCTGAATTTAGTCGGAACACAAACGGAAGTTTGCTTAAGTAATATGTAAAAAAATAATAAATTACCTCATTTTGCGTTAGCTATAAAAAGATATTTATGAAGCAGCAGT
>CAVHGF010000077.1:0-6176 GCA_963635625.1 Treponemataceae bacterium | reverse complement strand
GCCTTTACGGTATTTTCGTAAGCTTGACGGGCGGAATGGAATATGTAAATTCACCTGACAAACGAATCGTAAATGCCGAGGTCACAAGAGTAAAGCATACATATGAAAAAGACGACGACGGTGACATTACGGGCGAAAAGTGGGCGGCGACTCTGCGATACACCGTTGACGGCAAAGAATATACAGTAAAGAGAACATTCTCAACTGAAACATACCGCGGGGAAACCGTGCGGATCGAGGTGTATAAAACCTCAACAGGCGAGTATAAAGCCTCTGGTACGAGTACGTTCGGCTTTATTATTTCCGCGTCGGTCTTGCTTTTTGGCGTAGTTGGTTTGATCACAGAAAAAGCAGAAAGCAGGAAGGGCAAAGCAAATACTGCAAAACGGAATAAAAAGCCAAATATAAAACAGGACATGAAATCAGCCGAATAAAAAGAGAGGAGTCTTTGCATGCAGACCTTGCAAGAATACAAATGTCCCTGTTGCGGCGGTGCGATAGCCTTTGACAGTACGCTCCAGAAAATGAAGTGTCCTTATTGTGACACTGAATTCGAGATGGAAGCGCTCAAGGGGTATGATAACGAGCTGCAAGGCGATCAGGCAGACAAAATGGAATGGGAAACTGCCGCAGGCGGAGACTGGCAGGAGGGCGAGACGGAGGGGCTTCGCTCCTATGTGTGCAAGTCCTGCGGCGGCGAGATCGTAGGCGATGAAAACACGGCGGCAACCTCCTGCCCGTTCTGCGGAAATCCCGTCGTGATGATGGGGCAGTTCTCAGGAGCGTTAAAGCCTGACCTTGTGATCCCGTTCAAGCTGGATAAGAAGGCGGCAAAGGCAGGACTCCAGAAGCATCTGACCGGGAAACGCCTGCTTCCCAAGATATTCAAGGACCAGAACCACATTGATGAGATCAAGGGGATTTATGTTCCGTTCTGGCTCTTTGATACCGATGTGGACGCACAGGTGCGCTACCGTGCCACTAAAGTCCGCGCATGGAGCGACAGCGACTATAACTATACCGAAACAAGCCACTTCATGATTCATCGGGGCGGCAGTGTCGGCTTTGAGCATGTGCCGGTGGACGGTTCTTCCAAGATGGCGGACGATCTGATGGAATCCATTGAGCCGTATGACTTTTCCGAGGCACTGGAATTCCAGACGGCATATCTCGCCGGATATCTGGCGGATAAATACGATGTGACCGCCGAGGAGAGCATTGACCGTGCCAACGAGCGCGTCAAGCGTTCCACCGAGGAAGCATTCGCCGGAACGGTCAAGGGATATGCCACCGTTCGAGCGGAGAACAGCAGTGTGAAATTCCACGGTGGGAAAGCCCGGTATGCGCTTTATCCCGTGTGGCTTCTCAATACCACATGGAACGGAAATCAATACACTTTTGCCATGAACGGACAGACCGGGAAATTTGTCGGCGATCTGCCGGTAGACAAAGCGGCGGCGACCCGCTGGACACTGATGCTGTCAGCAATCTTCGCAGCAGCAGCTTACGGCGGCGCATGGCTGTTACGCCTGCTCGGAATAATTTGAGGAGGGGATGACAATGAAAATAAAAAAAGGAATATCTGTTTTTCTGACCGTGCTCCTCCTATGCCTTTTTTCAGTTGTTCCGGTATTTGCAGAAGAGGGCTTTGCCCACGAATACTATCGGCTGATGGATACGGCCTATCTCTTATCCGATGCGGATCTTGAAACGCTGACGGCAAAGCTCGACGAGATCAGCGTAAGGCAGAAGATGGAGGTTGCCATTGTCACGACGGATACTCTGGATGGTGAAAGCATTGTGGAATATGCCGATGGACTGTATGAGTATTGCGAATACGGCTATGGGGAAAACAGGGACGGCCTGCTCCTCCTCATCAGCATCGAGGACAACGACTGGTACATATCTACTCACGGCTACGGCATTACTGCGTTTACAGATGCAGGGATTCAATATATCGGCAGCCAGATGAAAGAAAGCCTATCTGACGGAGATTTTGCCGCCGCATTCAATATCTTTGCGGATCTTTGTGACGACTTCATCACCAAGGCGAGAGCCGGCACGCCGTATGATACCTCCGATCTCCCCAGTGAGCCGCTTTCACTGATCTGGATTCCAATCTCGATTGTGGTCGGCGTATTTATGGCGCTTATTGCAGTCGGAACAATGAAGTCCAAACTGAAAACAGTAAGGTTCCAGGCGGCGGCAGGCAGTTATATGAAGGACGGCAGTTTGAAAATCACTGAGAGCAGAGATCTATTTTTGTATAACAGCGTGTCCCGAACGGCAAAACCGAAAAACAACAGCTCCGGAGGAAGCAGCACGCACACCTCTTCTTCGGGCTCCACCCACGGCGGCGGGGGCGGCAAGTTCTAATGCGCCGTACAGAAATGAGGAGACAATGAGACGAATACCCACCATTTTTCTGCTCGTATTTATCCTGATGCTCTCCATGGCCACACCGGTATTTGCGGCAGGTGAGATTGAAATCACGCGCCAGCCACAGAATTCGGTATTTCCGGAAAATGCTTCGGCATACTGGACGGTTGAGGCGACGGGAGACGACCTCGTTTACGACTGGTTCATTGTGTATGAAGGCGTTGCCTATAACACAGTAACCTCCTTTACCGAAAACCATCCTTGGCAGGAAGGCGTTACCGGCGATGGATACGGTCGAAACGATGTCGGAAACGGGTTCTTTATTAACGGGATCGGAAGCGCTCTTGACGGAGCCGAGATCTACTGTGTTGTTTCAAACGAAACAGACAGCGTGACCTCGCAGAGCGCATATATCTCGGTAGGCGGCGAAAAATACCCGCCGCAGCTGACGGTGCCGGCGTCTGTCACAATAGAAAAGGATGAGATTCTGAAACTCCACTGTGCTGCCCAGGCAGCTGACGGAGACAAAATCAGGTCCTATACTTGGTATGAAACCGCCAGCGGGGAACTGAAGGATATTGTTGCCATCGGTGCAAAGGAAGGGCAGCCGGAAGAGAATCCGATTCTCGTCTGCGATACCACGCAAACTCGGACACGGTATTATGTCTGTTATGTGGAGACTGATCTCGGCGGCAGAGCCTATTCCAGCGTGATACCGGTTATTGTGACTGAGAAGACCGTTTCCGCGGAGACTTCCGCGAAACCATCCGAAACAGAGAGAACCTCTGATCCTACGCCGACCACCTCACCGGAGCGAGCTGGTCAGTCCGTGGCAATCAGCGGTACGCCGGAAACCAGCGGTCAAGACAATGCTTCGGAGAAAGCAGGGATCCCGCCCGAAAGCAACACCAGTAATACCGTTCTGTCTCCGCTGACGATTGCGTTGAGCGCCGCAGGAGGTATGGCGGTTGTCGGCGGCGGAATAGCAGGGATTATATTGATTCGCAGGAAAAAGAAGCATTGATACGCTTCCCTGCTAAAGAGGTCGAGCCTCTGCCTGCATCTGCCAGACAGTCGGTTCTTATTTGCGATTGTACCGGTGTACAACACAGACGCGAGTTAACCCGTGTGCCACGCGTAGGCATGTGGTTCCGTGTTGCTTTTTCCCGCGTTCGGCTCATTTTGCCGCTGGCTGTTCCGATTAGAACGGGAAAATATTGAAAGGAGCGTCCATGAGAATGACACTCAAACGAGTACTCGTGCTTTTGCTGTCACTGGCGATGCTGATATCGCTTTGCGCCTGTGGGCAGAAGCCGGAGCAAACCCCTGTCAAGGAGAACGCAGGATCCACCTCTTTGGGGTTACCTGCAAAAACGGATAAGCAGAAGGAACAGGAGAACAGCCAAGAGTCGGAATCGATGGAATGGTCGCAAAGCGGCGCAGCATCCCTTGCACTGCTGCGCGACAGGATCAACGCGCCGGACATACTCTTCGGTATGGCGTATCTTGGCTATGTCGGCGGGTTGTTTGATAACGGCTTTGAACAGGAATTCCCTGTGTGGCTGCGGGACAACAACCAAACCCTGCTGGACGAGTATCCATTCATCGCGGAAATCGACAAGAACCACATCGTTGGCGGTGCGGGACACTTGTATTGCATTGTTCCAGTAGATAAAAATGCGACGATTTCCATCAATCGTGTGCAGTGGAACGATAAAACAAAAGCCTACGAGGGTACGGATGTCCTCTACAGGGCAGAGACCGGCGAGCCGGTTTTACTCTTTGCAAACCTTGACGGTGTCGCATATGAGCCTGACACACAGCTATTTATTACCGACAACAGCGGAAACACCTGTGAGTGGTATCCGGCACTTGACACGGGAAGCTATCTCGTGCCGTGCATCACGGAGGACGGGGTGTGCTATTCTTGGGACTTCACAGATTATCAGCACAGTGCAGCGGCAGGTTTGGACGCATGGCTCTATGACGGCTGGCTTGGGCCGACGGCACTTGGATTGGCTGGAAGCGAGAATGGGGGTACGACATGGTCTGCATCCGGCACAGCATGGGACACGGATCGCTATGCGCATTTCATGCTGACGTTCTATCCCGGCGATGAGACAGGCGGTGTAGTCAATCTGGACTGGCAGTATGACGGCGAGGAAGAATTTGAAGAACAGTGGAGCGGCTTCTGGACGATTGAAACCGAACTGGATATGCCGAGCCATGTGACGCTCAGTTTGTCGCTTGTGGGAGGCAAGAGCTACGACACCACCGAAGGTCCGCTGTATATCAGTGAAACCTATCACACGCTGCTTAGCCCGAGCGGTGAAGAACTGCTGATCTCCAGCGGCGAAAACAGCATCTGCCTGCCATTCATGTCGCAGTACACGCTCGTGTGCGTGCTGACGCAAGCATGTGGATAAAAGCCAAGCAAGGCGTTGATTTGCAGCGTGCATTTCTCCTCCAAGCATTTAGGTTTGAAGGCGCATAAGCAGACGGGACCGTCTGTTTATGCGCCTTCTTTCGGTTGCGTGGGATTTATACCGAATGGGAATACATCTGACCGCTGACTTTCCCGCGAAATGGCTTTACTTCACACAAAAAAGAGAACCCCGACTTGCCTTTGGTGTACTCAGTATGCTATACTATGCTATAAAGGAAGTGATGAAGTGACCTTTGCAGATGCAATCCTAAAACTGCGTAGCGAACGACGGTTGTCTCAGACTCAGCTTGCTGAAGAACTTGGCGTCAGTTATACTTCTGTGAATCGCTGGGAAAACGGCAAGACGCATCCGACAAAAATGACGCTTCTTATAATCAGCAGATACTGCACAACCCATGGCCTTACATTTTCTTTTGAAGAAGATGCGGATATATGTTGATGCGGGGCTTTTTTTGCTGCAAATTTTAGGTTGCGTGCTTCGAATGTTTCTGGCTGTGCTGTATTCCCAATAACGCTTCGCCGCTGAATGAAGTGCGGCAATGGTGATAGTCCACTTGGCTGCCGTGGAAGACAGATAGCGCAAGCAGCAGCTCTAAAATATCATTGCCATTTATATAAGAAAGGGTTGACGATACCTATGAATCAAAAGGAACTCAATGAACTGCGCCGTCGGTGGAAGCCGGATAAAAACGCAGTCAGCCGCATTTATGGCTGTTTTGTCAATAGCAATCATGAGATCATAGCAGATTTGGACGAGTCGCTCGGCATGATGCCGCAGGAGGAAGCGGAAAAATATCTCGCCCTGCTGAAAAAAGCACTGTCCGGGACATTGGGTAAAAACCTCATTGACATTGTGTTTTCTACCCAGCAGGTTATGGACAGCGAGGAACATAAGCTGTTAATGGCTCTGCGTGCATCTGGTATGAAAGATAATCAGGTGCGTCAGGCATTCTATCAGAAAGTCATCCAGTCTCTGGATATGGGGGACAGCAGCTATTTGCTGCTCCTGGCAAACGATATTTATGACATTCCGCGTCGAGGCAAAGACGATATAATGCAGTCAGATGCCTCAGAGGAAGTGTTCTCCTATGTTCTCTGTGCTGTTTGCCCTGTAAAAGCAGCAAAACCGGAACTCGGCTATTTTTCAGGGGACAATGAGTTCCATTGCGCTGCCAATCAAGTGGTATCTGCGCCGGAACTGGGGTTCCTTTTTCCGGCTTTTGATAACCGTTCAGCCAATATCTATAACGCATTGTTTTATTCCCGTAAAGCAGGAGAACTTCATCAGGAATTTATTGATGCGGTGTTCCACACGGAACCTCCCATGTCCGCTGAAGAGCAGCGCGAGGCA
>CAVHGF010000076.1:5389-6726 GCA_963635625.1 Treponemataceae bacterium | reverse complement strand
GCGGCTTCGCCCTGCTGGAGCTGCTCCGCAAGTCGAACATAAGAAACTCCCGGACTATACCCGTCATTGCCATGACCGCCAGAGGGGACGACGAAAAGGATTCACTGCTCGGGAGCGGTTTCACAGGCTGCATCTTCAAACCGTTTTCCTCCGCCGAACTGTTGAAATGCCTTTCCCCGCTGACGGACGCCTCCCCTGCATACGGCCGGCCGGACTTCACCGCACTGCTTTCGGAAGTCTCCGACAAATGCGGGGTGCTGGAGAAACTGGCCGAAAGCTCCCGCCTGGATATAAAAGAGCTGCGTGAGGCGATGGAAAAGGACGACCGGGGGCAACTGCGGGAAACCGTGCACCGCATGTGGCCCTTATGGGAGCTGTTACGGAAAGAACCGCGGCTGGGGACATACAAGGAGGTGCTGAAGGACAAGGATGCCACACGTGAAGTGATCAGGAAGCATACGGAAAGCCTGATAGACGAGATAGAGAATCTGATAATCCAATCCGGGAACGAAATAAAGACGATACGGAATGAAGGACAGGATACTGATAGTGGAAGATAATGTGGCCCTGTCGCAGTTGCAGAAGGAGTGGCTGCGGCGTGAGGGCTTCGAGGTGACGACCGCCATGGACGAACCCTCCGCGCGCCGGCAGGTCCGCAGGACTGATTTTGACCTGGTCCTGTCGGATGTCCGCCTGCCGGACGGTGACGGGATCTCGCTGCTCGAATGGCTCAACAAGGAACGGCGTACCGTCCCTTTTGTCATCATGACCGAATACGCATCCTACCCGGACGCAGTGAAAGCCATCAAACTGGGTGCGAAAGATTATCTGCCCAAACCTGTGTACCGGGAACGGCTGCTTGAAATCGTGAACGAGCTTCTGGCACCTGTCTCCCATGTGCGTAGGCAGGAAAAGAAACTGTTCAGGCGCTCCAGCCCGAAAGCAAGGGAGGCGGAACATTATGCAGGACTGGTCGCACCGTCCGACATTTCGGTGCTGATTCTCGGAGCCAACGGTACGGGAAAGGAATCCATTGCGCGGAGCATCCATTCAGACAGCCACCGGGGGGACAAGCCTTTTGTCGCCGTGAACTGCGGGGCCATTCCCCGCGAGCTGGTAGCATCCATGTTCTTCGGCCATGCCAAGGGGGCTTTCACCGGTGCCGATTCTGACAAGGAAGGTTATTTCGATATGGCAAGGGGCGGCACACTGTTCCTTGATGAAATCGGCACGTTGCCCTATGATGTGCAGTCCTCCCTGTTAAGGGTATTGCAGGAGAACACCTATATGCCGATTGGCGGCAACAGGGAACGTAAGGCGGATGTCCGTATCGTGTC
>CAVHGF010000076.1:2281-4785 GCA_963635625.1 Treponemataceae bacterium | reverse complement strand
GCCTGTTACATACATAAGTTCGCAAGAGTCTCGGACAGAAATCTGGCAGTTGACGTTTAAGGAGAACCATTGCGTGATGCTTATGCTGTGCGCCAGCATAGCGTGGCATTGCGTATTCTCCTTACGGTTTTGCCAGAACCGCTGTCTGAGTGCGTGATGGCCACGCTTTCTTTTTGCGGTAACGGCAGACGGATATGGCAAAAGTGCAGATAGTGACAGCGATGACCCTCGACGGCTTCCTTCCGGAAGCGGACGGGAATTTCATGCAGTGGGTGAAGAACTCTTCCAAGGGATTCCCGTACTGGCTGGAACGGAGCACCTTCCGGCTCCATCCCGGACATCCAATGCTGGATCTGGTCTGTGACAAGGGGCGTACCGGCAATTCCTGCATCTATATCGCCGAGGTGTCCGACTTCCCAAGTGTGAACCTCTTGGGAAGCCTTTTCCTTTACCGCCTCATTGACGAAATCGTGATATACCTTCTGCCGGTCATGGCAGGTACGGGTGTCACCGTCTTTGGCGGCTCACCCGCCGGGAACTGGCACTTGCACGAGGCGAAGCCCTTTTCCAACGGCATCTGCCGCATGGTCTATCGCCGTATCTCGCAATAAGCCATTGCATCCTGCGAAAAAGTCTCGCATTTTGCAAGACTCCGAATTGTCCACTTTTTTGGTTTGAAATTTTTATTCCACTGTTATACAGGTGTATAGCGGCGCACTTCGGTGTAATCCGGTGTCATTGGCACGCCGTTAGCCCTTTAATATGACATAACCTGTTGCGCGACAAGGTGTAAGCAAATGATTATTTACACTCAAAAAACAGATTAGTCATGTTACAGATAAACAATGAGACCGCCCACAAGATGTTCTTCCAGATTATGGAACGGTTCGACAGGATAGACAGGGCATTGGAACGAATGAACAAGCTGAGGGATTGCCTGGACGGCGACACGCTCTTGGACAACTACGACCTGTGCCAGCTGCTCGGCATCACCAAACGCACGCTGGCACGTTACCGCCAGAAGAAACTCGTCACCTATTACATGATTGACGGGAGGACCTACTACAAGGCGTCCGAAGTGGAGGCCTTCCTCAATCAGAAAGGCAAGTCATTGCCGGCAAGATTCAGGGGGCAGGTGAATGTCTAACTAAAACGGGGTATGGATTATGGAAATCATATGTATCGACAGACATACTTTTGAAGAACTGCGCATTCGCTTTTGCGAGTTCGAGCAACGGGTGACACGTGCATGCCGTCCGGTCGAGGACCTCGGCCTGAAGAACTGGCTGGACAATCAGGAGGTATGCGAAGTGCTTCGCATCAACAAAAAGACCCTCCAGGCGTACCGTGCCAAAGGAATACTCCCTTTCAGCCGTATCAAGAACAAGCTGTTCTACAAGCCGGAAGATGTGCGGAGATTGTTGGAATTGAATTATCATCCCCTGATAAAAGGCAAGCCATGAGTTATCATTTCATAGACAAGAAAGACCCGCGCATCGACGTGATGTTCCAAGGGATGGAGAAAATGGAGAAGATGCTCACCCGAATGGGGGATGTCCCCAAATCCCTTTTCTACGGGGAACGGTTCCTTACGGACGAGGAACTTTCCAAGGTACTGCGGGTGAGCCGGCGCACATTGCAGGAATACCGCACTTCCGGGGTGATTCCTTATTATCTGCTGCAGGGAAAGGCACTCTATAAAGAGTCCGACATCATGAAGATTCTGGACGATGCCTACAAACGCTGCCGGGAGGAGCAACGCTGGGTATAGTCATGCACAATCTTATAAGGACGGGGAAACGGCCTGCTGTTCGTGCGGTCGTTTCTCCGTCCTTTCATTTCATTTTATTCGGTTTGTGGTTTCCTTTTCCGCTTTTTCTTTGCGGTGAAATCCTCTTCACAAAGGTCAATTTTGTTTCCGAAGCCAGTGAACCTTAGTTTTTTCATGTCCTCGTCCACTTTCGTGTCTGTCACCTGCGCGTAAATCTGCGTGGTGGAAATAGACGTGTGCCCCATCATGCGGCTTACAGTCTCTATCGGCACGCCGAGCGAGAGGGTGATGTGGGTCCCGAAATTATGCCTGGCCTGGTGGTAGGTCAAATCAAAGCCATATACCTTTCCCAACTCTTTTGTCAGCAGGATAAAATACCTGCGGGTGTAAATGTTGAACACCTTGTCCCCTGTCCTTTGGCCACGGTATTTCTCGATGATTTGGAGAGGGATATCCAGCAGACGTACAGAGGAAAGCGTGTCGGTCTTCTGCCGGCGGATATGAATCCACCATGTGCCGTCCTCTGCCTGTGTGATATCATTTATTGACAGTTTCTTCAAATCCGCGTATGCCAGTCCGGTAAAGGTCGAGAATATGAACATGTCCCTCACGAATTGCAGCTGCGGTTTCTCCACCGGTGTGGCCATCAATGTCTTGAGATCCTCCAGCTTCATGTGGCGGCTTTTCCTTTTGGGCAGTTCGGGATGCAGGCGGCAGTAAGGGTCACGGCGCA
>CAVHGF010000076.1:0-2045 GCA_963635625.1 Treponemataceae bacterium | reverse complement strand
CCGACACGTTTCTTGAATTCTTCATTATGCTCCCTGAAGAGGGCCAGCAGGGTGAGCGGTTTCTGTCCGATGCCCTTGACCGCGTTTTTGACCAGCTCCGCAGTGATGACCCCCAGGCTGTTCTTTATACGGTCGTAATGTCCGGTAATCTCACGGGTCAGGTCGTCTATGGCACGGTTCACGGTGACGGCATTCCCGCTGCGCCCGTCCGCCCGGCCTCTTTCCGGATTCCAAATGGCGGGATTGACGGACACCTTCGTTCCGATCTGTTCCCATTCCGTATCTATGCTCACCTTGCACAATAACTGGCACATCCCGTCCTTGCGGACTTTCGTGCGGTTGATGTAGAACAGTACGGCAAAAGTGCTGCGCCGTTTGACATTTTGTTTTTCAGTGTTCTTTTCCATGTATATACTTTTTGCGGGTTATTAAATGATGACTGAAAAGCGTTCCGATATTTTCCGGTTCAAAGTCCTTGTATCGGTGCTTATCTTGTCATCGGTAACTTTCGCGTAAATTTGCGTGGTTTCTATTTGACTGTGCCCGAGCATCTTGCTGACCGTCTCAAGAGGTACCCCATGGGAAAGTGTGATTTCCGTGGCGTATGTGTGCCGGCCGGCATGGAAGACCAGCGGACGGTCTATATTGCAGAGCCGGGCAATCTCCTTCAGGTAAATATTCAGCATGGAGTTGCAATACACCGGCAGTAACTTGTCACCGGGAGCGGCATCACGGTACTTCCTCAAAATCTGTAGCGGCAAGTCCAGCAATGGTATTTCAAACTCCACCTTGGTTTTCTGCCGGGCACTCCTGATCCACCATGTGCCGTCTTCCGCGCATGAGAGGTTATCTTTTGTCAGCAGACGCATGTCCCCGTATGGAATGCCGGTGTAGCAGGAGAACAGGAACAGGTCGCGGACATGGTAGAGGGCCTGCCTGTGAAGCGGGGTGGTCATAATTCGTTGCAGCTCCTCGGCAGTGAGATATTTCTGCCTGGCTTTTGGACGCACCGCCTCGTATCCTGTAAACGGATAGGTGGTAATGATGCCGTCTGCAATGGCTTCTCCTACAATGGTCTTCAGCTGCACGGTCAGGTTGATGATGGTTCCGGGAGCAAGGCCCCGTTCCGTTCGAAGATACAAATCGTACTTGTCGATGAAAGAACGGTCCAGCGCGGTAAACGAAATGTCGGATAGTTTGTATTGCCATTGCAGGAATTTCCTGACATGGTTGTAGGCGTTACGGTAAGCTCTCAGACTGCCTTCTGTACGGTTGACTCCCACACGCTTTTCATAATTGCAGATGAATTGCCTGAAATAGCCCAGGAGCGTTTCCTGCCCGCAAGCCATCCCGAGCAACCGGTTTTTCACCTCATCGGCCGTCACTCCGTCATGGACAGCCGACTGCTCCGCATAAATACCCAATGCCATTGCACGGATTTCATCCAGTTTGTTGTTGATTTCCTTTGCCGTCACGCTTTTACCGGATGCGCGTCCTGAAGCCCAACGTGATTGCGGGACTTTCATCTTCACACTGAATGCTGCCTCGGAATATTTCCCGACGTTCAACTTAGCCATTACGGGACAGTTCCCGTCGGCATCCGCCTCGCTCTTTTTAAGGTAGAACGAAACCTTTACATTTGCCTGATTCATAACCTATTCCTTTGTTTGCAAATTTATTATATGGCGAGCAAATGAACGGTATGAGAAATATAGCGGAACATGGAAAAAAGCCCCCCGGTTTGCAGGTAAAACCTGTATTTTTTCCTGATGCGAGAAAAAATGAGTAACTTTACACTCACAAAACAGAAAGAAACAGCGTTCTCTGTGGTAATGGACCTATGGAAAAACGAGAAGTGGAAGTGGATTCCAAGCCTCTTTCCCAATCCCGGAAAGGCAACGGATAGGTAGCGGTTTGTTCTCCTAACTCCCTCAAAAACGGCTGAAAGCCACCAATGGAAGAATATGGCACAAAGCTACATATCCCATTCGATTTCAAACACTTTGCATTATTCCTCCAAAATCCATCCGTATGTGGGCGAGTTT
>CAVHGF010000074.1:0-6772 GCA_963635625.1 Treponemataceae bacterium | reverse complement strand
GGCTGACGTGAACAGGGCCGCACGCAGGCACAAGGAGAAGCTGAAGAAACTCATCTCACGCAAAAGTTTGCTTCTGGCCACTTTTAACTATAAAGGCTGCGGGGTTCCGCAGCCTTTATAGTTAATATAAAACCGTTCCCAGTATCAGAACGGGAGGTCATCCTGTCCTTCGTCCACGGAAGGAGTCGGAGCTTCATAAACAGGTTTCGGTGCCGCAGCAGGAGCTGGAGCAGCCGTCTGAGGAGGCGCACTGTGAACAGGTGTCGAAGCAGAATCATCGCTCCTTTTTCCGAGAAGCTGAATGGAATCTGCCACAATCTCAGTCACATACTTCTTTACTCCCGACTGGTCCGTGTAATTACGGGTACGTATCTTCCCTTCGATGTAAAGCTGCGTTCCCTTCTTCACATAGTTCTCCACAACATCGGCAGTGCTTCTCCAAGCCACGATATTGTGCCACTCGGTATTCTCCCTCTGCTCTCCGCTGCGATCCTTATATCGCTCAGTGGTAGCCAGGGTAAATGATGCCACTTTGGCATTTCCCTCAAGGTAACGGACATTAGGATCTCCACCCACGTTACCGATCAACATTACTTTGTTCAATGACATAATTCAAATGATACAGGTCCTATATTAATGAAGCGCGGACGGCGGCCTGCGTTTTCCGTCCGCACACTTTATCTAACAAGTTTTCTTGGAAAGACGCTGTATGACATAAACCAATGCTCCGCCCAGAAGCATAGCTACTATGGCCTGCGGTATCTGAGGACCGTGCCCGGCCTGCTCGACCGCCTGCACATCCGCCCACGGCCAAACTTTCAGAAGAGTGCCTATCACGAAACCTATCAAAAGTATCATCGTAGGCCTTTCATAATGAGCGAGCAGCCATTTCAGGAATTTGGAGAAGGCTATAATGCCCACCAGACAGCCAAGAGCGAAAGGCAAGAGGACGGACCAATTCAGAGCAGTCACATCCAAAGCCGCCATCACTATGTCATAATTACCGAAAATCTGCAGAAGAAAACTGCCCGACACGCCAGGAAGAATCATCGTACAGATGGCGATAGCCCCGCTGACAAAATAAAACCACGCCGTCTGGGGAGTCTTGGTCGGAGTCAGAAAACAAAATGCCAACCCCAGGCCGAAACCTATCAGAAGCATAATTACATCCTTTATCTTCCACGCCTTTATGTCACAAAGCATATAAAGAGTCGAGACTATGATGAGCCCGAAGAAAAAGGCCCACGTAATAACCGGATATTCAACCAGAGACCACGTCACAAGCTTGGCAAAAGTCAATATACTGACTGCAAGACCCACAAAAAGCGCAACCAGGAACGATCCATCGACCTTTTTCCACCACGAGGCGAAATTACCCTTGAACAGTTCCTTCCATATACTTGGAGTGGCAAAAGCGCTGATACAGGCCACCATGCGATAATAAATCCCGGTTATAAGGGCAATCGTCCCTCCGGAAACACCAGGGACCACATTGGCAGTGCCCATTCCGAATCCTTTCAGAGCAGTAGAGATGAATTGTTTCATACTATTGAAGCTAATATTGTACTTATCTGCGTGAAAATCTGTTTCTGCGAGTAACCGTCGGTGTTCGACACCTCTATGTCATACAAGCCCTTTCCGGCAGGCTGTCTTCCGACCTTGAAATGAGCTTTTGAGCATACCGCGCAATAATATGCGGTGTAATTATCCTGCGGGCAAAGGTTGATGAAAAGATCCTCCTGCCCGTCCACCTGAGGGTGCCTGCGTGTCCTCTTGGGGCGCCCGAACCATCTCAAATCCTTCCGGAGCAGCATCACCGCACCCGAAATCGCCGGAAGTATGGACTTTCTCTCCGAGTTGACAGCAAATATTTTCAGGCCAACCTTATATTTTGAAAAAAAAGCGCTGAGAGCATCTGCACACTGTTGAGCAGACCCTTCAGTCGCATCAATAAACACCGTCACCTTGGCGCATTTGGATATGGGACACATCTGGTGCTTCACCTTGGAGCGATGAAGCGCAATAGAAAGCGAACGTCTTATCCTTACGAAAAAATCAGCCATTATTCCTTATCAATTCTTTTATTTCGGCCTCAGCCTGTCTCCATCGGTTCACGTCCATCTTGGTACCGACGACCTCGACCACCTTCGCTGCAATTATCGAACCTACATCCCCGCATACCTTAAGAGGAAGTCCTAGCGAATGCGCGTACAAGAACCCTGCGGCATAAGTATCCCCCGCCCCGGTGGCATCCACAGGTTCGGCAGGCCACGAAGGAATATGATACTCTTCTTCCGCCGACTTGACCCAGGAGCCGTTCTTGCCCACCTTCACAACCGCAATCTTACAATGGGATGCTATCTCTTCCAGCGCCTCTTTAGGGTCGGAGATTTTCGTGAAGGCCCTGGCCTCGGTCTCATTGGCAAAAACTATATCCACATAGCGGTCCACAATATCGTGAAGGAAGGCATTGTTGCTCTCCACGACATTATATGACGCCATATCCAGCGAGATGATGCAGCCCTTCTCGTGCGCGAGCTCCACAGCCCTCCTTATGAGAAGCTGATTCTGAACCAGATAACCCTCTATATGGAAATAATCCTTCCCCTCGAAATATTCGGGCTTCAGATCCTCCGGGCCAAGGTCCAATGCAGCGCCCAAATATACAGCAAATGTGCGCTCGGCGTTACCACCGCTGACGAAAACCATACTTCTTCCGCTGGAATGCTCACTTTTCAGCAACAGCGTCTTGACTCCGGACTCCTCCTGGTCACTTTTGAACAACAGGCCAAGTTCATCGTCCCCTATCTTGCCTATGAAAGTGGACGGCATCCCGAAAAGAGACGTACAAGTTATGGTATTGGCCGCGCTGCCTCCGGCTACATACTTGACGCCAAGCGGTTTAAGTGCGTGCCAAATCTTATCGCCCGTCTCCATATCGACGTGCTGCATACTGCCTTTGGGCAAATGATATTTTCTTAAAAGTGAATCGTCTGGAAGGACAGCAAGAATGTCTGTCAGAGCATTACCGATTCCAAGTATAGATTTCATCGCATTTGTCATTAAGAAACAAAAGTACATAAAAAATATGTTAAATTTGCAGCCGCCATGTCAAAGAAAGGTCTTAATGTTCTAAAATATTTCCTGGCCGGTTTACTGACAGCAGTGCTCGTTTATCTGGCACTGCGGGAGGTGGATTGGGAGGTATTCAAGAGCGCTTTCAAAGACACTTCCTGGGGATGGGTTACGGTGTCATTGGCATTCGCCTTTCTGGCTCTCGTACTGAGGGTGGAAAGATGGCGGGCTCTTATGCTGCCCATTAACAATGACATACAGCGCAGAACGCTGTGGGATGCCTGCAATGTGGGAAATCTTTTCAGCCTCGTGATTCCGTGGATGAGCTTTCTGGTAAGGTGTGGAGTCGTGTCCGACAAGAAATGTCCGTATGACAAGACTGTCGGGACCATCATTATGGAACGGGCTTGGGATATGCTTATGGTCGCAATTCTTATCATATTGGCCATAATCCTGAAATCCGCGGAGATAACCCGATGGTTCATAGAGAACATAGCTATGAAAGTGGCGGGACGGTTCTCCCTGAGCCTGACCGGGGTGCTCGTGGCGGTCATTGCAGCGGTGGTGATTCTGCTTATGCTCTGCTTCAAATTCAGGGACCGGAACGTCGTCGCAGGCAAGATAGCGTCGTGGACGGAGGGCATCGTCGAGGGTTTCAAGACCTTCGGCAAAGCGGAGCACAAGGGATTGTTTTTCCTTTATACCATAGGAATATGGATTTCTTATGTGATGATGTGCCTGTGCATATTCAAGGCCATCCCACTACTTTCCGGACTTGACTTCACCGACGCCCTCTTCATCTCCGTGGTCGGCAATCTGTCATCGCTGCTGCCTGTTCCGGGAGGATTCGGAGCATACCATTACGCCGTGGCCGTGGCGCTGTCATCTCTTTACGGCGTGGAATGGGAGATAGGAATCCTTTTCGCCACCCTTACACACGAAACGCGCGCCTTAATGCTTGTGGCACTGGGCGCGGTCTCTATGATTTCTTCTCAGAAAAGAATCAAACTTCAGTAAGATAATCCCTTATGGCAGCGGCAGCCTTTCTTCCGGCTCCCATAGCAAGGATTACCGTAGCGGCACCTGTCACCGCGTCTCCCCCGGCAAACACCCCGGCGCGTGTGGTAGAGCCGTCTTCCGAGGCGACGATACCGCCGCGACGATTAGCTTCCAGTCCTTCGGTCGTGCTGACTATAAGCGGATTAGGAGAGGTGCCAAGAGCCATTATCACGGTGTCTGCAGGTATTTCGAATTCCGACCCTTCAACCGGAACAGGACTTCGTCTTCCGCTCGCATCCACCTCGCCAAGTTCCATCCTTACGCATCTCAAGGCATGTACGCAGCCGTTTTCGTCACCCAGAATCTCCACCGGGTTGGTGAGCATATCAAAGACGATGCCTTCAGCAACGGCGTGTTCCACTTCCTCGTGACGCGCCGGAAGTTCATCACGTGTCCTTCTGTATACTATATGCACGTCTGCGCCCAGACGCAGAGCTGTCCTGGCAGCATCCATAGCCACATTACCGCCTCCGACCACACACACCTTTTCTCCTATATGCACGGGAGTCATATAATCCTCGCGATAGGCTCGCATAAGATTGTTGCGGGTAAGGAACTCATTGGCAGAAAAGACTCCGTTCAGATTCTCCCCCGGGATGCCCATAAATTTCGGAAGACCCGCGCCGCTTCCTATGAAAACAGCCTTAAAGCCTTCGTTATCAAATAATTCGTCTATAGTCAAAGTGCGCCCTATTATGACATTCGTCTCGAATTTTACGCCAAGCGAACGCAAAGAATCGATTTCACGCTCAAGCACGGTGTCCTTCGGAAGCCTGAATTCCGGTATCCCATATGCCAATACACCTCCCAATCGGTGCAAAGCCTCGAACACGGTGACATCGTAACCCCATTTCGCCAAATCGCTTGCACAGGCAAGACCAGACGGGCCGGAACCTATGACGGCCACCTTGGCGGAGTTATTCAGAACGGCCGGCTCACTTTTCGGAGAACAAGCATTTTCCGCGCAATAATCAGCCGTGAAGCGCTCCAGATTACCTATAGCCACGCTCTCGCCCTTTATTCCAAGCACGCAGCTGCCTTCGCACTGCCTCTCCTGAGGACAAACCCTTCCGCACACGGCCGGAAGCGATGAGTCCCTGTCTATTATCTCTGCGGCACGGCTTATCTGTCCATCCTTTATCTGAGCTATGAACTCCGGAATGTTTATCCCCACAGGACAGGCTCCCACACAACGCGGATTTTTACAATGCAGACAGCGCGAAGCCTCCTGCTGAGCCTGCTGCAAAGTAAATCCCAGATTAACTTCCTTGAAATTATGAGCGCGATCTTTAGGGTCTTGCTCACGCGCTTTTACTCTTGGTGTCAACATTTTTCTTTAGCCGCAGCCTCCTCTGCCTTATATTGTCCCTGACGACGCATAGCTTCATCAAAATCTACCAGATACCCGTCGAACTCCGGGCCGTCCATACAGGCAAACTTGGTCTGCCCTCCGACACTCACTCTGCAGGCGCCGCACATACCGGTGCCATCCACCATCAAAGTATTGAGGCTCACCACTATAGGAAGCCCGAGCTTCTTGCAGGTGAGAGTGGCGAATTTCATCATTATCATTGGTCCGATGGCAATCGCGCAGTCAAAATGCGCCCCTTCAGAAACTATCTTTTCAAGAAGAGCCGTCCCAACGCCGTGAAAGCCGACAGAACCGTCATCGGTACAGATGTGCAATTTGTCGCACACCTCCGCCATCTCCTGCCTATAAATCAGCAGCGATTCGTTACGAGCGCCAATTATAACCTCGACGTGAGCCCCGTGAGCGTGCAGCCATTTGGCCTGCGGATAAATGGGAGCAGTTCCCACACCGCCTGCGATGAAAACATAACTCCTGCCTTTCAATTGCTTATCACTCAACTCAGTGAATTCAGAACATCTGCCAAGAGGCCCTACCACATCGGCAAAAGCGTCACCGGGTCCCATCGCGACAATCTTGGCAGTGGATGCTCCCACCTTTTGAGTCACTATGGTGACTGTTCCGGCCTCACGATCATAATCACTTATGGTAAGAGGGATTCTCTCCCCTTTTTCGTCCGCTATAACTATAAGAAATTGGCCCGGTCTGGCGGAGCGGGCAATCCTCGGAGCCGAGACCACCATACGACAGATGGTAGGAGTCAGCATCTCTTTCGATAAAATAGAGTACATATCGGAGGCAAATTTACTCAAATAATTAAAAATTATAATTATATTTGCACTCCATTTTTCGGATGGTTCCGTAGCTCAGTTGGATAGAGCAACAGCCTTCTAAGCTGTGGGTCGCGCGTTCGAATCGCGCCGGAATCACAAAAAGAGTTCGAATTGCATCGAACTCTTTTTCGTTTCTTCACCATCTTTCAGAATCCCAGCCCCAAATGAAAAGCGGCATACTTACAAGAGTAAAACATAGTGTCTTGACTTTCATTATATGCTTGTGCTGACGCCGTCTGAGCGAAAAACGCCATAACCGCAATTATAATTAAATAAAGTTTATTGATTTTCATAAAGTCATAAAAAGATGAGAGATTGTGATACTATTCCCTCATATTAGAATACTATTTTGACACAATCGCCCGTATCTCGTTCTCCGACAGGCCTGTGGCAACAGATATTTTATCTATCGGTATGCCAATAGACAGAAGATTCT
>CAVHGF010000073.1:1127-6784 GCA_963635625.1 Treponemataceae bacterium | reverse complement strand
CGAACCAGTCCCAGTAGCCGCAGTATTTGTCAAGAAGCTTTGCCGCGACATCATCAGGGTCGGCGCCTTCGGCAAGCGTCACCAGAGTCTGCACCGAACCGAACTGGTCCATTTTCGATACGAGGCCTTCCATTACCTTCATACTCAGGAAAATGTCTACCGGTTTGAAGATGTCGTATGGGCCGAAATCTTCGAGAATCCCCTTTACAGTGAGATTCTTCCCTCGGAATAAGATGCTGCGTCCCAGGGGGTCATCTTCCCCGAAAGCTTTTTTGGCAAATGATTCGGAGATAATCACCTCATCTCCCCCCGCCAGGATGCGGCCGCGGTCGCATCCTGTGAGACGGTAGTCGAAGAGTTTCAGGAAATTGGTGTCAAGAGCGTCGGCCTGTACCTTAAAGTATTCTCCTTCAACGGTTATGTCGGCATCGCCATAGGCAGCAATCCTCGTCCACGAATCTATCTCCGGCATCGAAGGCAAAAATTCCTCCCCGGTTCCGAGCGTCATACCGACCATATCCTCCATACCGATGGCGTAGATCCGCTTCGACAGCGTCTGATGTGCACCGACGCTGAACTCTGTGCGGGCAAAGGATGCGAGCAGGATTATGAAACCTAGCGCCACCGACAGTCCGAACGCCTCGATGGCTGTGTACAACTTGTTTTTCGACAAGAACTTGAAATATGTGTTCATCTTTACCGGATTATAAGTTCGTCTTTATCGCCAAGGGTATCATACGATGAGATTATGACCTTGTCGCCGGGGATCAGACCCTCGAGGACTTCGTAATACTGAGGATTCTGCCGTCCTATGCGTACGCTTCGTTTCGTGGCCTTAGACCCGTCGGCGTTGAGAACATAGACCCATTTGCCGCCGGTAGTCTGATAAAAGGAACCGCGGGGGATGAGTATTGCCTCAGCAGCTTGGCCGAGCTGGAGATTGAGGTAATAGGTCTGACCCGTGCGTATGTTCTCGGGCTGCCGGACGTCGAATCGGAAATCGGCCTTGAACTTTCCGTCGCGCACTTCCGGATAGACCTTGCGTATGAACGCGGAGTATTTTTCGCCCTGCCGCTCGAACGTCGCCTCAAGTCCCTGTGCCACGCGGTCGATGTAGTGCTCATCTATCTGCGCCTCTATCTTATAGGAGTCCAGGTCGTTTATCTGGCCGATTTTCGCTCCCGCCGCCACGCTCTGTCCGAGCTCCACATCCAGCAGACCGAGTTCGCCGCTGATCGGCGCCTTGACGCAGAGATTCTCCTTGCGACGGCGTATCATATTCATATTCAGGCGCATATTCTCAAGACTTTCGTGCATCTGGGCTATCTGTACACTGCGATAAAGACTGTCCTGCCGCTCGCGGTCGGTGATGAGTTCGAGTTTGTCCTTGGCGAGTTCGTAGTCTTCGGATGCCTTGAGATATTCTTCGCGCGAGATGAGTCTCTCCTCGTAGAGGGTCTTGTTCTGCTCGTAAGAGCGTCCGGCGCGTCGGACCTCTATCTGAAGGCTGAGACGTTCCTGGCGCACGCTGAGTTTCTGCTGCTCCATCGAGATCATAGTGTTGCGTAGGATATTCTCTTTCTCGGCCAATTCCGCCTCGGCGTTAAGAATCTGCATATCAAGGCTTTCGTTGCCCAGTACCACGATGACATCGCCGGCGTTCACGTGGCTTCCTTCCTCCACGACTATCTCCTGTACGTTCCCGCCCTCACCCGGGCTGAGCTGGACGGTTGTCATAGGCTGCACCTGACCGCTGACGCGGATGTAGTCGCTGAATTCGCCCTGACGTGCCGTTGCGGTGAGTATGGTGTTCCCGTCCACGCGAAGAACCGAGCGGCGGCCGGAGAGAATCAACACTACGACCAGAAGGACGAACGCTCCCAGCCCCCACCATTTCAACGCTTTTTTCGTGAATACGGCGGCTACGCCTTTTTTCTTTTCTATTATCTTGTCCATATCTTTTATGTTTTCTGCTTTTGCTATGGTTGGAAGATGTGTTCTTCCGCCCTTATTCCTGGTCAATATATCGGATTCCGCCGTAGTAGTCCACCACTCGGCTCTTAAGCTGCCAATTCAGCAGGGCGTTCAGGCGTTCTGCCTTGGCTTTCAAATAGTTGGAAGACGCGGTATGGAACTCTATGGAGGAGATGAGCCCCTGTTCGTATTTTCTGGAGTTCAAGTGGAACGCTTCCTCCTGCACTTCGGCGCGGCGTTCCGCCTGAAGCAGGGCAGCCTCGGCGCCGTCGCGCTCGCTCACGGCCCGGCGTACTTCCGACTCCACGTCACGCAGAGATTTGTCGTAGCTGATTTGAGCGCGGCTGTATTCGTTGCGGCGCTTCGAGAGTTTAGTGAATTTGTCCAGACGGTCGTAGATCGGTATGCTGAGCGAGAGCTGTAGATATTCTCCGCCGTTGTTGGTGAACTGATTCCAATAGGGGGTCGGGGTGTAGCCGGCCTGGCCGGGGTAGGTGTAGTAACTCGTAGACCATCCGCCGTAGAGTGCGAGAGTAGGCAGGAATTGCCATCGGGCCGTATGCAGGGCGTATTTTGCATTGTCGAGAGTTCCTTTTGCCACAATAACGGACGGCATATTTTTCTGTGCCGAACGCACTATTTCGTCAAGCGGCAGCGGCTCGTCGTTTTTGGTTGGCCCGGAAGATCCGTCCGCCTCGGATCCGCTTGGGAGCGTGCCGCCCGTGTCTATCTCGAGTGGTTCCCCCACAGGCCACAGCATCACGTCTTCGAGAGTTATCTTCGCGTTGGTCAGGCTGTTGCGTGCCGAGACGAGTTCATATTCCCTGTCCGCGAGGTCGGCTTCCATCTGCACCACGTCAGCGTGGCCCTTCATTCCGAGTTCTTCCTGACGTGAGGCGAGCGTAACTGCCGAACGGGTGTTCTCGACCTGTTCGCAAAGGATGTTCACCAGTTCGGTGTAATAGACGACGTTGAAATAGGCCTCCATCGTCGCGAGACAGACCTTGTCCTCTTCCTGCTGTTCCTGCGTGAGCCCCATCGAAAGTGAGGTCTTGGCAATCTTGATGTTGTTGATTGCGGAAAAGCCGTCGAAAAGGGTGATCCCGGCCGACACCGACCATCCGTTGTTCAGTGAGGTGGTGGTGACATAGGTGTTCGTCTCAGGGTCGATGGAGCGCCCCCAGCGATAATACCCGTAGGTTGAAGCCTCGACAGCGGGAGTGAATGCCGTGAGTATGGCATCGCGTCTGTCGAGCCGCGCATCCTCGGTTTTCGTTCTCTGCACCTGTACTTGCGCCGCATTCACCACCGCATATTCCATACAGTCTTTCAGCGACATCACCTCCTGCCCATTCGCCGTCAGAGGAAGCGCCCCCAGAGCGGAAACCACGGATATGCAGGTCTTCAATATAAAGGATGATTTCATAATTTCATATTTTCTTCCACAGATACGAGCACCTCTCGTGCCATACGGTGCAATATGCGGAATATCAGTGACTTGTCTTTAAGATATTGGCATATCTATGTAAAGAAATTTTACACCTCTGTAAAGATTTTTGACATTCGGTGTTCCGTTGGATTTGTGCTCAACAAATCTTAACTTTACGCCTGCCAATTTTTATTATCCGCGAAACTTGTTCAGATATGTTTTACGAAGAAGAAAATACAAGCCTTTCGCTTTCGGAGCTTCAAGAGGAAGTGAAGTCCAGAGTTGGCTTTCTGCAGTGCTGGGTAAGGGTTGAGATAGAATCACATAGGGTCTCGGGAGGCCATCATTATCTCGCTCTCATCGAAAAGTGCAAGGACGGGCAGGTAGTGGCCAAGGCTTCTGCGCGCATCTGGAGAAGTAATGAGAGGGTGGTCACCGAGTTCAGGAACGCCACGGGACAGGATCTGCAAGCGGGTTTGTCTATAACTGCTAACGTTTCCGTAGATTATCACAGTGTTTATGGCCTCACCCTTATCATTAATGAAATCGATACGAGCTGTGCTTTAGGAGAGAGGGAACTTGAAAGAAGACGTACCCTTGAAAGGCTCGTGAAGGACGGTGTTTTCGATAGCCAAAAGGAATTGGAACTTCCATTTCTGCCTTTTGATCTGGCTGTGATATCATCCGAGACCGCGGCAGGGTATGGGGATTTTTGCAGGCATCTGTCTTCGAACCAGTATGGATTTGCATTCTCGCATACGCTTTTCCCCGCTCTGATGCAGGGCGACGCGGCAAGCGCATCCATCTGTCAGGCGCTTGAGTCTGTGCGTTCTTCGGGCCAATTCTCTATGGTCATAATCCTGCGCGGAGGCGGTGCCGATTCGGACCTTTACTGTTATGATGATTATGACTTGTGCTCCTGCATTGCCAATCTTGACATTCCCGTCCTTACGGCCGTGGGGCACGAAAGGGATTATCACATAGCGGATATGGTTTCATATCAGAATTTCAAGACGCCTACCGCCGCCGCCGGCTTTCTGATTGACTGGGTGGCCGGAGTGGAGGAGGAAATGCTGAGATGTGCGGACAATATAAGGTTTGCATTGGCTATGGGAATTGGCAGGATGGAAAGTGAGGTGGATATGCTGGCTGCGTCGATTGCGGCATCTAATCCTCTGAACATACTTTCTCAGGGTTATGTCCTGGCTTCTGATACGAAGGGAAGAATCATAAAAAGCGCGGATGCCGGCAGGGCGGGGGATAAGTTTTCTCTCAGGTTCAGGGACGGCAGATGGGATTGCAGTATTATTGATAAAACGGATAAATGATATGACACAGCAGGATTACAAACATAACATAGAGAGGCTCAAGGAGATAGAGGCCCAGATCAAGGACCCGTCCTTCAGTGTGGACAGGATAGAAGAACTTCTTCTGGAAAGTGCGGCTATAGTGAAGGAGTGTAAGGAATATACGCGCACGCTTCGGGAAAAGCTTGACTCTCAACAGTAGTTTCTGACACTTTGTCACGGGCACGGAATTCGATGTTCTTCTCTTTGATTCCGTATAGGAGATATTAATAAAAACAAATATTATGGGTAATTTTATTTCGCGTCTGGCCGACAGTGCCACTCGTACAGTGAAAAATTGGTGGCTTTATCTCGTGGGCGGCATCTTGTGTGTAGCCGCAGGTATAGCAGTGTTCAGTAATCCTGTGGAAAGTTATGCCACTCTAACGATGCTTTTCGGTGTTGTTATGTTGGTCGTGGGTATCGCAGAGCTTGTCACGGCTTTGACAAGCCATAACTTCTTTATGACCAGAAGCTACAACATCTGGGGCGGTTTACTTGACATCCTGGTGGGTATTCTTCTTTGTGCCAATCCTGCATTCACCGCAGTGGCTCTCCCTGTGCTTTTGGGCATCTGGCTTCTCTATCACAGCTTTATGATAATAGGACTTGCCGGAGACCTTCGTTATTTCGGAGTCCCGCGTTCAGCGTGGGGGACAATAGGAGGCATACTTCTTCTCATACTGTCTTTCCTTATAATCTTCAGACCTTTCTCATTCGGAATGAAGATGATAACGATTCTTCTCGGCATAGCGTTCGTGGTGGCGGGAGTCATAATGATAGCCGGATCAGTCAAACTCAGAAGACTGCATAATACCGTCAAGGAAGTATTTGACGCCAAGATAGACTATTAGGTAATTCCTAAAAAATAACTTGGTACTTTTGCTGGTCTTTTTGTTCTAAATTCA
>CAVHGF010000073.1:0-1117 GCA_963635625.1 Treponemataceae bacterium | reverse complement strand
TCATAGGATAGTTTGCATTAAGATAGTCCGCATTTATAAAAACGGCCTCCCGGATATGCTGGAAGGCCGTTTTTTGTTTCAGAACGCCTATGTTTTATTTTTTTGGGGGGGGCATTGACTTTTCCATAACTCAAGTTCCGCAGGTAATATGATTTAAGTTTATTATGTCTCCCGTTCACTACGTCCTTTTCCTAAGGATGGGGATTTACCATCGTCCTTACAATCCTAATATATAGGTGTTTCGCAAGTGCGAAACTTTAGAGGTGCGTTGGTATGTTTGGAAGAGAATTGGTGTGTTCAGAACGTGGTTTGTTGGGCTGGGCATAGGTGCGGGTATGTGTAGGTGTGTTTTGAACGTGGTTTGTTGGGCAGATCATAGGTGCGGTTGGATTTGATATATGTAGGTGTGTGGTCAGAACTTGGTTTGTATTAGGTGCATAGATGTGTTCAGAGTGTATCCGAAAATCGGAAGATCGCTCATCACGCACTGAAGGGCCTACAGGGCACATTGATGATCCTATGCCCCCTTTCAAAACAGGGCCTAAGAGCACCGATGTGCCACTGAGTGCGGTGTGGGGCACATCCGTGATCTTCCGTTTTTCAAAAATGCAGAATGACAATACTTTTCATACTTGCGAAATTTGAGGTAGGGCATTTAAGTTTCACAAGTACCACCAAAGACATATCGGTTCACGGCGATACGCGCTTCGCGCTATCCCACCACTTCGTGGTCCTCCCGTTCACAGGTCACGGGCGACCAGCCGCCTTTGAACCGATATGTCCTTGGTGATATGTTATAGGAATAATACTGCTGCCGGTAAACTTGGTCCGTTTGACTGGGAATCGCCTCTTAATAATCAGTGCTCTGTTACGGCTAAAAAATACGCAGACAGGTATTGGGAATCCGGAGATTATTCATATATTTGCAAGGTAAACAATTGATACAAAATGAGTTTGTAAACTTTTTGTTGACATTGTAAAGTAAAACGTGTCTTTCTCGGAGACTGCGTGCGGTGAGGATTTCTTGCGTAGGTGACTTTCGGGAGAGACTCCAACTGATTTAAACTACTATGGAAACTTCTGAAAACAGCGCAAAGGCGCCGAAGACCTTCGTCAA
>CAVHGF010000072.1:2662-7179 GCA_963635625.1 Treponemataceae bacterium | reverse complement strand
TAGCTCTCCGGAGGTCGCTCACTCCCTTGCGGGAGGTCTTGGCGTCGGAAGCTGTGTTGCTTCGCAGAAGCGGAAAGATCCGCAGCACTGAACTATTCAGTTTTCAAGGAACAGTGAAGTGGTCTGATTGACCCCTTCACTTTACAACGGACATCTTTTTGCCAAAACGCAGGTACCGGATTCAAAAAAATCAAAATATTTTTTTCGCTTTCTTTCTGATGAGCGTGATTGCGTCATTCACGCTCTGCCTTTTCATGTTGTGTCCCTTCGCATAAGCGGTCGGGGTTTGCCCATTTATGATGCAAGCCTTATAGACATCCAGTTGGAGTGGCGTTAGGGTCTGCATCAGCTTCTTTTCAAGCATTTTCAGTTCAGCTTCTTTGATAAAGTCGGAGGAATCTGTCAGCCATGCAGCAGACTTCACATCGTCCTCCGGCATAGCATCAAGAGACAGTACACTATCAGGAATTTTCTCTGCGCCGTCCTCATCCTCGGCGGTCTTGTCAGAGCCATACGAGCGCCTGATCCGCTTTTCCTCTGCGCGAAGGACTCTCATCACATCGCGGTCAACCTCGGAGACTTCGCCGGTTCGTTTTACACGAACCATGTACTTTCCGTCCTCCGTAGTCCAGAGGTCGTAATCGAACGCAATAGGGGTCTTGGGTGTTTTCATTGTTCATCCTTTCCGCTGCGCGGGAGCAGCGGGAAGGGTGAAGACAGAAAAAGAGCCGCATGACGGTGAGGTTTGAATCCCATGCCGATAAAACAGAGCAATTAAACTCTGTTTCATGCGGCATTAGGATGACTTCACCTATCAGGCGGCTCCACAGCTCAGCTATGACATATATTTTATTTTAGAACAGAGGCTTGTCCTCTGGTTCTTACTTGGTACGCGGGCGCAGTCTTCTCATGTTCAGCACATCAAAGACTGTAACCCGTCCGCATTTCTTGCACTTGGCTTCTACATGACCTCTTGTGTCCTCGTAGACAGCAATGGCATTGTGCTGACAATACGGACATTTCAGGTATCGGGGCTTCTGCTGGGAAATAGCAACTCTTGCCCTGCGGATTTTTTCGATCAGCTCCGGCGTCGGTTCCTGAACCCGAATGGACGCTCTCTTCATTACCACACCTCCAATGGGTCAACATACTCGCTGAATGGACGATCTACCATGTAGCCGAGCTGACGAAGACGGATAGACGCCGTTGTCTTGGAGACGCCGAACAACCGGCAGAAAAGGCGCAGCGTTAAGTGATCACGATGCGAATACCTCCCCTCGTAATTTTTCAGCGGCGTTTCCGTAAACTGGCACATTGCCCGGTCTACCTCTTCCTGAGGGAGCAGGATCGCCGCGCCCAAGACGTTTGCTTGCCACTCGTTCCAGTCCTCGCGGGTTTTCAACTCTCGCGGCGTATAGGCTGTCCGTGCGGAATATTTCATTTCGCAGGATGTCTTTACCTCTTCCGATTCCAGTTGGAATAGAATCTGATGAGCGCACTCATGGGCAAGGGTAAATCTGCGCTTGGCGCAAAGCCGCTGCACGTTGCCGGAACGAATGAAGCTCTCGTCTAAGATAATCTGATTACGCTTCAAAGCCAGTGTGCGCGTAACACCCAGTTCCGTGATTTTGTACTCGGTGTCGGCATAGGCAGTTACGCCGCAGATGCTTCCATCCGGCGAGAGACGGGCAAATGAGACGTGAAGACCGAGATAGTTCTTTGCAAACTGATCAATGGGTGTTGGCAAAGCTGATCGGTCAGGCTTGTCAGCCTCATCTCCGAAAAAGAACCGGTTGAAGTCCTTTGTTGTTGAAGCTGCAATTTCTTCGATTTGACGCTGGGATAAAATCATGAGCAGTTGTCCTCCTTTGCTTCGACAAACCACTTGTCTCCTTCGTGGAAAAGAAACTACTCCTTTCCGCGAATCTGAACTGTGTAACGGATGCCGCCACCACCAACTTTCTTGGATGTGGCGCGGCATTTGTAAAGAATCTGCTCGATCTGAAAAACCAGACCGTTTTCCCACCAGATAAGGCGAGGCAGGATTGCGCCTTCCTTGTCCACGTCCAGAGTGACTGGGACGTATGCCTTTCTGTATTGTGTAGCCATTTGTGTTTTTCTCACTCCTGTTCCTTCATACCGGCTTCTGCTGGTACGGATGATCTTCGGCAGCATAAATGCCTGTCCATTTGAACTGCTCAAAAGATGTAACTTTTTCGTGTACAACTACTCATGCCCCTTGACAGGATGAGCAATTCAGGATATACTATGAGTAGTTGGATTGCTCAGTCATTATTATACGCACTTCAAGTGCCTTTGTCAATAGACTTGCGCAATTTGATGTCGCAAACTTTTTGTGAACAGGAGTGATTACCAAAATGACGTTTGGAGAGAAATTCAAGGCTGAAAGGGAGAAGCGGAAGCTGACCCAGCAGGAAGTAGCCGATGCACTGGGGATCAACAGACGTATGATTACCCGGTATGAGAACGGCATTTCCTTTCCTCGCACCAAGGACGCTTACAGAAAAATCGCGGAATACTTCAAGGTGGATGTGAACTATCTGCTGACCGAGGACGAAGAGTTTGTGGTTCAGGCATCCGAGCAGTACGGCTCCCGTGGCATGAAACAGGCGAAGGACCTGATCGAAGGGATGTCCGGCTTGTTTGCGGGCGGTACGCTGTCCGAGCAGGATAAGGATGCGGTGATGAAGGCGTTGCAGGACATATATTGGGAATCCAAAGCCCGGAATGTTGAGAAATACACGCCGAAGAAATACAAGAAGACCGAGACGGACGCAGAGGAATAACTGTCTGCGTCTCGGTTTCCTGACGGATTTACTTTGACTGTTTTCAACATGAAAGGGGTGAAGGTCCCGTGATAATTCGCTCCGAGGAAATATACAAAAAGGCGAACAGTATTGTCAAAAGCTGCGGAACAAGAGATACTTTGAAGATTGCCCGTGAGCTGGGCATCCACCTCCACTTCCTTGACAATCTGAACGATCTGCTCGGAATGTACACCTACCGCCATAAAGAGCGGCATATTCTCCTGAACTCCAACATGGAGTATCTGGTCATGCAAATGGTCTGTGGTCACGAGATCGGGCATGATACCTTTCACCGTGATCTTGCCAAAGGAAACGAGCCGCTTCCGGAGTTTGTGCTGTTTGATATGCGCACAAAGAACGAATATGAGGCGAATGCGTTTGCCTCCCACCTGATCATTGACGATGATGAGCTGATTGACCTGATGAAACAGGGCTACGATGTGGTTCAGCTTTCTGCTGTAATGGGGACAAACATCAACCTGATGCTGATCAAGCTCAACGAGCTGAACCGCATGGGCTGGCAGCTCAACTTGCCGTATGTACCGCACTCTGACTTTCTGAAAAATGTCAGACCGGAGGGATGAATGCTATGAAGAAAACCTATATTCTGAATACAAAGGACTATTTTCTTGAGCCGTTTTACCGCGATCCCGTTGCAGGAGATACGCTCCTTGCCGCACCCAAAAGCGGGGATGGTGCAAAACTGCTGATCAAGTATGAAGACCCAGGCATTGCCTGTAACGAGTTTATCTGTTCCCGTATATCGGAGCTGCTGCGCATTCCCAATCCTACGGCGTATCTCATGCGGATTTCCAAGCAGGATTTGAGCTTCTTTCAGAAAAGCTCTTTTTCAAATACCATCTATGCCGTTGGCATTGAGTACATCGAAGGGCTTCACGACTTTGATCCGAAAAAACTCGATGATACAAGATTGCAGCGGCTTGAATATGCAGAGCAGTTCGCTTTGAGCGTTCTGTTCCGTCAGGCAGATATTTTGAAGCTGGCAATGACGCCGAGCGGCTGCATAATCGGTCAGGACTTTTCTTCCTGCTTTGATATGGACAAATATGTTCTTGCCGGATTCGATATATCACAGTCCAATCGGGAAGCTCTCTTTGCCAATGCACTTGCCATGTTCCGGGAACACAGTTTTTCCATGTGTGCGAAGGAACAAGCAAAGAAACTGGCGTTCAGCCTTGGCATCCGGGATGTCCGGAAGGTCTATCCCGCTTATCATGATGCCATGAGACGATTCCTTGCCCTATCGGACAAGCATATCCTCCCTTTGACGGAGGCATTGAATGAGTTTTATCCCGCAGAGGTCTCCAACCACTACAAGGCTTGCTTTGAGGTCCTGAGAGAACGGATTCCGGCGTATATCGAGGAAGCTGAGGTTTACCGCCCACTGGATGAAGTAAAGGCTGCGGTCTCGGATGACTACTGGAAGCAGTACGAGACATTTATTGAGAATGTCCGCTCGGAGTTCGGAAACCGTGGAGTTGGCGAGGCACGAAAGCTGATCCGCGAAACGCTGGAACAGTACCGTCCGCCGCAGATACCTCTTACGGATTTGGAAGGAGTGCTTCTCGCCATGCAGCAAGCCTTCCTGACAGCAAAACGGGAAGCGCGGGAGAAGTTCACGCCGAAGAAGTATAAGGCGCAGAACAAGCCGCTTGAATAAAGAGTATT
>CAVHGF010000072.1:0-2653 GCA_963635625.1 Treponemataceae bacterium | reverse complement strand
TTCAGCACATTTCTGTCTGTTAAGTAGATTATATGGGAACCGCCATGTCGAAACCTACACAATTCTGCAAAGGTATCGGACAAACAGGCATGAATGCAGATTGAGTCTTGAAAGGACAATATCAGGATGAACAACAACGACTATAAAGAAGCCCTACTCTATGCCGCTTCCATCTTTAACGAACGCATGGGAACGGAGTTCAGCGAGGATAACCTTGTGCTGTGCTGCTTCCAGACGGAAAATCAGCAGGAAACTTTTGAGCGGTTCTGCCAGCAGTATTTCCCTGACCGGCTGGAAGACCGCTATACAGAGGACGGCTATTTTGACTTTCACGCCTCTGCCTTCGTCGGCAAAGAGGACGGTGTGGACGGAATCCTGCTGCGGACAGACATTGCGCGTCACCCGGCAGAGTTGAAGCACATTCTTCTGCATGAGCTGGCGCATATCTTCTGCACCCGCAACGAGTTTGACGGGAATAACTTCTATGAGCGATACTGCATGGACGATACCATCAGCCGCGAAGAGGACGGAACCATTAACGCCGGATATGCGGTCTGGCGGGAACTCGCTGCGGAGCTGATTGCATTCGAGCTGGATGACAACTGCAATGTGATTCCGCTGTGGCACAAGGAAGACATCCTCAACTATTACGAAGGAGAACTCCTTACCGGCAACAGGAAAATGGGCGTCAGCATGATTCTCTGCGAGGCAATGACCAGTGCCGAGGGCGAAGCGTCTACAACGTGGAATGCTGCCAAAAACGAGTTTGCACGGTTCAAGCCTTTTGATGATCCGATGTACCGGGATTTGCTGGAACTGGTTTTCACCCACATCAGAGAACATTTTATTGTGATTGACCGCGATTTTATTTATGAGATTGGAGTTTTGTATCTGAGCATCGCCGCACAAGCGATGATTGCTTCCTTAAAGAACAGATTTCAGGAAGAATAGGAAAACCGATAGAGAGAAAGGACGGGCAACGATATGAAATACAAGCTGTTTCGCTCCCCCGGTGATCTGGACAAGGCAGTCCGGAAGCACGAACTGGTTGCCGTGGAGACCGGCAAGAGCATTGATGATGTGGCGGACGCACTTATCCGTGCCGTTCGGGACGATCTTGCGGAAATGCCGGAGTATGCGCACTGCGAGACTGCCGCCTATGCACCGGAGCCGGTCAAGTCGTTTCGCAGAGTGCGGCGTTACCGGTATGAGATGATGGGTATTGTCTACCCGAAGTACGCCGAGGAGAACATCCTGATCGACTACGGAATTATCGAGGAAGAAGAGACATGAGCAAGGAGCAATACATCGAGTTTCCGGAGGAATACACGCGCCGGGAACTGAATGCCCGCTATCGGGAGATTCCATTGAAGGACACGACCTCGCGCCTTCTGCGCAAGTATTTCAATGCGATGGCAAACCTCTACGGCATCATCCCGCTGCATAAGGCGAAGGAGATTGTCTTCTCCCTCAGCCCGAAGCTGGTAACGGAGGATGAATTTCTCGCCTTTACGGAAATTGCCCGTCATGAGTGCGAAGGCTATTACATTTTGGGCGGGGATGAGCTATACACGGACGTCAGGCACACAAAGCCCCTTGACCGTGAGATCATTGATGTCACACTGATTGGGGAGTCTATCGACCTTTTCATGGAGACGAAGCGAAACCAGCAGGGCAAGCCCTATTATGTGCCGGACAAGAAGCATCTGCTGGAATACGATGATCCCTTCTACTGCGAGGACACACCGGAAAAGCGCAAGCTGCGGATATTCCTGAAAGAACGCTGTAACCTGAGCGACGAGCGCGAGACTGCGGTTTTTGAAGAACTTCTGTACGGTGTCCGTTCGGTTGCTGTTCAAACAACCGATGTTCTCAACCATTTAGCGAAGCTGGGTGTTCGTTTCAAATCCCAACGGGATGTAGACAGATTCACAGCACTGTACAGTGCATTTCATAATACAACTCGAATGCCCTGCAACCGGGGCTATACCCCGGATGAACTGTTTCAAATGACGCCACCGGAGGAACGCTTCAAGTCGCTCTCTCTGGGTCCGAACATCCGAAAATCCCTCCAAACCGGCGAAATGGACATTGAAGACTTCCGCAAGCAGATCCTCACAATGGAAATGCCGAGCGAGGCAATACGCTTTGACCTTCTGAAACAGCTTGCTGACATCAAGCCTTCTGCTCCCCAGCCGGAGAAACAGAAGAAGGTCGGACGCAACGATCCCTGCCCGTGCGGTAGTGGAAAGAAATACAAGAGGTGCTGCGGAAAATGACGATCCCATTAAAACAGGTCATTCAGGCTATCGAGGAAGCGAATGAAGTATTTACGAGCTTCTGGGACACAAAGACCGGCAAGACCGTCTATCTCGCCGATCCCATGATGATCGATATGACGGAGGAAGACGAGACACTTGCTGCTGAAATGGAAGATACGCCGGAGCGGTTTCTGCGTTTTCCAACCCAATACGAGATTCACCAGTACCGCATCATGGAGGATTTCATTGACCAGCTCTCTCCCGGAAAGGCGCAGGAGGAACTTGCTTACGCCATCCGGGGAAAAGGCGCGTTCCGCCGATTCAAACAGTCCGTGCGCTATCACAGGCTGGAACAGCGTTGGTATGATTATCTGGCGGAGGCATACCGGGAG
>CAVHGF010000071.1:0-7374 GCA_963635625.1 Treponemataceae bacterium | reverse complement strand
CCAAATGGGCTTCCAATACCTCGGACACGGTATTCGTCGCTGTCGAATGGGAAGACGGTGAGCGAACGGTAATCAAAGGCAGAACGATAGGTGGAAAGTGGAGCCTAGACCCATACTTCGAGGCTGCGCGTGTTGTGGCATGGATGCCGTGCCCAGAGTCATACAAGGAGGATAAGTGATGACAACGAGAATCGTATTTGTGGCTTGCAAAAACCCACAGGGGAGAGGTCCGTGCTTCATCCCTCTCGATAAGGTGGTCGAGGTTCTGAGTCCGGAGCGTGACAGCACGGTAGATACTGTCAGTGGAGTGTATCCCTGCACAGGAGAGTCATTTTCAAAGAGTCTGCGAGTTTTGAACGTTGAAGATGACCACATTTACTGGACGGGATACACGAGGGATGGAGTATGAAAAGCAAGGCAGACCTCCACAGGATGTGGATCAAAGAGCGAGACAGAGCTATTTTCAGCGGAGATATAGAGAAATTCAAAGCATTCTATGAGCGGTGGTACAAAAAGGGGATGTACGAGCATCCCCTCACCGTAGACGACAGGGTGCTGGACATCTCGATCCATAAGATGATCTACAGCCACCCAAGCGCAACGCCGGAAGAGAAGACAGCGGCGGAGAAGTGGCTGAGGGATCGAGGCTACAGCACGGATTATTGAGACAGGAGGACAGAAGATGAACAACGTAGTTTTAACCGGACGGTTAACGAGAGACCCGGAAGTAAGATACTCGCAGGGCCAGAACGCCACTTGTATTGCAAGATACACCCTTGCGGTAGACAGACGCCAGAAGGACGCAAACGGCAACCGGCAGGCTGACTTTATTAACTGCGTGGCATTTGGAAAGTCTGGGGAATTCGCCGAGAAGTACCTCCACAAGGGTACGAAAATAAGCATCCGGGGCAGAATCCAGACAGGAAGCTACACCAAGCAGGACGGCACGAAGGTATATACCACGGATGTGGTAGCTGAGGAACATGAGTTTTGTGAGAGCAAAGCAGCAGGCGACACGGCCCAGAATGCGGCACCCACGCAGCAGACGAGCAACGCCATTGATGGCTTCATGAGCATCCCGGACGGCATCGACGAAGAACTTCCGTTTAACTAAGGGGGCAGCATGAAGAAAGGGATAGAGTCATACACAGAGTTCGATCCGTCAGGGCACCTTGTGCTGGTCATCAAGAAACAGCGCGGAAAGCTCACTCTGGAAGAGATCAGAGAGGCGGCAATGGATTACAGCCAGAACTACTACGCCCTTGTCATGAAGTGCATGGACGGCGATATGTCGCAGTATTTTGACGATGATCTGAAAGGCGATGCTGTAGAACTGTACGAAATGGATGACGTGCTGGAGGTTATGGGACGGTTAAAAAAGCTGTGATCATGGTAAAATATAGGGTATGTTCAGATATGACAGGCAAGGCGAGGGTGGTCCGTTGGCGCGGGTACGGGTATTGAGTGATAAAAATAAATACTATCTGCCGAAAGAAGAGTTTTTGACAGTCCTGCACTTCGCCCTCCAGTACGGCAACTGGGTGGCGGAGCTGCGGACCGTACCGGACACAAGCAAGGCGATAACTTACGACGCGGACAAGGTGCAGACTTCCGGCGGATACGATCCGAACGCAGAAGTGGCAATGCGGCGGTATGAGCTATCACGAAAGCGTGACCTTGTGGACGGCGTGATCCGCCAGGTGGCACCGGAGATCGAGGAGTTCCTGCGGCTGGGCGTCTGCTACGGCTTCACGTTCTGGCAGCTCAAGGACCGAGGGATGCCGTGCGAAAAAGATATGTACTACGACAGGCGGCACAGATTCTACTGGGAGCTCGCAAAGAAGATCTGAAAAAAGCATCCACAACGACTCCAATTAGCAATTGTTGAAAAATTTTTAAGAGGCAAAGAAGATGGCGCAAGATGATTATTTCGTTGTGGCGTACAGAATTCTGTCATACTTGTATGAATGCTTCAAGAGCGGCGAACAGGCCGACCCGGAATTGTTCGGCCCGAAAGCTTTGGGAATCGGGAATGGATGCTGGTGCAACACCATGGAATCCATGAGCGACAAGGGATACATTAAAGGGGTAAGTGTTATCAATTCAATAGGCGGGCCGCCGAGCATCAAGCTTGTAAATGTAAAGATCACGCAGGACGGTATAGAATTTCTGCAAGACAACTCAAAAATAGCAAAAGCGAAGGATTTCCTAAAGACAGTAAAGGAGATCGTTCCGGGTTTCTGAGTAAACAACCGCACTCAGGGGACATAAAGCGGTGTTATTATGGTAGCGTGGAAAGAGTGAGGAGAGATCCCCACTCTTTTTTGTTGCAATAAAACGTTATAGAGGAGCACCCACCTTTCATATTTAGGGAAAATGAGAGAGTACACAGAGCACCAGATAGAAAAGTATTGTCAGAACAGAATAACGGGAATGATGACACAGCGGAAGGCCTATCTGGATGCGGTGCCAAGGTCCAGGAAATGGAAACCGGAGACGGTGGACTCAAAAGCCTCCACTCTGGAAAGGTCGGAAAAGGTTCGGGCAAGGCTGGCAGAGCTGAAAGAACGCTCCGACCGAATAGCCGAGCAGGACGCAGAGAAAGCCTGCCTCACAAGGGCACGCAAGCGGCAGATCCTGGCGGAGCTCGCAACGGACGAGGAGGCATCTGCTTCCGACCGGTGCAGGGCGATTGATCTGGACAACAAAATGCAGGGCGAGTACGTGGAGAAGGTCAACGTGTCCGGGGAACTTAATAATCCATTCGCAGGAATGAGCACGGAGGACCTGCTTAAGCTGATAGGTGATCAGCCGTGAGCATATCACACGAGGATATCATCAGGGAGGCCCGCTGCGAGCTTTCAAGGCGGTCATTCTGGCAGTATTGCAGGACAATGGCCCCGGACTTCTACAAACCGGACAGAGCTTTCCTGAAGGACTTCTGCGACACGCTGCAGGGGTTTCTAAATAGCGATGACGGCGTGCTGATCGTGAATATGCCTCCCAGACACGGGAAGAGCTACACAGTGAGCCACTTTGTAGAGTGGGTGCTTGGCGTAGACAAGACCAAAAAGATCATGACCGGTTCCTACAACGAAACGCTTTCCACCAACTTTTCCAAGAACGTCCGCAATACCATCATGGAGATTAAAGCAGACAAGGAGCGGATCGTATACTCCGACATCTTCCCCAAAAGCCGGATTAAATACGGCGATGCGGCAATGAACATGTGGAGCCTCGAGGGAGCATACAATAGTTACCTTGCAACCTCCCCTAAGGGAACCGCCACCGGCTTCGGATGCTCCCTGATGATCATAGACGACATCATCCGATCCGCAGAGGACGCGTACAATGCCAACGTGCTGGAAGGCCATTGGAACTGGTTCACCAACACGATGCTCTCCCGTCTGGAAGAGGGCGGCAAGATTATCGTCGTTATGACACGCTGGCATTCAGAGGATTTAGCAGGAAGACTTATCGAGGCAAGGCCAGACGCGAAGGTGATCTTGTACAAGGCGGTGCAGGATGACGGCACTATGCTGTGCCCGGAAATCCTATCCAGAGAGACATACGACCAGAAGACCCGAGACATGGGCGCGGAGATCGTAGAAGCAAACTACCAGCAAACGCCCATCGACATCAAGGGGCGGCTTTATACAGAGCTGAAGACATACACGGAGCTTCCGCACGATGTGGAGGGCAAGCCGATCTATACGGCGATCAGGAACTACACCGATACCGCAGACACCGGCGACGACTACCTCTGCAGTATCTGCTACGCAGTGTATGGCCGCGAGGCTTACATTACCGACGTCCTATACACGAAGGACGGCATGGAGATCACGGAGCCAGCAACGGCGCGAATGTTGCAGGAAAACGGCGTCAACGTGGCGGATATTGAGTCTAACAACGGCGGGCGCGGCTTTGCTAGAGCCGTCGAGCGAATACTGAAAGAGCAATACCGGACGAATCGCACGGTGATACATCCGTTCACACAAACAAAAAACAAACAGTCAAGAATCCTATCCAACAGCGCGTGGGTGATGCAGCACATCTATTTCCCAACGAACTGGCGAGACAGGTGGCCGGAGTTTTATTTGGCAATGACGAAGTACCAGAAGGAAGGTCGAAACGCACACGATGATGCGCCGGATGCCGTGACAGGCATTGCGGAGAAAATCGGAGCGGGTTCGACCTTTAGCTTTGATTAAGGTGAGAGATGTTTGATTTCGGACTTGGCGTAATGGCCAACATAAACAGAATAATCCGCGAAGGCGGCAAGGACTACCTGAGCGACCGCGAATTCATGCAGCGAGAGATCAATCATTTCTTAACCTCGCCGGAGCGCCGCATGATGATTGCAGGGGAGAACTATTTCCTCGGAGATCAGGACATCCGGTTAAAACAGCGCACGGCCATCGGAGAGGATGGGCAGCTGCGGACAGTGGACAACCTGCCAAACAGCCGCCTCGAGGATAACCAGTACCGCAAAATGGTTCTGCAGAAGACCAACTACCTTGTCGGGAAGCCTGCTGCCATCCAGAGCGAGGACGGACAGTATCTCGATGCGCTGAAGACCGTGTTTAACGCGGGATGGGACCGAAAGCTTCGGAACATTGCAGAGGGCGCGCTGAATGAAGGAATTATGTGGGTGTTCCCTACTTATGCCGAGGATGGGCACTTTGTCATGCGTGTGTTCCCCGGCTATGAGATTTGCCCCGGCTGGAAGGACTCAGAGCACGAGATCTTAGAGTATGCCTACCGCATATATCCGGTTCGTTTGTACGAGGGCAAGACCGTAGAGAAAACCATCTGGAAGGTTGAGTTGTTCAGCGATACCGGTATAGATTTCTTCGAATCAAACGGATATGGCACCGACGTGGTGCCGTGCGAGCCCTGGCATCAAGACTACATGGTGGTAACGGATGAGGATGGCCACGCAGAGGGCTACAACTGGTCCAGAATTCCATTGGTGCCGTTCCGGGCAAACCGGTACGAAACACCACTGATCAAAGGCGCGAAGAGTTTGCAGGATGCCATAAACACGATCCTTAGTAACTTCTCTGACAACATGCAGGAGGACACGAGGAACACAATCCTTGTGTTGGTCAACTATGACGGGGAGAACTTGGGAAGCTTCCGGCAGAACCTCGCAACATATGGCGCTGTCAAGGTGGCAAGCATTGACGGCGTACAGGGTGATGTAAAGACGCTACAGGTCGCCGTTAATGCAGAAAACTACAAAGCCATCCTTGAAATCCTCAAGAAGGCCATTATTGAGAACTGCATGGGCTACGACGCCAAGGACGACCGCCTCTCCGGTTCTCCGAACGAAATGAACATCCAGTCGATGTATAACGACATCGACACGGACGCAAACTCAATGGAGACGGAATTCCAAGCTTCATTTGAGCAACTGGAGTGGTTCGTCAAGGCATACTTTGCGAATGCCGGTATTGGCAACTTCGAAGAGTCAAGCGCGACCTTTACGTTCAACCGCTCAATGATGATGAACCAGTCGGAAATCATCACCAACGCGCGGAACTCCTCCGGACTTATCTCCGACGAAACAATTCTCGCGCATCATCCATGGGTTACGGATGTGGACGAGGAACTGGAGCGCCTCAAGAAGCAGAAGGAGGAGAATCTGGAGCAATACGGCTTCGGCGCGGGCAATCCCTTCGATCAGAAGCAGGAAGGCGATGGCGTAGAGGATGAAGAGCAGTGACTACTGGAAGGCCAGAATGCTGGCGGTGGAGGCCTGCGGCTATAAGATCGGCTATGAGGCGTACAAAGAATCAGAACAGGCATTCAAGCTCGCAGAGCGCGAGTTGCTCCGCCAGATCGAAAAGTGGATATGGCGTATAGCGGACGAGAACGAAATCAGCTACGCGGAGGCTAAAAAGCTTTTAACCGCCGGGGAACTGGAAGAGTTCAAATGGGATGTAAACGAATACATCGAGAAAGGCAAAGAAAACGCCATCAATGCGGCGTGGATACATGAGCTAGAAAACGCATCCGCAAGAGCACACATTAGCAGACTGGAAGCGATGAAGCTGCAGCTTCGCGAATACATCGAAGAAGCCTTTAACGTGGAAAACGCAGCCACAGAGACAGCCCTCGCGAAGATCTATGAGTCCGAGTATTACCACACGGCCTATGAAGTGCAGAAGGGGATTGGCGTCGGCTATGAGATCGGAGGCATCAACGAGAAAGCGATCAGTCGGGCAGTGAAAAAGCCGTGGGCGGCGGACGGGAAGGATTTTTCCTCCCGGATCTGGGACAACAAGGCCAAAATGGTCGGTACGCTTGAGCAAGAAATCACACGTCAGATCATCACCGGCGATTCCCCTGATGCGGCAATCGAGGCGTTGACGGAGTATGCAAAAAGCGGCGTTACCAATGCCAAGCAGAAGGCCGGTACGCTGATCATGACAGAGTCGACGGTCATTGGGAACAAGGCACAGCACGATTGCTATAAAGAACTGGGGGTTGAAGAGTTCGAAGTCGTGGAAACACTGGACACGCACACCTGCGAACGATGCGGCGAGATAGACAGCGAGCACTTTCCGATGGACCAGTTTGAAATCGGCGTAACAGCTCCGCCATTCCATCCGAACTGCCGCGGATGTACGGCCCCATATTTTGACGACGAATTCCAGCCAAAGAAACGCGCCGCGCGTGATTCGGAGACCGGGAAGACGGTTTACGTTGACGATATGTCTTATGAGGAGTGGAAAAAGGCTTATGTTGATACAACTCCGGAGAACATCATAAGAAAGGCAGCTGAAAATAATAAAATCAACGGAGTCAATTTTTCTGCGAATCCAAGAAAGATAGACCTAGCAAAATACGACTTTGATGAGAAACATATTAACCAGGAGCGTAAGCACAATGTCACAAAAGAGGATGCCCAACACTATATTGATTCCGCGATTACATCTTGCGAACGTTTTAACGGAAAATTCCTGTGCTACTTTTCTTCAGACGGTGTAGTATACATAGATAAAAAGCAGAAATTAGTTAGAACGGCGTTTGAACGAAGAGAATACAATGACAAGATGCTTTCATTCATCAAGGAGATAGAGGGAAGATGATGTGTCCGCTTTTGAAAAAAAAGATAGATGATGGGATATGTTTTGATGTGCAAATGTGTGTCGAAGGACTATGGGCCAAAAGTGACAATCCATACGGTGTAAGAGATATTGTTGATTTTGAAAATATTTGCTTCAACTGTGAAAATCATGAGCCGGAGATGACATAAACATTAGAAACTTACAAAATGAATACGATACATATTGGTATTGATCAAAGAAAAGTTAAAAATTTCTGCAGCTTATAAGGGGACAATATGGAAAGACACTTATTGCGAGA
>CAVHGF010000070.1:0-7768 GCA_963635625.1 Treponemataceae bacterium | reverse complement strand
TTACTTTACAATGTCAACAAAAAGTTTACAAACTCATTTTGTATCAATTGTTTACTTCGCAAATATATGAATAATCCAAGGATTTCCAATACCTGCCCGTGTATTTTTTTCGTTGTAACAGAGCGAAGTTTTTAAGAGTCGATTTCCCGTCAAACACGCCAAGCTTACCGGCAGTAGTTATTCCTATAACATATCACCAAGGACATATCGGGTCAAAGGCGGCTGGTCGCCCGTGACCAGTGAACGGGAGGGACCCACGAAGTGGGAGGGATAGCGCGAAGCGCGTATCGCCTCTGAACCGATATGTCCTTGGTGGAACTTGTTAAAAAAGTTCTACATCAAGTTTTGCAAGAAATAAAAAGTATTGTCATTCAGCATTTCAGAAAAACGGAAGATCACGGATGTGCCACTGAGTGCGTTGTATGGCACATCGGTGTGCTTTGGCCCTGTTTTGAGAGGGGGCATAAGATCAGCAATGTGCCTTGTAGGCCCTTCAGTGCGTAATTGGCGATCTTCCGTTTTTCAGATAAGATTCTGATTGTCCGCGTAGAACTTGTCACGTTCTTGTCCTGCCTTTGCCCCCTACGTTTGTGTCCTGCCTTTGTCCCTTGCCCGTTCCGTCTGCCCTGTAAACTTTGGCGGAGACCGCCACTCCCTTGCTTGTTCCGTCTGCCCTGTAAGATTTAGTGGAGACCTCTAATCCTCAGACGGCCTGTCGCCAAGCTAATAAGAACGGGAGGGACCAGTGACTCGTCCTGTTTTTTATTTACGGATTCGGGCAGTTTTTGTTCATGCGTTCTGATTGTTTCCAGGATAGACCAGGTCGTTTACCATTTAAATTCCAGGTGTCCCTGCCGCCCGCGACCTGTGAACTGGACGGACCCACGAAGTGGGAGGGATAGCGGAAAACTAAATTACTAAGCGGACGATTATGGAAAATAACACAAACAAAATGCGTAAAAATTGATTATCTTTGCGCAACGAAACGCAGGATGAAAAAATCATTACTCTTTTTAACCTTTTCTCTGTTACTTCTTGGCTCTTGTAGCAAAGACCCCGCAGCTGCCCTGATGAAGGGAATGACAGTAAGGGAAAAAGTCGCCCAACTTCTGGTGGCTCACCACTATGACCCGCATATAGATTCGCTTGTAATTCGAGACCATATCGGAGGAGTCATCGTGATGGTCAGCACGAAAGCCGAAGTGGACTCGTTGATTCCATATCTTAAAGAACAAAGCAAATATCCGCTTCTAACCTGCATAGACGCCGAATGGGGAGCGCAGATGAGACTTCGTGAAGATTACCCCCGTCAGAAATACGCCTGCGAGATAAGTTCCGCCCAGGAAGCATTCGAAGTTGGATATAGAATTGGCCTGGAGCTCGATTCTCTGGGACTCGCCGTAAATCTGGCACCGGTATGCGATGTGAACACTAATCCGGACAACCCGGTAATCGGCTTTCGCGCCTTCGGAGACGATGTGAAGACGGTGAGCGATTATTCATTGGCATATATGCGGGGGCTGCATAAGGCCGGCATCGGCGCCTGTGCCAAGCATTTCCCGGGGCACGGAGACACTTCTGTTGACAGCCATAAGGCGCTTCCTACGGTAGCTCACAGCCTTCAGAGGCTGGACTCGGTGGAATTGGCCCCGTTCAGAGTTCTGATAAGGAAAAATGTGGATATGGTGATGATGGGGCATCTGAATGTGCCGGCGATAGATTCCACCGGCGTGCCGTCCAGCATATCGAAGCCTTGCTATGACCTTCTACGTAAAGGCCTTAAATACAAAGGTGTAATCGTGACGGACGGACTTATGATGAAGGGACTTCTGAATATGTTCGGCGGAGATGATGTGGCAGCAAGTGTGGCCGCGTACGAAGCCGGAGCGGACCTTCTCCTCGGTGCTTGCAGCGTTAAAGAAATCATAGACGAGATAAGCGCGAAGGTGGAAAACGGAGAATTCTCTGAAAAAGAGCTTGGCGAAAAGGTCTATAGAGTGCTTAAACTGAAAAAGAAACTACATATCATAGAGTAATGATTACCGTATACTGTAAAAATACCGGAACCTACAAGGATTTCCAGGAGGGCACTACGTTGCTCGAAATGCTTCCTTACTTTGAATTCGAACAGCCTTACCAGATCATTTCGGCCAAGGTGAACAACGTGTCCCAGGGCTTGCGTTTCCGCGTCTATAATAACCGTGACGTGGAATATCTTGATGCCACCAATTCTTGCGCTATGAGGGTATACACCCGTTCGCTTTTCTTTCTGTTGTTCAAAGCTGCGCACGAGACCTTCAAAGGCTGCAGGACCTATCTTGAACATCCCATCTCCGGCGGCTTTTACTGTAACATAAGGAAAAAGGACGATACTACGCTCAATGAAGACGATGTGCGCACGCTTAAAACCGCGATGCAGAAGATTGTCGACGAGGATGTGGCTTTTCACCGCAGGGAAGTGCAGATAGGGCAGGCCATAAAGTTGTTCCGTGACTTGGGCTATATAGACAAAGTCCGGCTTCTTGACACCAGCGAGGATGTTTATACCGACTACTATCTTCTGGGGGACACTCCGGACTATTATTACGGACGCCTCCTTCCGCGTGCCGGTTATCTGAAGGTGTGGGATCTCGTGAAATATCACGACGGTGTTCTTCTTCGAGTTCCTGATATGGATAATCCGCTCACGCTGTCTCCTTTCGTTGACCAGCCTAAGACGTATGCGATGTTCAACGAGAACTTGAAGTGGAACATCATAACGCGCCTCAACACAGTGGGGGATGTCAACCACCGTATACGCAAAGGCTATGGAAGTCAGCTTATACAGGTATCCGAGGCATTGCAGGAAAAGAAGATAGTGCAGATAGCCGAGGAGATAGAACGGCGTTATTACTCTCCGGACAAAGTCCGTCTGGTTCTTATCACCGGACCGAGCAGCTCGGGAAAGACGACGGTGTGCAAACGCCTCAGCGTCCAGCTCTGTGCCTGCGGAATGCAGCCTGTAGCCTTCTCGACTGATGACTATTTTGTAAACAGGGTGGACACCCCGCGACTTCCTAACGGCCAATACGATTTCGACAATTTCGATACCGTGGACCACGAGGCTCTGCAGAAAGATATCATCCGGCTTCTTGACGGGGAAGAGGTGGAAGTGCCAAAGTACAATTTTTCTACGGGCAAAAGGGAATATAATGGCAAGAAACTGCGTCTGCGCGAGGGCAGTGTCCTGCTGGTGGAAGGCATACACGCCCTTAATCCTATGCTTACGGACAGGATCGATGACAAGGTCAAATTCCGTATTTTCATCTCCACGCTCACCAGCATCAATCTTGACAACCATAACTGCATACCGCCGGCAGACAATCGTCTTCTGCGACGCATAGTGCGTGACTATAATGTCGGAGCTTTTTCCGCACTTGACACCATAAAGCAGTGGCCAAGCGTGCTGGAAGCAGAGCAGAAATGGATTTATCCATATCAGGAAAATGCGGACGTGATGTTCAATTCGGCATATCTGGTGGAGTTCGCCGTGCTTCGGAACCACGCGGATGCCATTCTCAGAACCGTACCGAAAAACTGTCCGGAATATTCTGAAGCTCACAGGCTTTTGAAGTTCATACATTATTTTACAGCCGTATCAGACAAAGAAATCCCGGCTACTTCACTTCTTCGAGAATTCTTGGGAGGAAGTATCTACAACAAATAAAAACAAACAAAACTACCACTTTAACACCAAAACAAATGAAACGTTTAGCAGTTCTGTTATGTGCTGCATCCTTATTGTATTCGTGTAAGGATGACAGCACTCCGCTGTATAAGGATTCCTCACAGCCTCTGGAGCGTAGAGTAAACGATCTACTGGACAGGATGACCATTGATGAGATGATTTCACAGATGAATCTTCTTCCGAGATGGGAATCAAATGACTCTGTCGTGAGAGCCGCCATAGCACGTGACGAGGTCGGTGCTATTTTGAAAAGCTGCGGAGCGGACTTGAACCGTTCACTGCAGGACGACGCTCTGAAATCCAGCCGCTTGGGCATCCCTCTGATGTTCCACGAAGACATCATACACGGCTACCGCACGATTTTCCCTATTCCTCTTGCCGAAGCCTGCTGCTGGGATCCCGCTCAGGTTCAGGCCAATTCCGCCGCTATCGCGCGTGAAGCTTCCGCTGCGGGAATACAGCTCACTTATGCACCGATGGTGGACGTCTCAACAGACGGCAGATGGGGAAGAATTATGGAAACGAGCGGAGAAGACCCTTATCTGAGCGGAGTTATGGGTGCGGCCAGAGTACGCGGCTTCCAGGGCGACGACCTTTCCGATCCTTCTACCATAATGGCTTGCGTCAAGCATTTCGCCGGATATGCCAAGCTTGGTGCCGGAAGGGATTACTTGAACAGCGAATTCTCCCTGCGCGAGCTTCAGGAGACCTATCTTCCTCCATATAAGGCTTGTATAGAGGCAGGTGTGGGTTCGGTTATGGAATCATACACCATCTATGACGGCATACCGGTGTCATACAGCAGATTTCTGCTGCACGACGTGCTTCGTCGTCAGCTTGGATTCAGCGGACTTCTTATGTCGGACTGGAAGACTCTTTTCTATGCCATAAAGGAAGGTGCGGAGGACGATGAAAAACAGTCTGTAATGAAGGGAATCAATGCCGGACTTGATATGGATATGACATCCGAGTATACTATCCGTCATCTCCGTTCGCTATATGATGAAGGTAAGGTGTCCAAGGAGCGCATACGCGATGCCGCCTATCACGCTCTGATGGCCAAATTTCAGATGGGGTTGTTCGATGATCCGTACCGCTATTTCGACACACAAAGAGAAGCGCAGGAAGTCAGAAGCCCTCAGATACGCCGTCAGGCCCGCACGGCTGCAAGCTCGTGTATGGTGCTTCTGAAAAATGATGATGTCCTCCCGCTGAAAAAAGGCTCGCGCATAAGCGTGGCAGGTCCGTTTGCAGACGGCGGTATCGATTATCTCGGCAATTGGAGTGCCGGCGGCAGGGCGGAAGACGTGACAGGAGTAAAGAGCGCGGCCAAGGACGTGTTCCGACTCAGTAATGACGCATCCACTGTCGTGGTATGCATAGGTGAAAGCAGAGAGTTGATTGGCGAGGGGGTCAGCGGCGGTACATTGGAATTGGCCCGTGAACAGATAAATCTGCTTAAGAAGTATAAGGCTCAGGGCAAGAAGGTGGTGGCGGTTCTGTTCAGCGGAAGGCCGCTCTGTCTTGGCGAGGTGCTTGAAAACTGCGATGCTCTTCTGGAAGCCTGGTATCCTGGAACGGAAGGTGGACTTGCAGTGTGTGATGTGCTTTGCGGAGATGTGAATCCTTCAGGCAAGCTTGTCCAGACTTTCCCTCGTCACGTGGGGCAGGTGCCTATTCAGTATAATCCTCTCAGAACTTTCGGCTATGTCTATCATTCCGACATAGAGAACGGACCTCAATTTCCTTTCGGATATGGTCTGAGCTATACGACATTTGAGATTTCTGAGCCCGATACTGACAAGGACCATTATAAGATAGGTGAAAGTGTGCAGGTGAGCGTGGATGTGACCAACACGGGATCAGTGCGCGGGGAAGAAGTCGTGCAACTCTATCTTACGGATCTGGTCGCTTCCGTTGTGCCTCGCGAACGAATGCTCAAGGCGTTCCGCAAGGTGTCATTGGAACCGGGAGAGACGATAAGGGTTGACTTTATTCTGGACAGGGACACCTTTGAGATCTACGATGCCGATCACAATTGGACGGTAGAGCCCGGAAGATGGCGTATAGGCGTGGGTAATTCTTCTGACAACACCTTGTATACAAGCATCTTGATGGATTAGCTATCTGTCTGACGATTTCTTCTTTTTCTGCTGATATTCCTGATAATAATCAATCTTGAAGGCAGGAGCCTGCTGCGTATAGCGGCTGAGACTCGAAGAAGACAACCAAGTGATATATCCGTCTGTGAGATCCGCGGCAAACAGTCCGCGGATTTCTTTTTCTATGTTCTCCGCGCCGTAATCGATTCCCTCGGGATCGACGTGTTTCATCACGTGATATGCCTGTATCCAGGTGCGCACACGTGCAGGATTGGGAGTGGCGTCCTGACGTCCCTGAACACGCTTGCCCCATTGGTACATAAGTTCATACGGATGATTCCAAGGCTTCTTGATACCGTAGAATCCGTCTGGGAAGTGGTCGGGATAAGGCATACCGCACATAACGTCCGCCACGTTGGAAAGGGCCGGCCAATACTGCCCGTAGGCGGTGGTGTAACCCGGATTGGCACTCTCCCCGAAGACATCTATCGATACGTAGGCACCGACAGCGTGGATCTCGTCGCAGGCGTACATTACGAAACGCTGTATGGCCTGCACCTTGCTCTCGTTATACTTGTTGTGGTAGTCCACAAGATTGGCGATGCTGTTCATCCTGTCCGGAAAACGCACGTAGTCGAAGTTTATCTCGTTGAACCCGAATTTGCGCACAGCCTCCTTGGCCAATTCCACATTGAACTGCCAGACGCTTCTGTCATAGGCGCTTGGCCAATATGACTTGTTGTGCTTGAACGGCTGTCCGGTGGCTATCTCGGTGATGGCACTGGTTGGGTTGTCCTTTACGAAGTAACTGTCTTTGAAACAGGTGATTCGCCCCACTACATAGAAGCCTTCTTCGTGCAGTCTGGCTACGGCCCTGCGATACAGTTCCTCGCCTTTGGAAGACGCTCTTGCGTAGTTCGTAGGGGAGTGGCGCTTCATCGCATCGGCTTTGAATCCGGGGCACTCATTATCTTTTATGTCAATGACAAAGGTGTTTATCTTGGTCTTCTTGGCCAATGCTATATAGGCGTCTATGTTCGCGATGTTGCCGGGCGCGAAATTGATGTAAAGGCTGTAGCAGGACTGAGGCATCACGTTGTCTTTGAAGGATGGCTTCTCATACGGGTAGAAATCGCAGTCTATGGCCTTACCTCCGCCGAAACTGTTCCTGACGGCCAGATGCAGGGAATCGTATTTCTCGCTCATATACCTCCTTGATGCGCTTTCTTTCGAGCGTGTGAGGTATTTGGCATATATATAGCCGGTTACACCGTTATGTCTTACCTTGTAACGGTAGACTTCGCCTTTGTGATCAGGATAGCTCGCTCCCAGGATCTGTACACTGCTTCCTTTTTTTACCAGGGTTCCTATCTTCGAATGGAGGGTGTCTGTTATGAGGGACACGCTGCTGCGGCTGTAGAGCTTTTTCTCACGCACGACGTCCAGACTGTCGGAGGTGATGTTGTTCTGATTGATATAATAGTCTCCCTTCCTGTGGAATCTTACCTTTATATATATACTGTCCGCATCGGTGATGAACTTCTCCGGGAAAACTTCTATCGATGAACCTCTTACGGCGAAATCTGAAGCTTCTCTCTCTCCCGTTTTCCTGTTGAGGGAATAGAGGTTGGCGTATGGTGAAGATGAAGCTACAAGCATCACCTGGGGTTTGTCTTGACAGCTTGATGCAAAGGATAACAGTGTCAGAAATGCGACGAGTATAAGATCTTTTTTCATATGTCTTTTTTATCGGGCTACAAAATTAGTATAAAATCATTAAGTAATGATGAAAAAATAAGTTGATAAAATTTTGTAAAGGATTTTTGTAGATAAATTTGTTTGTGAAGAAGGAGCGTACCGGGGTACGTGACTGATGAACAAATGAATTTAGAACAAAAAGACCAGCAAAAGTACCAAGTTATTTTTTAGGAATTACTAA
>CAVHGF010000069.1:0-7798 GCA_963635625.1 Treponemataceae bacterium | reverse complement strand
TAAAATGCCGTAGTTTCAACGGGTTTCATGCGTGTTGTGATAGAGTGCCAAACTCTGCGAAAGTCCATTGCCGCAGGTTTTGCCTGATCTCATCAGGGCTTATATTGGGACACAAGAAAAGTGCCACCCTTTTAAATGGTACCGAGAAATAAGAATCCGGCCGTTTTGCGGCCGGATTCTTTCAATGTGGGCTTAACAAATCAACTGTTTGGCTCATTCTGCTTGCGTTTGCTGCCGCAGTCCAATGTTTCACGGACAAAATATGCCTGTATCTGATTTTCGGTAACCAGAACAGACTCCTGATGGAAAAATGCGCACAGGTCTTTGGCGATATCATTTACAATGGCTTTTTCAACGTCAATAAGGGTGAGTACCAGACTCGTTTCTCGGGCATATTCTCCGCTTTCATAAATGTATCCGCCCTCTTGCACATTGAACGAAAAAGGCACTTTATACGAATAGCACACACTACGGAGTACTCTGATATATTTTTCGCTTTCAAAGAGCTGCGTATTCGTAGTTAAATCGTTCAACCCTACATAGATCTTCGACTCAATCATGTTCAATTGCTGTTTTTGATTACAGTTCGGTGTACGGGGTGTAGTCGAAGACTTCATAGCGACTGGAGTGGGATTCCCAGATGCTGTTATAAGTGGCTTCATCGATCGGCGAGTCGTTGGAGACGTCCCAGTCCTCGTCATCGGCCATATACCAGGGAGCTTCCGGATTGACGCTGCCATCGTAAACGATCGCCTGCATCAGGGAAAGCGAGCCGTTGGAGAGAGTGTAATAATAACAGCCTTGCATGAACGCGCTGTAGGACGCTTCGTAGCTGATGAACCACATGCCAGCCTCATCGTAGTCGATATAATAGCGGGCACGGGAGTGGCTCTGTGCAAGCATCTTGGGCGTACCATTTGCATCGGTTGTCCAGATTTCGAAGATGGCAGGGTCGTTATCGGAATTGTAGATGGCGCCGATGACAAGCTCCGGCTTGCCGTCAAAATCAAGATCAGGGAAGGCAACCCCGACATTCTCCATCGGGTCGCCTTCGTAAAAGGACTCGACCATCTCACACATGTCGTTGTCGTAGTACTTCTCCAAATCCCACTGCTCGGAGAGGGCGGCAGCATAGCGAGCAATCTGCTCGGCGTAGATGACGCGACCGTCCGTGGACTCGGAAGTACCGGCAGTTGGCTCGGTTGTCGCAGTCGACTCGGGCGTGGTCGTCGGCTCAGTTGTAGCGGTCGGCTCAGTTGTGGTGGCAGCAGTTGGGGCAGACGCAGCAGCATTTCCCTGAGAAGTGGTGGCACAGCCCGTCATAAGCAAAGCCATACACAAGGTGAGCAACAGGATGCATTTCAGTTTCTTCATAATTTATTCCTCCTAAGGCCCAGAATGTCCGGGTCGATATCAGCGATTTTGTCTTGCCATTTTATAGATGCATGCACAGGCAAAAAGTTCGCGCCGTTATTCTAAAACATCTGCGTCCAATTAGCAAGTGCGATTTTTCAAAAGTCCCCGCGGCGAGCTAAGGAAGAGTGGTCTTGTCGTGCGGCCGGCGGATCGCATCATCAATTCCTAACGCTGCGTTTCTTCATTGAGGTGCAGGAAAGAAAGCAGGTTCTCGGGGTAACTGAGCATCTGTGTATCCTTCTGAAACCGCAAAAGTTGTAGGATTGTGATGAAAGCCGTTTGGGAAAGCTTTGATTTCTCAAAAAAGTCGCTTGAAAAAGTTGATGGTATTGGATATGCTATCACAAATATAAGTTCATACCACCTACAGAATAAAGATAATGCCCGTTATCGGCCATGCAGCCAATAACAGGCATTTGTCATTCATATACAAGCCCATTCACTAGAAAATCGAACCTTCCGGCTATGTAAAACCGACACGGATAATCCGTTCCGGTTGATAAATGAATTATGATTAAGTTTGTTCCTATTATCTGCTATGACTGTTCAGAAATTCAACTAGTGTATATACAGTGGTAGCCGGATTGCTGTTGCTGCTGACAATCACAATTTTATCCTGTTCTAACTGTGCCACACGGTCCTTTGCCCGCTGAATTGCCTCCTGCTGTTGTCCCTGCAACTGTGCAAAGACATCCGTGCTTTTTTCGTAACCGGTCAGATAACCCTTGCTTTTCAAGATGTCAATCACAGCGTCACAATCTTTCAGGTATCCATTTCGCTTTTCAAAATGAAGCAGATACCAGTATTCAAAGGACGGATTAGAATAAGCAATTTTGTACCCATGCTTTTCTGCATACTCAACCGCTGTCTGTAGCTCATGATCCTTGTTGTCATCCCGGTCAAACACGCACCAAAGCTGATCACCGTCTTTGGGATAGTAGTCCGCCTGAGAAAGTAATGCTCTAGCGTGTTTAACCAGATGTTCTGCCGCCTTATGCTTCGACGAGATCGGCACAATATCTACCAGACAATTCCGTGTACGAAAATGTTTGAAGTACAGGGTTTCGGTTTCCTTGCCCTCACAGATGATGTAGATGATCGGCCTGCGTTTACGCCGTACTGTTTTGTTTGGGTCATATTCTTTTCTCAGTTTTGCCACAGCCCATTACCTCCGATAAAGGGAATTGCACCGAAGCGTCCCTGAAGATAGCCCTTGCGGACATTCTCGCCCTTCCTTGGAGAGAACGAGGCCAGAGAATAAAGCTCTGTGGCACAGGTCTTATCGTCCTTTTCCACAAACCAGATCTGATCTCTGCGGAAAAAGTTCAAGTCAAGCAGCATAGCGTCATGGGTGGTAAACAGAAGTTGTGCACCGTGTGTATTGATAGCCTTGTCCTGAATCATTTCAATCAAGCGCTTTGTCAGCAAGGGATGTAAACTATCTTCAATTTCATCCACCACCAGCAATGCACCGTTTTCCAGTGCTTGCAGCCAACCACCGATCCGGGCAAAAAAGTGCTGCGTTCCGGCAGATTCCTGATCCATCAGAAGCTGGAAATGCTCTGTGCTCCCATCCTCATGGATAATGCGGTGTGTAGTCGTGATGACAGGGGCTTTACCGGAAGGATTCTTAATGGTAACATCAGCAATGCCCAAATCTGCAAGCAGCAATTCCTTCAAGATACGAGCCTTCTTCTCATCACCACTGACGATCTGTGCAACGGTTTCAGAGTTTCCTAGCTCTTCATCCATCAAGAAGGTAAGCTTTTCCAGAAACCACTTATAGGCATTCTCCGTCTGGGGAAGATTCCAGTCATTAGAGGAAACCAGATAGAGCTTATTGTCCGGTGTTCGGTTACTTAATGTAATTTGCTCAGTTACATTTTCCCGGAACTCATATACTCCGTTTTCTCTGGAGAAGATCAGCGCCTCCCGGCCATTGGGCCAATGGTAAAGATATTCGGTGTGGATCTTCTTGGCATCAAAAGAAAACCCGTAGGCATAACGGATGCTTTGGTAGATGAATACGATTTCAAAAGAAGTCGGGGCCTTTGTTCCACCAAATGGTTCCCATGGCAGCTTTTGTCCCTTGGAAGCCTTGGCCGCATCACCGACGACCATTTCCTGCATGGTCATCATTGCATGAAGCACATTGCTCTTTCCGGCGGCATTTGCACCGTAGATTGCGATAGACGGAAGCAGTGACTTTTTTGCATCCAGTGCAAGCAGGTATTCTTCTAAGCTCTTATCCTTAGATGCAACAAAACTGACCACTGCACTATCCTTGATAGATCTGTGGTTCTCAACCGTAAATTGGATCAACACGAGATAGCTCCCCCTATTTGTAGCATTCTTGTTTTTCACTTATATTATAGCCACTAAATCTGCTCAAGTCAATATTTATTCTCTGTTTTTGCAGAATTTCTGCAAAAATATCATTCAAGTATTGAATACCTGCGTAAATATCGGCACAAAAAGCATTCCTGTTGTGAGGAATTATCTTCCATATATGGGCTTTGTTGTAGATTCCTGATTGCATTCGCACTGCGATTGTTCTTGTCATTCTTTATGCACGACTGTCGTTCAAAGTTTTATCCTTATCTGGGGTCACCAATCATTCAAACAGATACAAAAGATACCCGTAGCCCTCTGCCTCCATCTTCTCGTAAGGTACGAAGCGGAGGGAAGCACTGTTGATGCAGTAGCGCACGCCGTTGGGTGATTCCGGGTCGCCGGTGAATACATGGCCGAGATGGGAGTCTCCGGCGCGGCTTCTGACCTCCGTGCGGCGCATACCAAAGCTGTTGTCCTCCAGCTCCACCACCGCGGGTTCCTCAATGGGCTTTGTGAAGGCGGGCCAACCGCAGCCGCTCTCGAACTTATCCGTAGAGGAAAAGAGCGGCTCACCGGTGACGACGTCCACATAGATTCCCTTCTCGAACTGGTTCCAAAACTCACCGGTAAAGGCTCTCTCCGTGCCGTTCTCCTGGGTGACGCGGTATTGCTCCTCCGTCAGCTTATCCCGGATGGCCTCCGCAGCGGGCTTCTGATAGTCGCCCGGATCGATGTGCAGCTTGGAGAACAGCTCCATCTCCGCTTTTGGAATATGGCAGTAGCCGTTCGGGTTCTTTTCCAGATAATCCTGATGGTAGTCCTCGGCGGGATAGTAGTTTTTCAGCGGTCCAATCTCCACAAAGAATTTCTCACTGCGGCCACGCTCAAGCTCCGCGATGCGCTCCACCGTCTCTTTTGCTTTGTCGTTGGTATAATAGACGCCGGTCTGGTACTGGCTGCCAACATCGTTTCCCTGTCGGTTCTCCACCGTGGGGTCAATGACATAAAAGTAGGCCAGCAGCAGAGCGTCAAGGCTCACCTGATCCGGATCATACTCCACCCGCACGGTTTCCCGAAACCCGGTGGTGCCCCCACAGACGGTTTTGTAATCGGCATCCGCCTCGCAGGTGCCGTTGGCGTAACCGCTTTGGGCATCAAGGACGCCGGGGATGGACTGCATGAGCTGCTCCATGCCCCAGAAGCAGCCGCCCGCCAGGTAAATGACATTTTCCGTGGTATCCATATACATACTCTCCTCACCAGACATATCCGGGGACGGTTCGATGATTTCTGTTTCCCTCATTTCCGTTTTCTGTGCTTCCGTTTTCTTCAGCGTATTCCACAGGACGGTGCAGCCGCTCAGAAAAAATACCGCAGCAAGCAGAAGCAGCAATGCTCTTCGGATCATAGTGCATCCTCCTTTCGCAGAGGGGTTCTCACTCTGTGCTGCCAAAGTTCCGGCAGTCTCCGCAACTCGGCCGCAGGACGAGTCCCAGAAGCAGCCCGATTACACCGCCGAAGCCGGCGGAAAGCCAGGGGTTTGACGCAATGGCGCAGGTACCTGCGCTGCAGCCTACGTATCGGTGGTACAGCCAGCCTCCGGCAGCACCGAGTGCAGCCAGCACGGCAGAGCGCAGAATTCCTGTCAGTTTACATGGTTTCTTTTGCATGGCGGTCTCCTTTCTGTAAGGCCTTTAGCCCATATCGGCGGCGAGAGTCTTGTCAATGAGCGATCTTAGCGCTTCCATCTGCGTTTTGCTGGTGACGGCTCCTACGATGGGCTCACCCACAATATTGCCGCTGCGGTCTACCACATAGGTGGTGGGATAGGCATAGATCGTCCCGACCAGCTTTCCCGCCTCGCTGTCGGAGTCAAAATACACGTTCTGATAGGCTGCACCTTTCTTCATCAACACATCCTTCGCGTCGGCGATCTCCGTCTCGCCGCCGTCCAGCGTAAAGGCGTTGATGCCGATGAGCGAGCCGCCCTTCTCCGCCAGCTCCTTATTCAGCGCGTCCAGCTCGGCAAGCTCACCCACGCATGGGCCGCAGGTGGTAAACCAGAAATTCACTACGGTGACGGCGTTGCCGGAGAACAGCTCGTCGCTCTTAACCTCGTTCCCGTCCAGATCCCTGCCCTCAAAGGCGGGAAATTTCTGCATATTGCCGGTATCGGCGGGCACGCTCATGCTGTCCGGAGACTGATCCATATCGCTGTCCATCGCCATCTGCGCCGCCTCGGGATATTTCTCCTCCAGCATCGTCAGCTCAGCCTCCAACTCGCGGATCTTCCCAGCCGCCTCCTGAACCAGCTTCAACTCATCGGCGGTAAACTGATCTTTTATGGTTTCAATGGTCTCCAGCAGATAGTCGCCGTAGTTTTTTCCATCCTCAATCATGGTCATGGCACTGTTCTTATCCATCGCCAGAAAAACCTTCTCCCAAAGCTCGGCATTCTCCGACAGGAGCGCAGCCTCCTGCGCCTTGAGCTCGCTGAATTTGGCGGCCGCCTCCTCGGCGGTCATTTCCGCTTTCATGTCTTTGCCACTCATATCGTCTTTCCTCTCGTTATTCGCGCCGCAGGCTGCCATCATCATCACCAGCAGAACCGCCATCATCAGCGCCAGCAGTCTGCTGGCAGCATTCGTCCTATTCATCTGTTTTGTTCCTCCTTATTATTGTTGTTTCTCTGCGGCGCTTCTGCCGCTTTTATCTTATCCTTACCGTTTCCGAAGCCGTAACGGAATCGCACGGCGCCCGTCGGACAGGCACGCACGCACATCCCGCAGCGGATACACTCGGCGTGGTCGGGCGTTTTTGTCACATCCACATCCATCTTGCAGGCCTTGGCGCATTTCCCGCAGGAGACACATTTGCTTTTGTCCACCTTCATCTGGAAGAGGGACACCCTGTTGAACAGTGCGTAGAACGCACCCAACGGGCAGAGCCACTTGCAGAACGGGCGGTAGAACAGCACGCTCAACACAATTACCGCCAGCAGGATGCTGAACTTCCAGGTAAACAAGCTGCCCAGAGCCGCCCGAATGCCGGAGTTGACGAGGGACAGCGGGATGGCTCCCTCCAGCACGCCCTGCGGGCAGAGGTATTTGCAGAAGAAGGGGTCTCCCATGCCCACATCGTTCACCACAAGCGCCGGCAGCAGGAAAACCATCACCAGAAGAACGGCGTATTTCAAATAGGTCAGGGGCTTCAGCTTTTTTGTGGAGAGCTTTTTTGCAGGGATCTTGTGCAGCAGCTCCTGAAACCAGCCGAAGGGACACAGGAAGCCGCAGATGAAGCGTCCCAGCAGCACCCCCAGCAGGATAAGAAAGCCTGTGATATAGTAGGAGAAGCCGAACTTGGACGAGCCCACCACCGCCTGAAACGCCCCGATGGGACAGGCGCCCGAGGCCGCCGGGCAGGAATAGCAGTTCAGCCCCGGCACACAGACGGTTTTCCCCGCGCCCTGATAGATGCCGCCCTTGAGGAAATTCGGCAGGTGCAGGTTGGTCAATAAAGTCGCCCCCGCCTGTATCCAGCCCCGGAAGCGGGATATGAGCTGTGATACGCCTGAAAGCTTTTTACCCAATGCCCACACACTCCAGACATAGTTTGACGGCCTTGCTCAGCACCGTCGCCGCCTCGCCCCGCCAGACGCCAAAGCACAGCATGGCGGCTCCAATCATCAGCAGCGCAGCCTGCGCCGCCGCCTTTTTCCCATGGCTCAATTCCATCACCCTTTCATTTTTCTGTGGCTATCATAGCGCAGGGAGATTAAAGTCCCTGTTAAGAACGAAAAATTAACACAAACCTTATCCGGTTTTGCTATAATTAAAACAACATGACAACAAAACATAAGAAGGAGGGCGTTCATGCACCTTTTGGTAATAGAGGACGAGCGCGCGCTGTGCGAGACGATTGTCCGCAGCCTGCGGCGCTTGGCATACAGCGTGGATTACTGCTACAACGGAGAGAAGGCGCTGGAACTGATTGCTGTTGAAAAATATGATCTTATTCTATTGGATCTGAACCTGCCGGGCAGGGACGG
>CAVHGF010000068.1:0-7969 GCA_963635625.1 Treponemataceae bacterium | reverse complement strand
TCCCTTTCCTCGGGAACGGGACTTGCTTTCGGCCTTACAGTCCGAATATATAGGAGTTTCGCACCTGCGAAACTTAAATTACTTTTTAAATTACTTTAACGCATTATCTATTCCTTCCTTGACATATTCCCACTGGGAAGCCTGCTTGAGATGTATCATATCGAAGAGAAAATACCCTCCGCACGCATCGTAACAAGCTTTCACTGAATTGACTATAGCCTGGTTCTCCTCCTGTTGGGTGTATTTCCCGGCCGTATCCCAGTTTCCTACGTCAGGTCCTCCGCAGACAAGCGGACAAGCCGAACCTATCTTTTCCACCGCCTTCAGGCAGAAGCCCTGCATAGTCCATTCACCTGTACCATAAACGGCTCCCGGTGAAGCATAGGCTCCGATGAGCATCTGATCGAGATGATCGGCATATCCATAAGTGGAATACTTCTCGCTCGCCCATTTCGAATAGAAGGACGAGGTCTGATATTTAGGGCTCGCCCAATTTACGCCCACATCGTAATATTGTGAGTACCAACCTCCTACATATACCCCAAACTTAATATCGGGATTTACCGCGTGAACCGCCTCGGAGGCCTTTTCCACGAAATCGTGAATGACTTTCGCCCTCCACTCGAGCCAGAGTTTATAATACTTGGCGGGAGAGGACATATTCTGAACACTGCTGTAAGTAGCACCGACAGGCATCACGTCCGTAGGCCAATTCAATGACACCAAGCCGCTGTATTTCAGGAATTGGCTCTTGCTCTCCTCGGAAAAATCGCTCTGAAGTCCGGCGAAACGGCACCGGTCGAGAATAATTCCGTCCAAGTCCTCATACGCGGCGACTTCCTTCAGAATAGAAAGCAGATACTCCTGTACCTGAGGATGCGACGGATTGAAAAACAGTTCCTTACCGCAATCAAGGGCATTCTCCAAACCGGTGGACAGATTATATGTGGTGGCCCATTCCTTTTTGGATGCGTCCCTGCAGAGAAGCCCCTGCGCGCCAAGCCCAGTACTCTTGCCTCCGACCATAGTGTTCAGACCTGCGTGTATCCTCAGTCCCAAAGAGTGTCCCGCATCAATGAATGCCTGAAGATAATCCCAATCGGCAGTCCTTTCGACCTTGGAATACGTCCCGTTGACCCAGGCCCCGAGCCAATCCACCTTGTGCGCGACATTCGAAGAAAACAGCACGTCCCCTGTAGTAGGGCGTACATCCACCACGATATCGGTGAACCCGGCATCGCGGGCCTTTGTCAGATCGCGAAGGATACTCTCCTTGGAATTGGCAAAATCAGGAAAATTGGCGGCGGCATCCACCCAGATATAGAACGGTTTTTCTTGCGAGGGTTCCGGCTTTTCATCCGGCTTTTCGTCTGAAGGGTCTTCCCACTCCGGAGTATGAAACCGTCCTTTATCGGCATCGCAAGCAGCGAGGCATAAAAGCCCCGCTGCAAGCATCATTATAAAACTTCTTATTCTCATCATCACTCAAGTTTCGCAAGTCGAAACTCCAATCATCTTTACATATCCAGACAGTCGAACTGCACGCATACCATACGTCCGCCTGCAAAGAAGAAATACAGATACATATAATATCCGTTGTCTGACACCTTGAGAGCCACGTCCGCACAAGCGTTTCCATTGGCCTCGGCAAGTACCGCCATAGAACCGTAGGTGCCGGACTCGGTCTGCCAGAAGATGTTATCCAGATTACCGTCTCCCAGATCGTACAGATAGACGTTGTCGTCTGACCCCCAAGTGAACGAGTTGACCGAATTGGCCACATAGAAGCCTACTCCGTTGAACTTGACGTAATCTCCGGCGTTTCTCACCCAGTTGGCAGAAGAGAATGCGCTGTTGCAACGAAGCGTATTGCCAGCCCCCTCTATCCAGACAGTACCTCTGTCAACTCCGGACACGGAATTGGTGAGCTTGCCGTAAGAGTTGACGAAATAGTCCGCCTGGGTGTCTGTCGCACTTGTAGGTACGATATCACAATTATACACCCAGCCTCCCTCGTTGATGGAGCAGTTGATGTCGACCACTTCCGGTACAGGATTGAGGACTCCGCCCGTAACCTTCCATCTCAGGAACGACCAAGTGTCCTGGAATCTTGGCATAACGATTATGGCATCCGAGTCGAGAGAACCGGCTATGGAGATTCCGCGGCCATAAGACTTGCCGCCGGTGTCGTAACGGATATACTCCTGCGGCTCTCCGTCTATTCCTTTGATTCTATAAACCAGAAGCTCGGCACTTGACAGGTTGCTGACCAGGATGTTGTCCGTATCGTCTCCTGTAACTTTGAAGTTCGTGAGGTTTCCCTTGAACGGAAGTGCGATGCTTCCCACCTTTTCTCCTGTCTTCCTGTCCACTACCAGAAGATCCTCCGCACGGGTGTTCAGCACTATATAATCCTCTATCACTGCCATAGAGGTCATCATAAACGGAGTGGCGAGGTTATAGGATTCCTTGAGCTTGACGTTCCAGAGCACCTTGCCGCTGTTAGGACGGGCACCCTTGTCCAGAGTCGACGGAAGCTGCACCTTGACGGTGTAATCGGCCGATGTCTTGCCGTCCTGCGCCGTAACCGTGAAGACCACGTCAGAACTGTAGTCGCAAGCAGTAACGGTAGGGTTCACGCTTCCCGTAATGGTGGCGCCGAATGAAAGTTCCACCTTCGCCAGCTGCGGATCCGGAGTGTCGTCATAAATGATGGATATCTCTTTGGCACTCTCGTTAATTACACCCGTAAGATTCTGATCCACAAGTTTGAATGAGGTTACGGCACACTCAGCGCTCTTTCTTATCTCGCCGCGGACCACATAGTCTATCTTTTCCTTTTTCTGATTGACCAGCGTTATGACATTATCCTTGGTAAGGTCCATAACGAGGACCGCCGGAGATAGGTAGCAGTTGTCATCCAGTCCTGCCACCACCTTGACCTTCTCAAGGTCGGACTCTTCCAGATGATAATTCGTATTGGCTGGATACGTGTACGGGAATACGACAGTAATGACGTGGTTCTCGTAATCGATCTCCGAACTGAATTTATTCTCGTCGCTGTTGTCGTCTATAAAATAAGCGGTCAGGCTGTTTATCCCCTTGGTCGCCACGTCCGGATACTTGAACTCGGGCTGTTGGCAAGAGGAAAGGGAAAGGACGCCGACAGTCACGGCCATATATTTGAAAATGTTTTTCATATTACTTCCACTCGTCAAATTGTTCTGTTATCAAATCATTCTCCCTGAGTTCTGACGTAGGGATTCCCAGACAATACAGATTCTCGGTAAACTGGCGGTCAGCCAGATCGCAGGACTCATAATTGAAAGTGCTGCCTGTGATTCTGAATCCGTGGCACTGATAGCCCGAAAGTTCGATATGGGCAAGATTCCATCTTCTCAAATCCCAGAACTGATGGCCCTCGTAAGAAAGTTCCACCTTCCTCTCTCTTCTGTAATCCTTGAACCAAGTCTCACCTGTCGTGTTCTTCGCAGGCAGATTCACGCGGGCGCGCACCTCGTTCATAGGTGATTGATAGTCATTCCTGCCAAGCCTGTATGCGGCCTCAGCCTTATTCAAAAGCACCTCGGCGTATCTGAGTTCCACCCAAGTCTGCGTACTATAGATGCCTTTCAGGTCAGTGTGCGACTCGTCTATGAGCTTTCTGAGGAAATAACCCGTAGTGGTCTTGCCGTACGAATATGGAGCCGAACCGTATTTCATAAATTCACCATTGGTTCCGCCCACAGAGCAATCCATCTTCTGCGAGCCGTCCGAACCCCAACTGCTGCCGTTATAGAATACGGTGGCCTGGAATCGCGGCTCCAATTTCTCGTAATCAGGTCTGGTCTTCAAAGAACCGTCGTGATATGGACTCCAGTCATACACGCTTCCGTCCGCGCACTCATAGCTTTCCACCATCTCCTGGGTAGGAGTGCCAAGCGCACCGTAATCATAACCGAAGCAAAGCGGAACATAATCCTGATCAAATTTGTGAGTCACACCGTTCTTGTTATAGTTGAACTCTATGATTGACTCGCTGTTGCCGCCTTTCCACGAGTTCTTGTATTCGCTCACCAGTGCGTATTTGCCCGACTGGATGACTGAATCGGCAGCATCATAAGCATCCTGCCACCTCTGCGCGTAAAGCATCGCACGGGACATCATAGCCCAAGCTCCGTACTTCGTGAGGCGTCCGCTCTGGGCGGAAGGCCACTGTGCCGGAAGATTCTTCGCGGCGAACAGGAAATCCTGATAAATCTCCTCCCAGAACTCCTCCGGAGTGCTTAAAGCCTTGTCATTCGATACAGGCAGTTCCTTATAATAGATTATCCCTTTCGGATGACGTCTCGCTATCTGGAAATGCAGATAAGCGCGGAAGAACCTCGCCTGCGCCTCGTACAGGGTATTGGTCTGAGCGTCGAAATGAGAGAATTTCTCCATCGAAGCCAGGAATCCGTTCACTCGGCGTACCTGCTGGTATGCCGTAGTCCATATGCTGTAATAGCATCCGTCAGGAGTGATGGCCTTAGGGTTGGTGACATAGTTGTTAGGATGTCCGGCCTTCGGGCCAAGCGCCTCGGAGCCGTATTTCAGCTCATCCGTAAGACTTTCGGTAAGCGATCCTCCGAACTGGTTGTCACCGAAGGACCCGTATTTATGTATATAAGTATAGAATCCGTTGATATAATTGTTCGCCGTGTCCTCGTTCTCCCAGATGGCCATCTCCGTAAGATGCGAAGAGTCCTGAACATTATCCATCCACGCATTGCAGGAAACAAGGCTGACCGATACGGCTAAAATTGCGATATATTTCTTCATAATCAATTCCTCCGTTTAGAATGTAAGTTTGACGCCCAGCTGATAAACTTTCTGCTGCGGATAGTAACCGTTGTTGACACCAGGCTGTTCCGGGTCTATGTTATATTTGGTCAATCCACTGAAAGTAAGTAAGTTCGAGCCCTGCACATAGATTCTGGCAGAAGATACGCCCGCCTTTATGGTATACTTCTGAGGAAGGGTGTATCCTATCTGAAGAGTTTTCAGACGCAGGTAACTGCCGTCCCTGTACCAGAACGTAGAAGAAAAGGCGTTGTTCGAACTGAGCGGGGTAATTGAAGGGCGAGGGAATTCGCCGCTCGTGTTTTCCGGCGTCCAGGAACGTTCGAGAAGGAAAAGCGGAGAATTGCCTCCGTGATAGAACGGCTTGGTAAGGAAGGTGTTATCCATTATGCCCTCAGAACCTGTCGCTGTGTACTGTCCGGTAAGAGATACCGTACGGCCTGCCGCACCCTGCCAAAGCATATCCATATCGAATCCGCGCCAGGAAGCATAGATGTTCAAGGATCCCTGAACCTTAGGGTAAGCGCTGGCGGCCACATAACCCATATCCTGGGCGTAAGTGATCTGTCCGTCACCGTTTCTGTCGACATACTTGATATATCCCGGTGCCACGGCCTTGTCAGCCATCACGGCGCTGTTGCGTATCTCATCTTCACTCTGGAAAAGTCCGTCTGCTATATAACCGTACAGAGAACCGACCTCTTTACCGGTAAGCCTCTGATATTCAGGCGCATTCTCCGAATCTCCAGCATAATAGAGCCATCTGCGCGAAGCATAGGTGAAGGTGAGTTTCGCACCGTAGTTGAGATCACCTATATAATTGTCGTGACGCAGGGTGAAGTCGAAACCGCGATAATCCTTCTTGTTTTCATTACCATAAGAGTAGTAATAACCGCCTCTTGAAGGAGAATATGCGCCGGTCACGCTTGAGAGGATATCGTATTCATATTTGTAGAATACGTCGAATTCCAATCCGAGAAGACCCTTCCAAGCCACCATATCAAAGCCCACGTTGTAGCTGTTGATCTTCGACCAGGTAAGATTAGGATTTCCTATGACGGAAGCGTATACCATAGCCTGATTGACGCCTCCTATCACCACCTGATTATTGCTGTAATTGAACAGGTCTATGTAGTTCGTCGCTCCAAGTCCGTTGGAAGTAGCTGATTTGCCGGCACTTGCACGGAGTTTCAAAGTGTTTACCACAGAGGTGTTGAACCAATCCTCCCTATGCATATTCCAGCCCAGTGAGATACCAGGCAAAGTCACCCAACGCGCACCGGCCTTATTGGCAAATATGTACGAACCGTCGTGGCGGCAGGACAGCTCCACCAGATATTTCTGATCATAAGCATAATTGAGTCGTCCGACAAAACCGGCAGCCCTGTTGTGGGCTGAACTTCCATAGATGCTCGGAATCTTCTCTGAGCCGTCACCCGTCTTATTGGTAACTTTGGAAAGTTCCGCCATACTCAGATAATCCAGACCGTAACCGGTTGCCCCTATAGTGTGCGATTTCACCTCGCGGGTCTCCACCAGCGCTATGGCATTAATGCTGTGAAGACCGAATTCGCGTTCGAAATTGGCACTGAGGTTGGAAGTTATGGAGTAGTTATAGTACGCCGATTCTGAAAGAGTGGTGGAAGTTCCCCTGGCATCGGCCTGTTTGCTGTAAGAAAGGTCGGTGGTCCCCGCTACAGGAAGAGTGAGCACTGCTGTGTAATAAGGAACTGCAAGTCTCTTGGAATTCTGAAACATCATATCGTAAGAGCCCATAGCCTTGATATAAAGGCCCTTGAGAGGAGTGTCCCATCGCAGGGACGCGTTGCTCTGGAGATAAGCGTTGCGGGTGTTGGAATTACCGGTGTCGGTAGCGGCTGCAAGAGGATTCACCCAGGAAGACGCCGTTCGTGTGGATACAGGATATGTAACCTCGTTGATCTCGTAATACTCCGGAACATAAGGGAGTGCGCGTACCGCCTGCTGAGGGATATTGCTCCAGTCGTCAGGATTGGCAGAAAAACCAGGCTGGTTCCTCTCCTCAAGACGGCCTGCGAGATTCATCTCGAAAGACAGGTTGTCCGTTATCTTCGTATCCACATTAGAGCGGATATTGTAACGTTTATAGTTGAAATTCTGCACGTTACCGTTCTGGTCATAATATGCTATGGAAGTGAAGAACTTCGAACGGTCGTTACCTCCGGTGGCACTTACCGTGTGCCTCTGGGTAGTTCCCGTGCCGAACGTCTTCTTGTACCAGTCGGTATTCCCCCATCCGTGCGAGCCTTCCTTCATCCACTGCACGTGCTGCGACGTGAAGACCGGTGTGAATTCCTTGCCCGTAGCCTGGCAGTCCAATTCGTCTGACCTGTTATACCAATAAGCGTACTCCGGACCGTCGAGCATCTCTATCATAGAGGTGTTGGTGCTGATACCGTACTCTCCGTTGTAGGTGATTCTGGTCCTCTGCGTATCTCCACGCTTGGTCGTGACCAGGATGACCGCCGTAGCGTCCAGACCATACATCGAAGCGGACGTGGCATCCTTCAGAACGGACACGCTCTCTATCTCGTTAGGGTCTATCTCATTGATGTCACGCTTGATACCATCGACGATGCAGATGGCGCCCTGGCCGCGGACCAGAAGCGATGCCGCATCGTTGCCCGGCTGACCGCTTGTCTGCAGGGACACGACACCTGCAACCCTCGTTCCCAGCATCGATGTGATACCGGTCGAAGGCGATTTCAAAAGTTCCGAGCCCTTCACCGAGCTGACGGCGTCGGTAAGATTGGCCTTGTTCTGAGTACCGTAACCCACTACGACCACTTCTTCCAAAGCGGATATGTCCTCCGAAAGGGTGACATTTATAGTCCCCCTGCCGTCAACTTTTTGAGTTACAGAAGTGTAGCCCATAGAAGAAAACTCAAGGGCATCAGTCTTTTCACATTTGATGGTAAATTTCCCCGCGTCATCCGTGACAGTACCCAGATGAGTACGCAGAATGACCACAGATGCTCCCGGGATTGGCAATCCGTCGGAGTCGGAAACTGTTCCGTGTACCGTATGCTGAGCCTGGGCACAAAGGCCAAAGGCGGTCAGCATAGCTGCCACTGCGGACAAAAAGATT
>CAVHGF010000067.1:0-8173 GCA_963635625.1 Treponemataceae bacterium | reverse complement strand
AAGTTCCTTCTGCACTTCAATGCGATGCAGAAGGAACTTGCTTTTTCTATTTTAGCCGCAGATCAGGGAGGCAAACGCCGTTCATATATTTCCCGGACCGTTTGCAAAGGCAAGCCATTTTGCACCATAGAAATCAAAGTAGAATCGCTGTCCTGCCTCATTTTCCGCAAATCGTTTTTTCACATGATACCAGCCGCGAAGCTCATCTCGTAAAGTGGTGTCCATGGAAACCGGCTCAACCCATACGGCATCGTATCCCGCAAGATCGTTCTTTTGCAGCGGTATATCTGTTTCCACACCGGGCGTTGCAAAAGTCGGCGGCAGAGCATACACTTCGGATGCATCCGCGAGCGGCAGACGCATACCGCTTGCAAAAAGAAGTTCTCCCTCCATCGTATCCACCATTGCCCAGCCGTATCGGCTTGAAAAAACCGGCGTTTCATGGAAAGCTGGCAGAGTATCCGATGGAATCGGCCGGAGAAGGTCTGCCCGATGATATCGGATTTCCGGAAGACCCAAAAGGAAGTCCACACTCACGCCGTAAAGCTCGGACATCCGAATCAGGGAGTCTACAGAAGGATTCTTCCGCTCTCCCTCCCATGCACTCAATGTCGGCTGTGAAACGCCCAGGATTTTAGCCGCAGCCGTAAGCGCAATTTTTTTCTGTTTCCTTGCTAATCTATATCGCCGCGCCGTAAGAGCCCCCCCTTTGGATTACTGCGGAACTTTGCAACGTACATTTTGGGCTATTCCTTGTCAGTGTTGACATCGACGGCAAGCCCGTTGAATTCCAGATGATCTTCCACCGGAATGATCAACACTTTCCGGCCGTCAATGACCTTCGCTCCCACAAGATGGATGTATTCAGAGGCGATGGAGAGTGATATCTTTTCCATTCTCAGCTCCACTTTTTTGGTATCAATCAGATTGACCGGGTTGAGAACAGCGCCTGTGCCGAACCGTTTCCCACAGACCGTCTGAAATACCTCCGCTTGCTCCTCTGAAACACCGCAGTTCAAAAGGACTTTGCTCACCTCGTCGGGGCTGACCGCCAGCGGCTCCGGGTCTTTTTCCTCCTGATGCGCTTCGATCCTTGCTGCAAGCTGCTCATGGACTGCCTGTACGATCTCCAGACTGCATGAACCGCCCAACGCCTCCGACAGAGCCGCTTCAAAGGCTTCCCGCTGCTCCGCAGCCGACATAGGCAGATCGGTATGGAACACCGCGTCAATGAACTCCTGATGCAGTTCACCGGCTTTACGGGAGTAGAACAACGCATTATAGATATTGGCTCTGCGGTCATCAAAAGCAGGAAAAAGAAATCCCAGCTCCGGTGCGGACACGATCTGACTGGCAGCGCAGTGAAACTCATTATCCCCGGAGAAGTAGCCCAATTCTGGTTTTCCTGCCTTGACAGGACACACTGCGCACACAATATAGGAGAAAACTTCATCAGAAGCATCTACCTGGGGGGTATCGTCCTTGCTCCTATGCGGGATGTCGTAGGTGTCGTTTGCCAAGAGCAGCAGATAGCCGCTACCTCCCATGTCTAAAGATTGGATAACTTTCTGATAGAAGGTCTGCCGCACCTGATCGTCCTTTAGGCCGGATGAGCGCAGTTTCATTAACAGCTTATGTTCATCTTCCTCCATGATCTGCTGGGTAGAAAACACAATGTCAATCAGGTTTTTCCCCAGCGTTCCCGACAGAGCCTTTTTCAGCAGACTGAGGTATTTTTCCGCTTCCTCCTGCGGTATGATGCCAAGGGGCTCATCCAAATCGGCAACGATCTCGCGGCTGCTGTTGACAAAACAGCCATAAATTCGGCTGACGGCATTCTTTTCGGGCTTCCAGCGGCGGCGCAGCTCGTTGAGTTCTTTTTGGTTCATAGGTGTTTCATCCGGCCTTTCGTTATTAATCGTTATAAAAGGGAAGCGCAGCAACTCAGGCTCGTGCGCCGTTCTCACGCCCTTCAATTTCTGAACTGTGACTGCGCTCAGCACCGTCAGGTTCTTCACTCTCGCATGGCACAGTATAGCATATTGTGTCTCGTACAGGCAAGCAGAGATTGTGAGACAGCTGAAACATAATGTTCTGCTTGAGTTCTCGGGTCCATGGCATCTACGCCCCTCCGGTTCTTTCATTGACACCCCCCGCGTCTAAAGCGGGGGTTCTCGGTTCGTTGACCGTGGCCTGCATCGTGCGAGGCCTTACATAAGCCTTGTGGTGTGTTGAATATAGGGGGCTACTACGCGTGATCATCTGCTGTGGCCACATCTGAAAACTCTATGCCATCCTCCGCAGCCTTGATGCGCCGGTACATATCCTGCATTTGCCGGTCAATTTCGGCAATCTTTCCTGCGCAGGCAAACATCTCCTCGTTGATGCCCTCTGGCAGGGAAGCCTTGTCCGCCTTATAGCGCACATCATGCTCCAGACTGGCCCAAAAATCCATGGCGATGGTGCGTATCTGAATCTCTGCCGTCACATATTCCGTCCGATCTGACAGATACACCGGCATACGTATATCCAGATGCAACGAACGATAGCCGTTATAGTTCGGAGCTTTAATGTAATCCTGCCGCTTGATGATCTCAATGTCCTTTTGACGTTCCAGCATTTCCGCCACACGGTACACATCGTCGATATAGCTGCACACCACTCGAACACCGGCAATGTCGTTGATATTTTCCCATGCCGCCGCAAGGGTTGGCGGAAGTCCCTTCTTCAGGAGCTTTGCGGCAATGCTTCCCGGGGATTTGACGCGCCCCTCAATGTGGTGGATGGGATTTCTCGCGTATAGCACCTTAAACTCATTGTTCAGTATTTCGAATTTCAGCGACAGCTGCCTGACCGCCGAATCGAAGAGGTTTCGCATCAGCAAAATCTCATGCGAATCATTCTGAAGAGCAGCGCCCTTTCCAGCTTGTAGCATCTGTCGATCACCTGTCCGTTTCTTCTTTCTGGTAGTCCAGGCAGATCCCCTCCACAACCATTCTATGGCGGTCGATCCAGTACCCGTTTTTTTCGGTAGTTGTTAGGTCTGTATTTTCCTGGTAGTCCATGGGGACATCCACCACCGTGCCGCAGCGCATACAGATCAGGTGGTAATACAGATCCGTCCGGCTGTCGAACCTGTCTGCGCCAGGCCCCCAAACATGGCAGATTTTTCCGTCGTCGAACGGACAGCTCATGTTGTGGTAACCGTGCCCCAGCTGATTCTGCCATCAACCTTGCTTACATCCTCATAAATCTGGTCGGCACGCGGATGGTCATGGTGTGACTGTACGACTGCCGGAATGACATGACGCTGCCTGTTTTCCCTTCGCTACTCCATTCTGCTCCGCGTCTTCCTCCTGTATTTTATCAAAAAGTGCTGCCCAAATCAATTCCAAGTTGACCGAACGCGGCCAACACGCGCAGGAGATGTCTCCTGCTGAATATGGGAAGTCTCTCTGTGCTGCCGTCTAAATGAATCCAAGCGTTTCAAGTTGTTCTGTTACGCTTTCCGATATCTGCACTTGGGGCTGACACCGTTTTCGTCCAGTGCGATGCCGTATAGCGGGCAGCGGTCTATACGGACTTTACTGAACTGACCACGCCCATGCTCAACGAGTTCATGAACACCCCGCACCGCGCGTTTACAGGACGCATGGTGCGGGGTGTTTTTGCGCTTTAAGGAAGATGGTTGCAAACTGGAATTTATCTGTCCCAGCAAGTTTTTTTATCTTCTTCCGTAATTGCTCGAATAACTCTGCAAGGATTGCCTGCTGCTACTGAATTATCCGGTATGTCTTTAACAACAACACTTCCGCCGCCAATAACAACATTACTTCCAATTGTAACTCCGGGCATAACCTGAACTCCTGCACCAATCCATACATTATCGCCAACAGTAATGGGATAGGCATACTCTAATCCCTGATTTCGACGTTCAAAATCAATCGGATGTCCGGCTGTATGAAAGCCACAATCCGGTGCAATAAACACATTATCGCCAAATTTCACTTTTGCTCCATCAAGAATAACTGTATTATGATTAGCAAAGAAGTTTTCTCCAATTTCGATATTATAGCCATAATCACACCAAAAAGGTGCAATAACACAAAATGCTCCTTTTGTCTTGCCGATCAGCTTTTTCATAAGCATTTGCTGTCCTTCTTCATCGGACGGGTGCAGTTGATTGAACTGATAGCAAAGGTCTTTTGCTTTGACTCTCTCGTCCAATAAATCTCTGTCGTTATTTGCATCATAAAGCATTTGCTTCTGCATTTTTTCTTTCTCTGTCATAACAGTTTATCGAAAGTGCCGTAAAGCCCCTGCCTTTAGCCATGGGGAGTGTCAATCCTTCTGATTTGCCAAACTTCCAACTAATTTTTACCGTGCAGGTGTCCAACTTGCACTTGCAAGTTGCGATTGATTTTTCTCACCTGATTTCAAGCCATTCCTGCCCGAAATACTCTGCGAATCCGGTCTGTTTACAGTTTCATTTGAAAAACCGTCTTGACAATATTCATCGGAACACAGATGCTTTTTGTCAAACATGGCGCAGCCGATCCATACGGAATAGGGGCAATGTTGGCCTCGCTTTTCAATGGCCTTGACCATTCGTTATCATGTCCATGAATTTATCCCGGACCGGATCATGAAAAAGCAGCCACAGTACAGATGCAGGCGCATCATTTCTCTCCTTGCGGAGTTTGGAAATGATGTGCCTGATTTCCTGATGGATCGCCGCTTCGGTCAGATGCTCGGGCCGCCCTTGACTTTAGGCGGCTTTTGCTTTTTGGGCGGTTCCTGACCGGCGGGGCCGCCCGGGCCCGCCTTGCCGAGGTCATTCGCCTTGACCGGCTTGATGTTGTTCGGACCGATCGGCTCTCCGCCGACTCCCTTGTTCGCTCCATTACGCAGCTTCATTGCCGCCTGCACACAGAGGACGGCGTTCCTGCCAACGGCGGCCGCCGTTGTCGTGATCTTCTCTCCGAATGTGTTCGGATCGTCGGGGGCTGCCCCGTCAAGGAGTTCTTCGAATTTGGGCGTCATCTTGATCCCATCTACCAGTTTCTGGACCTTGCCGTCTACAACGACAATATCCTTCCACTTGTCATTGAGGTTTTCGACGCTGCCGCTGTCGGCGGCAGCCTTGAAGCGCCGGGCCATCTCCGCGTCGACCTTCTCCCCGTACCGGATAAACTCCTCCACGGCCTTTGCGGCCAGAAGGGTGGCCGCGCACGATTTGATCTCCCTTGCGTCTCCGTCCATCAGCGCATCAGCATATGCCTGCTGCGCCTCCAGAATGTACACATCCAGCGGCCGGACTTCACGCAGCTTGTCCTCTTCCTGCGCATTGCTCTTGAGATGCTGTTCCGCTTCGGTGATCGCGTGGTCTCCGATGAGTTCTTCCGCGGCTTCGTCCATCCCGTCGTTTCTGATCAGATTGTTCTCCTCGTTCATCGCGTGGTTTCCGGCTTTCGCTTCGGCCATCACGGAGTCTATCACTTTTCCAGCGCTGATCTGGGCTTTCTTCTCCCGGCGTTCTGCGGCAAGTACGTTCGCCATGGTTTCCGTGTGCTCGCGGATCAGCTTCACGTGCTTCTTAATTTCCCCGGCATACTCCTGCACCGACTTGCCGAAGGCATAGCGCGCCTGCTCGTAGGGGTCCTTGCCCGTGTAGGGATCCCTGCCCTCAATGTCGGCTCCGCGCTCCTCGTACTGGTCATTCTTCCGCTGGATGTATGCATCCGCAGCCTTATTCAGATTGGTAAGACACCGCTCAAGTTTCCTTGCCTCCTCCACGCTGAGATTGTCGGGGATCTCTCTGGGCATTGCCTTGAGGGCCCGCTTCAGGTCGCGATACTTCCCGGAGCTGTGCATGAAGCGGTCGTTCCGCGTGCTTTCCTGCAGAAAATCCGTGATCTTCTGACTGTATCCCGTGGCGTTGAGCAGGCGTCCGGGCATGTCGGTATGCGGATCGGCTCTCAGACCGTTGTCCAGACTGAGGGGGTCGCTCACAATGATGACCGTGCGGCCATTCCCGTTGGAGTAGATGCCGATCTCGTTGGCCATGCCTCTGACGCCCTTGCTGTCGCTCGAGGTCAGGGCAAAGCGGGGCAGGACGCGCCACTTGATGTCGTTGCAGCTCGCCAGCAGACCGTTGACAGTATCTTCGCCGAAGGACTGCGCCGCGTTGAAGAAGTCCGCCTCGCCGTTGTGTTTCGGAAGTCCGACCGCGCCGGAATTTACCAGCCCGGCGGCGTCCAGGACCGCATAGAAGGGGTTGGCAACGTGCTCCACGACGTTGCCGTGTGTGGAGCAGCTGTTCATCTCATAAGGGCGGAACCGCCGCTTTTGTTCCTCCTTGGTCAGTTCCGCGCCGAAGTAACGGAAGTCATCGCAGGTGTTGGAAATGTTCCACGAGATAGTGCTGCCGGGATTGATGAGCTTCCGGTATGCGCCCTCCAGTCCGCCGGGGTAGGACGTCTCCGCCGTGCCGCTCAGGATGGCATCCCGCGCCACGTCCGCCTCCGCCAGCGAAGGGTTATTCCGCATGGCAGACTCGGTGAGATCCATCAGCCTGTTCATAGCGCCGGACAGCTCGCGGTTCACCTCGGCGTTGATTCTCGCGGCATCCCACTCCGGGTGATCCTTGGCGTATCTCTCGCGGCGGGCCTGCCGGAATCGTTCCTCGCCTGCCGGGCCGTCGCGTTTGCCGTAGGCCTCGCCCAGCATGGCCAGCGCGACGACCTCCTCGTTATGCCGCTCCGCTTCAGGCGTATTGTCCAGATGCATGAGCTGCTCAATCCAGCGGCGCTGGTCTACCCTGCTGCCGACGTACTCTCCGAAGAGCCGCTTCGCGGTATCCTTAAAGACGGTGTCTCTCTGGATATGCTCCTTTACCAGCTTCTCCAGGACGGTCATGCACTTCTTTGAATATGTATAGCGCTGCTCCATCTCCTCCGGCGTGAACTCCGGCGAAACATAGTCCTGAGCGTACTGTTTGAGGAGAGGCATATAATCCTTCAGCGCCTGCTGGAGCTGTTGGCCGGTGGGGTTTTCAACGGGATTGACCGCGTTGCCCTCCGGATCTCTTTCGACCACAAGGCCGGTCAGCGCGAAGCTTCTCCGCGCCCCGGCCATTGCCTGTTCGATCGTCAAACCTTCTTTTCTCCGGTTTCTCGCCGCGGTAAGTAACGTAATATAAGTTCCCATCGTATCTTCTCCTCCCCAAATATTTTGGGTTATTTGGCCTAAAAGTACATCACGTTGGACGTGCTCGTATGATGATTTGCCCTTCTGGATCAACCCCTGAAAACTGCCGGTTTCCCGTTTCCGGCGGAGGCCTGCGGCAGCTTTCGCATACCGGCGCGGATCGGCTTTTCATTTATTATACACCGCAGCATCCGGTTTTGTCCCATTTTTCCCGAAATCGGCGGAAAATTTTCCGCCGCACCGGAAACCTGCCGGACAGAAACGCTGCATACCGTTTTTCATTACGGGTTACGGGTTGTTTTTTACCGTGATACATGGTAAACTGATCAGATACCAGGTCCCCGGACCGTGCAGGCTGCGGACGCGGCGGAAAAAAGATGAAAAAATCGGCCGGCCCATGGGACAAACGGGCCCGGCCCGGTGTATTCCTAATGAAGCGACAAATCACCGGACAGAGAGCCGGATAAACAGGAGGAATTTACTGTGGGAAAAGGTACGCATGAAGCGCTGTATGGCGCACTGAAAAAAAAGGTCGCCGAGAGTCCTAATCAGACAAGGGACGTTACCATCAAAGGGGTGCTGGAAGCGTTTGAGGCTACCGGCCCGGCGCCCGGCGGCAATCCCACCGGGGAGGATCTTCAGAATGCGCTGGACTCCTACAAGCCGAAGCTCCAGATGACCTGTCCGGGCTACAACGCCCAGCCGATGGAAAAGAAAACCATGGAGGCGCGCTACGAGTACTCCAGGGAGTGCCGTAATGCCATGATGACCATCATCACGGAAGATGTCATGCGGGACAGGATCTTCGACCAGATCGCGAAGGGGATGTTCCAGAAGGACTTCGGGAAGCAGGTCCCCGACAAGGTGAAGCCCTTCCGCTGGGTGGACAAGCTCATCAAGATCGGCGACAGCGACGCGGTCAGATACCACAACGAAGAGGTCGTCGCGCTGGCCATGCTGGCCA
>CAVHGF010000066.1:0-8668 GCA_963635625.1 Treponemataceae bacterium | reverse complement strand
GAATGCTGCGGAATAATCGCCGACTACCGGGCCAACGATGCTCTGTCCCGTCCGAAGGAGGACAGCCACAATGCGGTGATGAACAGGACATCGCTGTGTTCGCAGATGATTGTGAAGGTTACAGGAGACCGCGGGGAGGCGTTCGCCGCTGTTTCGGACGTGTGGCGCGGAGTCGCCCTCGATTACCTCGGGATTCCGAAGGCTGCGGAAATGACCTATGTAGATGATCTGCTGGACAGCGCCCTCACCGGGACGCGCAACACTATGGCTCTCGTAAACACCTTTATGGTTCTCGCAATACTTATCTCGGCCCTCGGCCTGCTCGCGATGTCCGTCTATTACACCGGACAGCAGTCCCGCCAGATTGCCCTGCGCAAGATTTTCGGCTCGGATGTCCACACCGCCGTACGGACACTTTCACGGGATTTCCTCCTGATGGCACTCGCAGCAGCCGTAATCGCCGTCCCTTTCTGCGTCTGGGCGATGCGGGAATATCTGCGCGACTTCTACAACGCGATTGCCTTCCCGTGGTGGGTGATACCTGCGGCTGCCTTGCTGACACTTCTTATCGCCGCCGTTTCAGTACTCGGACAGTCTTGGAAAGCGGCGACGGCCAATCCTGTCGAAAAACTGAAAAACGAATGAATCTCTACAGAACGATAGTGAACACCGTGGACTCAGGGGTGCTGGAAGCAAGTTTTATGCTGCCTCCGTTGAGACGTATCATCTGACGCGATAGGCTGAGCCCCACTCCCGTGCCGGAAGCTCCCTTGGTCGTAAAGAAAGGCACGAAAAGCTGGTCCTGGGCAGTCTTGCTGATTGGCTCGCCGTCGTTGGCGACGCTGATCATAGTGCGGTCGCGCTTGTCGATGGCGGCGGTGATCGTGATATGCCGCGCCCCGGCCTGAACGGCGTTTTTCACGAGGTTGTTAATGACCTGCGAGATTTGCCCCTGATCGGCGTAGAGGATTATATCTTCGGAAAGTTCATCGTAGAAGACGCTTACTTCAGGCCAATTCGTCCTTGCGATGGTTATCGCATCGGCGGCCACATCCTTGAAATAGAAAGCTTTGCGCACAGGTGGCGCGATGTGCGCAAGCGAGCGGTAGGACTGCACGAAACTGAGCAGCCCTTCTGACGATGACGCTATGGTCCCGAGAGCCGAGCGGATGTCCGCCTCTGCATAAGAAGACAGGTTCTGCGACAGAGCCGAACTGAGGGATGCGACCGGAGTCACGGTATTCATTATCTCGTGCGTCAGAACTCTGATGAGCCTTGTCCACGATTCAGTCTCGTTATCCTCCATCTCGCGGGTTATGTCGTTGAATGTCACGATTCTGACCTTAGCCGAATGGAGCGTCGCCTCACAGGCACTCACGGAAAGCTGCACCGGTCCACGCTCCGACTGGAACGAGGAGTGAATCTCGGAGGCGTCTGCGCTCCTGAATGCACTGGCAAGTTCCGCGGATATGCGTTCAATCTGCCTGAGGTTCGATATGTCAGCCATTCCGAGCAGAGCTCGCGCGACGGAGTTGCTGTAGTCCACCTTGTCGCCGTCCAGGACAATGACCCCGCTCTGCACGTGGTCAAGCATAAGGGCGAAATAGCGGTCGCGCTCGCGGATGTCATTCTTGTCCGCCTCGAAGATGCCGCGCAGACGGTTCAGCGAGCGGTTGAGTCTGCCGTTGCGGCGCAGTCCGCTGTCGGCGTAGCGGAATGCTGTCTCCCCACTGCTTAGGGCATCAGACATAAAGTCAATCTTGCTGATAATCTTCCTTTTGGTGACCGCTCCCGTGATTACGACGGCCAACGCGACAACGACGGACGTCAGAGCGACATATCCCCACACCGGCATCATATTCCGTATTTTTTCAACTTGGCATAGAGCGTGGGGCGACTGATATCCAGCGACTTGGCCACAAGTGATATGTTCCCCGAGAAGCGGTTCATGGCGGCACGGATCGTCTTCTCCTCCATACTCTCCATCGTATCCGAGGCGGATATTTCAGTGTCGCGAAGCCCTTCGCCGTCGACCTTTATCCCGATGTCCGTTATCGTATCTGCATCGGATAGAATCACCGCTTTCTCTATGCAGTTGCGCAGTTCGCGTATGTTGCCCGGCCAGCCGTAATGCTCCATCTGAGCGGCCACGGCCGGAGAAAAGCCTGTCAGATTACGCCCGTATTTCCTGGCAAATTCGCCGAGGAACTGCTCTGATAGCGGCACTATCGCTCCAGGACGTCTTCTCAACGGCGGCAGCTCGACCCGTATCGTATTAAGACGATAATAGAGGTCCTCGCGAAAGAGCCCGTCCCGCACGAGAGCGGGGACATCGGCGTTTGTCGCGCAGATAAGGCGGATATCGACCGGTATGCTCTTCACATCGCCTACCCTTGTGACGCTGCGGCTCTGGAGGACTCGAAGAAGTTTGGCCTGCGACTGCCGCGGGATGTTGGCGATCTCGTCAAGAAAGAGCGTGCCGCCGTCCGCCTGTTCGAATTTGCCGGCGTGCTCGGACTTGGCATCCGTAAACGCTCCCTTGACGTGCCCGAACAGCTCACTTTCGAAAAGTGTCTCGGGGATGGCTCCCGCATCCACGCACACAAGAGGTCCTGCAGAACGCCCCGAAAGAGAGTGTATTTCGCGGGCGAGCACGTCCTTTCCGGTTCCGTTCTCTCCGGTAATCAGCACCGTGGCGTCTGTCGCGGCAATCTTGATCACGTCCTCGTGCAGATGCTTCATCTCTTCGCTCCCGCCCCAGAACATTCTCGGCTCACCGGAGACTGCGGAGCCTTTCGGAGCCGCCTTTTTCCTGTCCCGTATCCCCGTAAGCGCTGCTATCAGCCTGGCGTTATCCCAGGGTTTCACGATAAAATCGTCCGCCCCGCGCTTCATCCCCTCCACGGCGAGCTCGATGTCGGCATAGGCCGTGAAAAGCACCACCGCCTGCCCGGGCCATCTGGACTTGAGCTCCGAAAGCCAATAAAGCCCCTCGTTCCCGGTGTTGATGTCCGTCTTGAAGTTCATGTCAAGCAGAATCACGTCCGGCCGCAGACTCTCCGCCGTCCGCATCAGCGTCACGGGCGAGGGAAGCGTCTCCACCCGCTCGAACACTCCTGAGAGCAGTATCTTCAGTGCATCACGGATACCCCTGTTGTCGTCAACGACCAGTATTGTTCCTTTTTTTGTCATATACGAGTCATAATCGATTGCAATTTACTCTCATTTCGTCTGATATCCAAAATTACAGTGCAACAAAAACCTCCGCCCAAGTCACGAGGGAGTTTCTTAGGTTCAAAGGCGGCTGGTCGCCCGTGACCTGTGAACGGAAGAGACCCACGAAGTGGGAGGGATAGCGCGAAGCGCGTATCGTCTCTGAACCGATATGTCCTTGGTGGAACTTGTTTAAAAAGTTCTACTCAAGTTTCGCAAGAAATAAAAAGTATTGTCATTCAGTTTTTTGAAAACCGGAAGATCACGGATATGCCACTGAGTGCGGTGTAAGGCATATCAGTGTTCTTAGGCCTTATTTTAAAAGGGGGTATAGGATCAGCAATATGCCCTGTAGGCCCTTCAGTGCGTGATGAGCGATCTTCCGATTTTCAGCCTTCTTTATCTATAGAATCTGTACAATCTTTGGATAGCTAATCAACATGTCTCCACGGACTTTTGGCATTGAGCCATCATGGCACTCACCCAAAACAACCCTGCCTCCGGCTGGATGGACATCGACCAACTCTGCGTCCATCTTCCTGGCGACATCCCCAGAAGCTCCATCTACAAATGGATAAAGATCCACGGCCTCCCTCACCACCGCATAGGCAAGCTCTACTGCTTCCTTCGCTCCGAAGTCGATGAATAGATATTACATGGCGTCCTTATGGCCAAAAATACTCGTGCAAAATGCTAAAATATTTTTCCGAAAGCATGTTTAGCATTTGTATAAGATTGTTTGTTAGCAACTTGCGCTGCGGGATAGCCTTACATAAATGCTAGAAGTTCTTACAAGATTTGCCATTGCTAAGCATTTAGCATTCTAAGGGAGTTTCCACAAGGAGTATCCGGCACTGACAATCTTTCCAGAGCGTCTAAGCGATTGGAGCAGGTTAGAAATCTTTTTGATTTTCTGCTCTTCATTCAGGGTATCGGACATCTTGTCTTTCAGCAACTCTGTAATGGCAGATTTTGAAGCGACACGATAGGTTTGGAGATATGAAAGGATAAGTTCCCTAAAATGTGCGTCATCAAAACTTTTGTTCTTGATATACTGTGTCTTCTGTTTTTCATTCCCAGAAGCCTCGGCTGCTTTGTAAGAGAGGTAAATATTAGGTCTCCGGCCTTCTATCAGTCCCAGTCCTTTCAATCGTTTACAGTCTTCGGCACTTACCGGCAAATGTTTCTGAACTCTGTCCAAAATAATGATGTCCCACATAGACCATTGAGGGTAGGAACCAAGAATCCTTGCATAATCCTCGTTGAGCACACGTCCGGTAAGAGTGGCCTTGACCTTTCCTCCTGTCAAATCATAATCAGGCATCGGGAACAATCTTTCACGCTGAAAATTGAAAATCTTCCTGATACCTCCGCCCTGTGTGTCAATCAAGTTTAGATTCCGCATAGCTTCGACCAGGAACGGGTTGCGGTAAAGCTCCTCCGGAGCGTCGCTCATCACCACAGACTCCACCGACATCGGGATAAACTGTCCGTAGTTTGTGAAAATCAGATGATCGTCTTCATATTCGACCACATTGATTCTTGCGCCCTTACTATAGTCTTGATGTGCAATGGCGTTATTTAGTAACTCTCTGATATTAAATGGTTCATATCTTATCCTCTCATCAGGAAAGATGCCAGCATCCGGCATGATATACCGATATGTGAGATTCCGGATACGCTTGAAGACCCCCGAAACAGAAAGGATGAACGGGATTGAGAAAATTTCGAAATCCTTGTCTTGGTTGTCAACGGTACGCAGATTCCACCTGATTTTGGCTACGGCGGGAGACAGAAGATACTCAGACTCCGGCCTACCAAGAAGAAGCAGTGCGGCATTGGTAATCCTGCCCCGCTTCGTTACCATCGCCTTGTTTAAAAACTTTATGTCATCCCATCGGTCGTATGCTGGGCCAGATCTTGCTTGAGCCTCTGAAGTTTAGTCGCGTTGTCCTTGAATGATGTTCCGACAATCTCTTTGGATTTATCATCAACACCCATTGCCAACCAACCTCGTCGGAGATTTCTCAAATTTGCCTCATTACTCAAGGCCGAGAAATATTTGCCCAGGTCATCAAAACTGAATGAGTTTTCCGCCCGTTTAAATTCAATCACCTCGTCCTCAACATGGGAACGAAGTTCCTCAAAAATCGCATATATATCATTCATAAGGCAGTGTTCAATAAATGACGTTTCAAATTTACGAAAAATCCGGCTTATCAAGAATCCTCATACACAAACAACTATTTATCCTCTTGTTGAATGAAACGGACGAGAAGAAATTGCTTGAAGGGTAAACAATCACTGGAAAAGCAGAATAATTTCCTACTTCAACCAAAAATTTTCCTTCACTGCCACATTTTGGCAAAGATAAGCCTTACCTTTGCACCGAAAAACGACAAAGGCAATGGCAAAAAACTACTTCAACAGGTACGTATGGCTGATAGACACCATCCGTCGGCACGGCTACATCACATTCAGCGACATCAGCAGTCTCTGGCGGAGCAGCGCCCTCAACGAGGACGGCTCCTCCCTGCCGGAGCGCACGTTCTTCAACCACCGCGATGCCATCAGGGACATATTCGGAATAGAAATCCGCTTCGACAAGTCACTGGGCTACTACCTCTCCAACGATGACCTCGGTGACGAAGGGATACGCGGCTGGCTCCTGACTTCCCTCTCGGTAAACAACCTCATCAGCGAAAGCGCAGAACTTCGGGACAGGATTCTCTTTGAGAATATCCCTTCGGGAGAGAAATACCTCACCGTCATCATAGAAGCGATGAAGGAGGGCAAGGTGTTGGAGATGAGCTACAAGAAGTTCACCGACAGCGAGGAGCGGACATACGACGTCGCCCCGTATTGCGTGAAAGTTTACAAGCAGCGGTGGTACATGGTGGCCGCCCCAATCGGGGAAGACGGCGGACAGTCGGACAAGCCCTTCATCTATGCCCTCGACCGAATCCAGATGCTCCAGCAGACAAGGATGGACTTCCAAATCCCCGAGAACTTCTCTCCTAATGAATATTTCTCCGACCGCTTCGGCATAGTCCACGATGAGCGTTATACCCCCGTGAAAATCCGTCTCAAGGTCTGGGATAGGCAAAGGCACTACTTCCGCACCCTGCCGCTCCACCACTCCCAGAGGGAGGTCGAGACCACCGAGGAATGGTCAATCTTTGAATACTTTATGTCGCCCTCATGGGACTTGGAGCAGGAACTCCTGCAATACAACGACCAAGTGGAAGTGCTTGAACCCCAGAGCCTCCGCGATATGATGATAGAGCACGCATGGAATATGCTGCACCTTTATAACGAAGCATAACGACAAGATGAAACACAGAGGCAAAGAATATTGGAACCGGCTGATGGCGGAACACGACAGCTTCCACGCCCGCATGGACACCTACAAGGCGCTTCCGGTCGAAGAACGCCTTGACAAGTTCCGCGAGGAAATCCGGCACTACGAGTCGGCCATACTGGAAATTACCGGCGACACCTACCCCAATGGCGTTCCCTACGGAAGCCTTGATTCAGAGGAGAAGATGGAGACGGTGAACACGTATCTCGGCTGCCGCTACTTCGCCCTCTCCAAGATGTTCGAGATTCACTGCGGCGAAGCCGAGGTGGCGAGGCTGGAGGCCCTGAACGACAGGTTGCTCACGCTCACGCAGGACATGTTCAGCCGCACTTCCAAAATGTACCGCTACATCCTCGACATGCCGCTCGACGAGAAGGACGACGACATCGAGGTGCAAGGCTCGCTGCGATACTGGGACGACGGCCTCCACACCATCCTTGAACTGGAGGACGACGCTTTCTACGGCTCCGACTTCAAGCGGATGATTCCTGTGATAGCCGAAATCGACAGGGAGCATAAGGGCGACCTTGAAATCATCCATTGCAGCCCATGCTGGTACAAGGACAGCGGACACACGTCTTCGATGACCGACAAGGAACTCGGCATTGAGAATATTCTCGATGACGGCACCACTTGGGCGGAGGCTTGGCTACGCCTTCCGAAGCTGGACCACATCTGCATGTGCTACGCCATCCACGCCCTCGTGACCCACAAGGACTACAGTATCCCAGACCTCCTCAGGCTCAACGGCTTCGAGGTCAAGGTGGAGGTGAAAGTCCAGCAAATCACCGAGCAGGACGGCTCCAGATGGAACTGGACCGATGGCTGCGAGGAGGAGCAGTTCATCGACAAATTCCTCCACGAAGCCGGGCATCGCCCTGTGGAGGCTGGCCTCGGAGAATTCGTCCGGCGCAGGGGGCTTGAATATTTCGAGCTGACCGCTGAGCCGGAGCGTACGGCAGGACTGCCCGACTGCACCGCCGACGATTCTCTCGCAATTCCTTTCCTCAAAGCCCTCTACCGTTTGGTTAACCGAAAGAAATAAAAAAAAGAGACCAACCCACTTTTGGGCAGCCTTATGTAAAAATATTTGTTACTGCCATATTTTGGCAGATATGGCATCTAAAAAAAATAAAGATGGCAAAAGATTATTGGAAGATGACCGCACCGCAGCTCCAAAAAGAGCTAAAAAGAGTTGAGAGGCGCATATTGAGGGTCACCGGCGATCCATTCCACAAAAACTGGCGTTACTGGCGCTGGACAGAGAATGGCGACACCTTGGAGAAGGTCAAGATGATGATGCTCGACCGCAGCGCGATCCTTGACCGGCTCTTCGAGAAGCATTGCACGCCGACGGAAGTCGCGAGAGCAGAGAAGGTCAACGACTTGCTTCTGGACTTGACCCGACGCACCTATAGCACGGTCGCGAGGTTGTACCGCGGTCTCCTCACCTTGCCCCGCGATGAGCGCGACGACAATTGTGAGGTCGAGGGAAAGCTTGTACCCGATTTCACCCTGCCGCATTCGGTTCTGCGCCTGGAGGACGACGATTGGTACGGTTCCGACTTCATCAGGATGGCCGAGATTCTCCATAGCACGGAGGAGGACGAATTGCCGCTGGTGCATGAGCGTATTTACCTTGACCCGACGCACACCCCCGACATGACGGACGAGCAGTTGGGAATCGTGAACGAAATGGACAACGGCACCTCTTGGGCCGAGGCGGTGCTGCACCATCCCGCCCTTGAGCACATCAACTTCTGCCACGCCTTTCACGCCCTCTGCACCCACATAAACTATTCGCTGGTCGACGCGTTACGCATCAATGAATACAACATCGAGGTCGCCCTTACTGTGAGCCAGGCCACAGACCAAGACGGCAACCGCCTGTTCTGGCACGACGAATATGATTTCCCGAAATTCCGGGACGGCATCCTTCGTCAAGCCAACTCCCGCCCCGAAGGGATGTCGCCGGAGGTGTCGAACCTTTCATCAAACGGGTTTACGATGCGCTGAAACATCGTCACCATTTTCCCCAAGCCGATCCACTGCCCCAAGTGCGGCTGCGAAATCCCGATTAACGGATTGCGTGGC
>CAVHGF010000065.1:0-8691 GCA_963635625.1 Treponemataceae bacterium | reverse complement strand
CCGTATCCGAAAGGATAGCTCACATCTTTGAGAAAACTGTCGAAATAGCGGTATCCCACATATACGTCTTCTTCGTAGTAGGTGTAGTCCACGTCCTTGACAGGATTGTCGTCGGTGCGGGGAACCGTGCCCATGAACAGCATAAACTTGTCGTTTTCCCTGACATTGAAGTTCCACGGGAAATTGCGCGACGAATAATGGTCCTGATAGTTCACAGGCCAGCTCATAGACAGTTTTCCGCTCGGATTGACCTTGCCGGAAAGTATGTCGGCTACGGCGTTGCCTCCTTCCTGACCGCCTTGCCAGGCAAGCAGTATGGCATCAGGTATCCCTTTCCAGGATGCCGTCTCGATCACTCCTCCTATGTTCAGAACCACGGCCAATTTCTTTCCCTCCAAGCTGAAAGCCGCCTTGACCTGAGATATGAGGGCCAATTCTTCCGAGGTAAGTCTGAAGTCATCGCTGACCGCACGGTCGCAGCCTTCTCCGGAATTGCGCCCTATTGTAAGGATGGCGATGTCCGCCGAAGATGCGGCTCTCTGAAGATCAGACTGCGAAAACAACATCTCGTCAGGGCGGGAAGGCGTGAGGAACTTGGACATAGGATTGCTCTTGTCCTGTTTTACCCAATACTTTTCGGTCTCCGAGGCGATATATTCTCCGTATGCTTTTTCAAGAACGGTGTCTATCTGATAACCTGACCCCTTGAGGCCTTCCTTGAGATCCACGGTGTATGCTCTGTTGACGTCTCCCGAACCGGTACCTCCGGCTATGAAGTCATAGGAGGTTACGCCGAAGAGGGCGATTTTTTTGATGTCTCCGGCCAGAGGGAGCGTGTGCTCCGCGTTCTTGAGCAGAACCATACCTTCGGAAGCGGTTTTTCTGGCCACTTGTGCGTGGGCTTTCAGGTCCGGTTCGTTAGAATAGGCATAGCCTTCGAACCTTGGTGAGCGCACTATCAGACGCAGTATGTTCTCTACACAGAAGTCGAGATCCGCGATATCAAGTTTTCCGCTTTTTACCGCGTCCACTATGGCTTGACTCTGCTTTGGGTAGCCCGGCATCAGGAGGTCGTTGCCCGCGTGCATCTGAGCGGCAGGGTCGTTTCCTCCGCCCCAGTCCGTCATCACGGTTCCGTCAAATCCCCATTCATCCCGTGCGATGTCGCGGAGCAGATCCGCGGACTGCGAAGCTTCCACTCCGTTTATGAGGTTGTATGAGGACATTATGGTCCAGGGCTCCGATTCTTTTACGGCAATCTCGAAGCCGCGCAGATATATTTCCCGGAGAGCTCTCTGCGAGAGTATGGCATCGACACCCCTGCGATTGATCTCCTGATTGTTTACCGCGAAATGCTTGATTGAAGTCCCTACGCCCTTGCTCTGCACGCCGCTCACTATGGCGGCCGCCGTCTTGCCGGCGAGATACGGGTCTTCCGAATAGTACTCGAAGTTTCTTCCGCAAAGCGGGTTCCTGTGTATGTTCATCGCCGGAGCCAGGAGCACGTCCACTCCATATTCTTTCACCTCATCGCCCATAGCTTTTCCTACACTTTCCACGGCATCCGTATCCCAGGTGCAGGCAAGCAGGGTGGCGATGGGAAAATGTGTACAGTATCGGGAGATTCTCAGCCCCGCCGGACCGTCAGCCACTACGACGGAAGGAATGCCGAGCCTCGCTATGGGCGCAGTTGTCCCGGCTGCTCCCGGGATGATCACGTCGGTTTTTCCCACCGTGGCGGAATTGGCCGTAAATCCCGCCATACCCTGACCTACCACCAGAGTCGCCTTCTCTTCGAGAGTCATTGCGTCCAGCACTTCCTTGATGTTGTCGGCGCGAAGCACCGGCGCATCCTGCGCCACGCCCCCTGTGGGGAACGCAGCACAAAGGAGCGCACTTACAACCAGACAGATGAAGTTGTTTTTCATAAGGTCATCATTTAAAAAGTCTCGGAGCGAAATCCACCAGATAATCTCTCCAGTTGCGCCATATATGTCCACCTTCCGATTCTATATATACGTAAGGGTAGTTTTTTGAATCCAGAAGGGCGCGGTAGTCCTGATTGGCTTTGTAGAGGAAATCCGTCTTGCCTATCGCGATGTAGTACAGCTTCGGAACATTGGCGAACTGGGTGGCCAATTGGCCTTCAAAATCGGCATATACCGCTGAGACGGCATCCTTGGACGGCCAGATGGCTCCGGAGAATACTCCCACGTAGTCGAATGTCTTGGGCATATAAGCGGAGGTGTGTATGCTGTGGAATCCGCCCATTGAGAGTCCTGCTATGGCTCTTCCGGAGCTTTTGGCCACGGTCCTGTAATGGCTGTCCACATATTTTATCACATCCTTGAAATGCGATTCGAAAGACCCGTCCGACGATCCGCTGTTATATGGTTTGTACATGCCCTCCGCCGTTTCACCGGGGGCTCCGCTGTGTTTCATACATCCGTTGGTCATCACCACTATCATTGGCTTGGCGCGTCCCGAAGCTATGAGGTTGTCCATTATCTGGGCGGCGCGTCCCGTGCAGAGCCACGCCTCCTCGTCTCCTCCCATACCGTGCAGAAGGTAGAGAACCGGATAGCGACCCTTGCCGTTTTCATATCCGGCAGGGGTATATACGGACATTCTTCTCGCATGGCCCGCCACTGGCGAGTCGTACCACACTCTGGACACCGTGCCGTGCGGAACGTCCTGCACCTTATAGTCGTCGGCCTTGCCTCCGCCTATGATGAAATAGTTGAATATGTTCGCTATGTCCCTTTGTACATAGGCGTTGCCCGGATCCCTGAGGCCGGAAAGACCATCCACGATGAAGGTGTAGTTGTACAGTTCGCTGCTGAGCGGTTCAGGTGTGGTATATTCCCATATTCCGTCCTTGCCTTCCTTCAGATCGGCCACTCCCGGGATATCGAATTCGCCCCACTGTGTCTGCATAGGCACCGTAGGCAGGAAATCGCCCGTCACCTGAACTTTCAGCGCCTTCGGTGCCTGAAAACGGAAAGTTACCGTATTGTCCGCGTTGATCTGAGGTGATATCAGATCCTGTCCTCCCCAGAGGGACTGCTGTGCATAGGCTGTCAGTGCCGATGCCGCCAGGGCCAGAGTAAAAAGAATTTTTTTCATATATAAGTGTGCTATTTTGTGTAATCTTTGGTATATGCTTTTACTTCAATGTCTTTTGTGGAAACGCCACCATTTACGGTTACGCTTGCACCTGTTCCTTTGAATATGACGCATCCGTCTTCACCATAGGATATGCTTATCTTGTTCCCGGCATTGATGAGATACGTGTCACCGTCTTCGACAAGATAGGAGCCGCCTATTCCGGCACCCCACTGGGTGGCGTCGTAACCGTTGCCCATAAGACCGGCTTGGGCGGCATTTTCCGCCACGGTGAATTCGCCTGAAAGATTTTCCGCGTTTTCATCAAGTATAGGAGTGAAGACTGCGAGGATCTCGTCTCTCGGGTCCAGTATTGTGATGGTGTGCTGTTTTATGCCGGGGACCAACTCGGTCTGCCAGGTGGACCAGTCTATTTTGTATACGTCGCTCTGAACGTCGGAGTAAACGTTCCAGTCTCTTTCAGGGGCAGGTTCCGGAGTGATACGCCCTGTATATGAGACGGTGAAGATCTTCCCGTCGGAAAGGATCAGAGTTCCGCTCACCGTGAAGGTTTCCTTTTCAGCATCAGCTGTCTTGATGGAGATGTTTCCTCCGCTTATGGCCAGTGCCGTGGACGGCGACGTATCTCCTTCTTTGAGGGTATAGAACTGCGAGCCGTCAAGATATGAGAAGCCGTATCCGGAATCTATGAGTTTTCCTGCAAGCAGGTGTTCGGGGGCGGCGCTGTCCATGGATATGGCGCTCCAGTCGCCTTCAGCGAGGTTTTCCTTGGCGGATACGAACTTGAGGATGAGATAATCGCCTGTTCCGGAGTATGTGTCGTAGTACTGTCCTTCAGTGCAGGTGATGCCTTTGGATCCTATGCTCAGAGTATGCACATATGTCCCGTTGATGGGAACGGTGTGGTTTATCAGATATTTGGCGCAGCAGTCCGTATTGGCCGTCCTCTGGTGCTGCGGTACTCCGCTGCCTTTGGCGAAACTGACGATATTGCTCCCTGAAACTGAAAAGGACAGGGAATATAGAGCATTCTGTGTTATGTCCACGCTTTCCTTAAGTTCGACTTCAGTCCCGTTGTCATCTTTAAGGCTGCCCTTGAGAAGGGCTCCCGCCTTGTTCTCGGATGAAAGGGTATAGGTACCGGAGAAATACGGCGCGTCCTTTTCCGCCACGATGCTCAGCGACCCCCTTGAGATGGAATTGTCGTCGGTCAGACTGATGTCATAACGCATCAGTGCGGAATTGATTACGGACACTCCGTCTTGTTCTTCCACTATCTCGCTTGTTGCCACGCTGTAGTGCACGCGGTTGGGATAGGTCACTTCTTTATCTTGCCAAGCCTCTATCTTGTTGCAGGACAACAGCGCTGTCAGAGCGGCGGCGGCAAGTGCGATATTTTTCATTGCTTTTTTCATGGTGTCTTGTCTGTTTATTTTTCTGTTGAAGCCCATCCCGGATTCTGCTGAATCTTGGAGTTGGCGATGGTCTCCACTTCAGGGTATGGCAGCAGTTCGTGCTTGCCTGTCTTGAATCCGTAAGTCTCGTTGGTGTAAGTATGCTCATCCACGAGGTAGGAACCGTCAGACGCCTTACCTTTGAATATCGGGATGCTCTTCCCCTGTTGCGGAAGCGAGGTCTTCTGTACATCTCCCCAGCGGACCACGTCCGTGATTCTCACCCCTTCCATCCACATTTCGAAACGTTTCTCTTTCTTTACGTTGTCCAGCGTAAGAGAAGTCAGCGGGGCACCGGCGCGATCTTGTATGTCGTTGAGGGCCTTGAGTCCGCCGCCATCGTCTCCCGCTACTGCGCAGGCTTCCGCATAGAGGAGGAGAACTTCAGCGTAGCGCATCCAGCGCGGGTTTTTCATCCAGCAGTAGCCGTAACCTTCCGCAGGGACGTCATCCTTGTCCACGTGGAATTTCCAGTCGAACCATCCGCAGCAGCCGTAAAGGTAGCTGCCCTGTATGCCGCTGACCCCGTCGGAGAGAAGATCGTCCCAGGAACGCACCCAGGCGTTGAAACGGTCAGACCCTTCTTCGTTGGCGCGGAAATCGTCTATGAAATCCTGACGGGGGTTGAAAAAGCCCCATCCTATGTTGTATATCCCGCCGGGGTATCCTGAGAGGCGGTCCGTGCGCGGTCCGTACATATTAGGCCCGTTCACATAGGCGAACCATACGTTTGATTTGTTGTAAACGAGGTTGGTCTCATATATGGTCTCGCAGCAGTTGTCGCATTTGCCTGTGAACAGTTCACCCAGAGAAGATGATGGAACCAGTGCGTACAGCCCCGAGTCTATGACCTGTCCGAGAGTTGTCTTGGCCCCCTGATAATCACCGTGGAGAACCTGTGCCTTGCCCTTGAAGGAAAGTGCGGCTTCTTTGGTGAGCCTTATCGCCACATCGTTCACGTTTTCCTTGGAAGGAAGCACCTCAGCCGCCTTGCCGAGTTCGTCGATGATGAAAGCCCAGAGTTTGTCGGGGTCGCTGTTGGGCTGCTGATATTCGTCAGCTCCTTCGAACAGATGGTCGATGAGCGGAGGGTTGCCCCACAGGGTGGCAAGCTGCATATGGGCCCAAGCCCTGAACGTGCGGGCTTCGGCTATGCATCTGTCCTTGGCATCCGATTCCCCTTCTTTGAACTTGTCCAAAAGGACGTTTGAATAATAGATTACATTATAGTAGAATGAGTACAGCCCGGGGATGTAGCTATTGTTGATCTCGAAGTTGTATTCGTTGAGCTGTTCGTAATTGGCATTGTCGCCGCGCGTGCCTCCGGCGCTATAGACGTCGTCCGAAAGAACGTTGCGTACGCTGTTGTCCATAAACCAGTTGCTGGCGCTCAGCGTGGAATATACCACCGTTATGGCAGAGAGAGCGTCTTCGTCCGTGGAATAATATGTCGACTCGTCCACGACTCCCTTCTGCTCTATGTCGAGCATTTTGGCGCAGGAAACCATAGACAAGATGCCGGCCGTGAAAAGTATGATTGTTTTTTTCATAAATTCTCGAATGTTTGCTTGTATGCCCCGTTTGAAAGGGAGCATAGTGTGATAAAGGATCAGAATGAAAGGTTGAGTCCGAAGACGAGTTTGCGTGTTACGGGATATGCGCCGCAATCTATGCCCATACCTGATGTGGCACCCATGGAAGCGGATTCCGGATCGAATCCCGGGTAATTGGTGAATGTAAACCAGTTGTCAAGGGACATATACAGGCGCAGGTTTTCGATATTGGCCTTGCGGGTCAATTTCCCCGGAAGCGTGTATCCTAACTGTATCTGTTTGATTTTAAAGTAGGAGCCGTCGAATATGGTGGCGCTTGACAGGTAGTATTTGTCTTCGTCCACACATCCTGAACGCGGGCGTGTGCCGGAATGGTCGACTTCTGTCCATCGATTGTCGTAGAAGAGCTTGAGGTTGTTGTATTTCTGATAGTCCGAGCGGTAGAGAAGCAGCCAGGTGTCGTTCCCTGTCACTCCGCTTCCGAAGAGCGTGAAATCGAAGCCCTTGTATGCGAGATTGATCGTAAGTCCGTAAGTGAGGTCCGGTATGGCGCAGCCTATTTCGGTCTTGTCGTCAGAGGTGATCTGTCCGTCGCCGTTGATGTCCTCGAATACAGGATTGCCGGTCTCGGAGTCCACGTGGTCGAATTTGTATCCGTACATATACCATACCGGATGTCCTGTCTCGAACATTGTGACGGTCGAAGTGTGATAGCTCTGTCCGCTGATGCGTGAGACCGTAGGGTCGAGGTAAGTGACTTTGTTGCGGAGCACGGAGAAATTGGACGATACTGCGTAGTGCAGGTCTCCTATACTGTCTTTCCAAGAGAGTTCGGCTTCCAGTCCGTGGTTGTTGACCTTGCCTGCGTTCATCGTCACGGAGGTGGCTCCCGTCTCATAAGGCGGAGTTACACTGATGAGAAGGTCGTTCGTGTTCTTGTCGTACCAGTCCAATGAGAGCGCCAGCCTGTCGGACAGGAACCTTGCGTCCAAACCGAGGTCTATCTGCCGTGAAGTCTCCCATTTGAGATCAGGATTGGCAAGTCCCGCAGGTGCTGAACCGTAGGTGAACGCCCCCGTGGTGTCGTACTGGTATGACCATCCGCCGACGGTTATGCTTCTGGTGTAAGGATAACCGCTCAGTACACCTATGTTGCCGTTGATACCCCAGCTCCCGCGTATCTTGAGAAGAGAAAGGGCGTCGCGGCTGACTCCGCTCATAAATTCCTCGTTGCTGACGGTCCATCCGGCTGATATGGAAGGAAAATATCCCCAGCGGTTTTTGTCTGACAGTTTGGAGGAGTCGAAAGCGTCCGCACGGAAAGTGGTTTGTACCATATAACGGTCCTTGTATGACCATCCCAGACGTGCGAAATAGGACAGGTTGGAGTTCTCGCCTTCTATTCCGCTCACGCTGTCGTTGCAGTCAGTAAGCAGATAATTCAGATAGCGGAAGTTGGGCTCGTAGCTCTTCAGTTCGTCTCCGCTGCCTGTGATGTAGTTGGAACTGCCGTGCATGAAAGACATACCAGCCATTACATTGAAGTGATGCTCTTTGACATTGAAGAGATAATTGGCATAGTTGTCCCACTGATATGAGAGGTTGTCGGATATGGTTCCGCTCAGAGAATACTTCGTATTGTATTTCTGAGTGTTCATATAATACGGGAACGAGTAGGTGGATGAATTGCTGTATCCCAGCCTGTATCCGAACTTGGAGGTGATGATGAGCCCTTTCACCGGAGTGAAGTCTCCATAGAAGGACCCGAGTACGTTCATACCGCCGTTTTTGGCCTCGTATGTTTCAGCCTGGGCGAGAGGATGCGCACCTTCGCCTCCGATGAACTGTGATACGGAATAATAGTTCCCGTCAGCGTTCTTGAGAAGGTTGTAACCGTTCGAAAGGGCAATCTGCATACTCAACGGAAGTTCATCTTCGGTGTAGTATGCCGGGGTGAGGGGGTCCATTATGAGGGCCGAGCCGAGCACCGAACCATAGTAGTTGCTCTCGGACACGGTACCGTATGAATATTTCTCTATGGAATTGGTGAGTCCGACTTTAAGCCAAGGTTTCACTTTATAATCGGCATTGACCTGGGAGGTCAGCCTTTTGTAGAAGTCCTTGCCGCCCTTGACCACGCCGTCGTTGTCGAGATAAGAGATCGCCATATAGAAACTCCCGCGGTTGCTTCCTCCCATGAATCCCACGGTATGTTTCTGATAAACACCGTTTTCGAAGGTCTCGTTGAGCCAGTTGGTGTTGGTGTGTCCGTCATAATATGCCTTCAGGTCGTCGAGAGACAGTTTGTTTCCTTCCACCATATAGTTGATATATTCCTGCGCCTGCATCATTTCAGGGACGTGACCTATGGATTCTATCGAATACTGCATATCATAGAACACCTTGCCCTGCGACGACTTCGAGCCTGTCTTGGTGGAGACGAGGATGACACCGTTGCCTGCCTGGGCGCCATAGATGGCGGCTGAAGCGGCGTCCTTGAGAACTTCTACGGATTCGATGTTGTTCGGGTCAAGATAGCCTATGTCGCTCACCTGTAT
>CAVHGF010000064.1:0-8858 GCA_963635625.1 Treponemataceae bacterium | reverse complement strand
CAGCACCTCGTCCAACGATTAAGTACTGCTTATTTCGAAGCCTTTTCTTAACTTGCTTTCTTACAAAACGAACACCTCGACCGTTGGGATTCGGAACTGGTATACTCTTTTCAGTAAAGTAAAACCATCCAAATACATCTTCCGCCCATAACTTGAACGAATCGAGAAGTTTTAGATCTCCGCCATCCGTCAATGTCAGTTCGTTTTCGCAGAAAGCAAGAAAGCCCTCCACGGCTTCGTCATCGTAGTAACACCCGGGATCGTCGATCAAGTCATCAATCAGGTTCATCTGCATGTTGACTTCTCGATTTACCGGTATTTCTCCTCTAACTACGGCATCACGGAACATACCGTAATACCGTGGTACTGCGGTGTTCGATAATGCCATTTAGGTCACCTACTTGTTCTTGGCCTCTTTTTCCTTGTCCGTTACCTTTGCATTAACGACATTGTCGCCGAGCATCTTGTTGACACTCTTTGCCATGGCGTACTTTGCAATCTGGGTCAGAGTATCCTGGGCGGCATTCTCCAAAGCTTTACCGACCATCTCTTTTCCCTTGGTAACCGCAGACTTCTTCTGAGGCGTAGCCATAAGCTGAGCATACTGCTGTTCCAAACGCTTTCGATTGAGAAGGGCATTCAGTTCAGCATCGCTCATCTCGCTTATGGACTTCTGTTTCGGTTTTTCCTCAGCCGGCTTAGCAACTGCTTTAGAAATCGTTTTCTTACGAGAAAAGATCGAATGGTGCTTTCCTGTAGAGTAACGATTTCTGCCAGCCGTGGTGAGACTACCGTCAGAATTCTGATACCGACGGACGCCCCATTTCATACCGGGAATTCCATAATGGCAGAGTTCATTGCTATAAACGACCATTTTGAATTCTCTCCTTCCTTAAGGATCAACGGCGACATTAATTCGCCATTCGCATTCTTTCAACTGATCCTTCAGGAGCTGAACGAGAAACGAATTTGCCGGTGGATCGAAGTTGAGCTTCACATAGATGTAAATATAAGTCTTGATGTCTGCCAGTTTGGCTCGATCAGGAATACACTCATCCCACGTGTTGCTCGAATCACACACCGTGAAGTTATCGAAACTCGTCACGCCCAATTGGGACAGAAAAGAGCATGCTGTGTTAATCTCCGTAAGAACATCCTCGTCGAAACAAGTATCGTCCTCAGAGATTCCGATCTTTTTCTTGATCGTATTGAGGATGCTATCGGTCATACGGATCCTCCTTAAGTGCGCTTAATGAAGATCTGCATACAGTAACCGTGACCCGAAGGAGTGATCACTTCGTACCACTCGGGATTCGGTTCGGAAACAATCTCAACAGTCGTATCCTTCTGGATCACGCAAAGAACCCGATCGTTAACGCTCGGACCCTTACGAATGTTGAGGAGGTCAGTACTGACCACTACACCCTGACTAGCCTTGACCGGAGTAGCTTCTTCGGTCTGGACTTCCGGTGTTTTCGTCTTCTTAGCCATATTTCCTCCTAATGCTTCCAAGGACAAGTATCAAACAGGGAACGCGGAGTATAATCCTGAGGAAGTAACTTCGCATCCCCGTAATGAATTGCCCGATGTGTATTGTCTGAACAACATATGAGATACTCCGGATTGAGTAAGAAGTCACTCGATAAAGCGATGTCATCCACGAGTAAGGGAACCATATGATGGACAAGGATTCGTCCATAAATAGGGAATTTCTCAATCCCAAGATCGCAACATTCACGCCCGATCGTATCTCGTAGAATGACTTCTCTTCTCACTCGTTTCCATTCTTCGGAATTGTAGAATGTCTGATTGATCCAACGGTCATAGCCAAAGGTATCTTGTCCGACATTTCCGCCAATTCGAAGGTATTCATACCGTTCAACCAAGGTCGGTAAAGTAATCAGCTCGGAATAGCATTTAATATTCCGGCTCATCTTCTTCACTCCCTTGTCCGCTGTAAGTTTTGAATGCTTTAATTGCACTTTTGAAGAGCTCCTCCTGACTCTTCATCGATGTAATCGCTTCTGCCTTCGCATCCATCAACTTTTTCTGAGTTTCCAGAAGCTCAAGCTCTTTCTGCTCCTTGGTAGAAGCTAACTTCAGATAATGAGTGATGACTTGCGAAGATGCGGTGCCCTCTCTTAACTGTTTTTCAGCAAGATCCATGGCAAGAGCAATCATATGCTTCTCTTGAGCTTCTTCCGTCAACGGAGGTTTACGACTGATAGCCATGTCTCACGGTCTCCTTTCTGCCATTTTGAATTTTACTTGATCAAGCCAAGTCGCTCCAAAACGATAGCAAACTGTTCACGTGTCAGAAAACCATTCGGACTCGATCCATCCAGAATCTTATTCTGTTTGGCCTTATTCCAAGCAGTCTGGAACACGCTACCGACCGGTTTCGTAGAACGCTGCGCCAGATAGTTGTCCATCATTTTGTTGAAAGTACTCTGATCCATATACTCATCCATTTCTGGGGGAAGTTTCCCCGCTAAAATCATCGAGCCGGTCCATGTTTTATGGGCATCCCACTGGAAATGGGGACGGTCCACAAAGGACTTCCAATCCCCACCCCAACTGAATCCGACTTGTTTACCGATCTGCCCGCACTTCATGAAGAAAGTCGGGTCATCGTACTCGTGTCCTTTAACATTCTTGCAAATATCGAATGCTAAGCCAGCTGTCACAGAATGAAAAGTCGGTTTCGTCGCATTCTTCGAGGCATATCCCTTCTTTACAAGATCCAACTGATACTCCTCGTCACGGACCGTCTCCGTAACAAGAACATTCAATCCGGCATCTTTGCAAAGTTGAAGAAACGTTTCACAATTCACACGAACATCCGGACGCAAATACTTCAGATCACGAGAATGCATCATTTTACTTCACCTTCGATTTGCTCGTAGGTTCATCGACGGACTTGTTGTAACTGGCGGTCGAAACACCAATCAGAGAACCGATGAACAGTTCTACTGCAGTGATCGTTGTCACGACTTCAGTCACATAACCAAAGCCCCAAGCCTTTGCCAGTCCCGCATACAAAACGGAACAAGCAGGAAGAACAACAACAACGAGCCATTTGAGGACGTCATATACCTTGTTGTTCATCTCGAACTTCATTGTTTTCATCCTCCTTTTTTGGTTTAATTCCGACAATCTTGTCAGCTAGTCCCAGAACAGCTGTTGCGACGGATGTGATTCCGCCAACACCCAACACATACTGGAACAAGTTGTCCCATTGCCAACCTTTGTACGAATAGAATCCGACGGTATACACGATGAAGATACCGATGAAGATGTAAAAGGCTCGAAGGATTTGGTTTCGAGTCTTTAACTTCTTAGTTCGTTTTCCTTTTGCCATTTTGATTGACAATGTGGTGTGCAGAGCTATTTAAATAGTCCTCCATCTCCTTGATAGAGGACTGTTTCGCCTTATCGTCTTCTTTTAATGACGCCAAGATACCTCTGCAAATGATCGCCATTTCTTTCCGCGTTGCCGCCATATCTTCATCATGATGTCTTCGTAAATCGGCAATGTCACGAGCATGAGCTTCTTCTAAACGAGCAATTCGTTCATCCTGCTCCTGATCGTATTCCAACTTGTGGACGACTCGAGTGATGTAATTCCATATGACTGCAGCCGCACCGAGAATAGCCGCAAATGAAACTAGGGTTTGCCAGGAAATGGTTACAGGCATACTCATTCACCCTTTCTATTTTAGAGTTGAGCACTTAATAGAACTCGTAATCGTGGCCATACCACGAATTCTAGTCAATGCTCAAAACTAAAAATAGAAGGGCGGGGGCCCGTAATGGACCCCCAAACCCCTCAACACAACTCACGCAAGGCGCGTGACATTGAGGCAAACACGGCTGACCGTACCGTCAACACCACTGATTCTCACAGTGATCTCGGGGTGGATCACCCGGCAAGCCTCGCCTTCAAACGCCGGGGCAATGGCGTCGAGCATATACAGCACTCCGCTTGCGACGTTCATCGTGCGCACAGAACAAGGAAGCAAGTTGCCGTCCTTATAGAGTGCAACGGTGATAACGCCAGCATCAGAGGGCGTAAACGCAACGGCACCACTTGCCGTATAAAGACCATCCGAAAGAATTCGGATACCCTGGAGGCTCGTGGTCAGCGAACAACCCGTCTTCTCCAACTGTCCTCCAGGAGACAGAATGGTGCCAGCCGAGACAAATGCCTGGGCCACGGTATTGAGCGCTGTCAAAGTGGATTTGCGATAGCAGTTACTTGCCATTTTGAATTCCCTCCTTGCTTGTCAAAGCACTACGAGGTAGCTCAGTTGCAACCGCAACCGTTGCAGCCACCGCAGCCGTAGTTATTGTAGCAGGTGTTGGGATTCACACTCGGCTTGGAATAGAAATTACCAAGCTGACCCAGGATATACTGGTTCTGCTCCATGTTGCTGATCTGCGTCTTCGCGTCAGACAGCTTGGTACGGAGCTCATCCAGATACTGGGACTGGATCAGGTCGCGAGTCAGCTGATTCTGCTCGATGATGGTCGTCTTGATGTCGCAGCAGCAAGACTGCATCTGGGAGCCCAGCTGATTGAAGGAAAGCTGGTTTGCATAACGGTTCTCAAGAACCTCCTTCTGGGTCGCGCAATTGCCCGTGAGGACATCACGCTCAACCTGAGAAAGATCATTCGCAACGACCGCGGCACCGTTACCGAAACCGCGATTGCCGAAGAGACCACCGCCGTTGAAAGCCAGGAAGAACAGGAAGATCAGGATAACCCAAAGGAAACCACCGTTACCCCAGGTATCGCGACCATTGTCATCCTCGAGAGCCTTCATCATAAGAACATCGCTCAGTTCTGCCATTGTTAGTGTCCTCCTAATAAAAATATTATTTCAACTCAATAGTTGGCCACCCTACTGAGTTAAAACCAATATTAGAACCAATCGGAACCACTGTTGGGCTGCAATTGATTGGAAGCTACCCCACCAATTGCCTGTCGAGCTTCATTCCAGACAGTGTCGGGAATGTTGAAGTTACGTAGGCCCATCTTTCTCGCCATTCCGTAAACTTGCTGAAGCTCGTCTAACTGCTGTGTACTTATCTTTCCTTCTTGGGCAAACTGCCGAATTGCTTTCGCAGGGTCGTCACCCCGCTTGATCATCGTTGACAACATTGCTGCTGTCTCCGGAGATCTCTTTGCCAGAGCGTTTAGTGCCATTCCTTGCGCTTCCTGCGGATTGCTTACCGCGTTCGCAAGCTTCACCAGATCCATTAGACTCATTTAAAGTCATCCTTTCCAAGATCTGACCCATCATCGCCTCTAAGCGATCGAGTCGAGCATCAGAGGATTCCTCTTTGGGCTCATTTTGAGTGGAAAGTTCCTTCGTATAGTCCACAGAGGATTCGCTCGAAGGAGTAAAGGATACGGCATCCGAAGAGTTTTGCATAAGAGAGCCAAATGAGTACGGTGTAATATATGTCTGACCGTTCTCATACTTCTTTGCCCAGAATCGTTTATTCTTGAAATCGAAGAACAAACGAGGAGTGCCATCCATCGGGACAGAAGCTTGCTCTACTTCACTCGGATCATGCACTTCGCTGTATTCGCCTCTACGGCGATTGGCGAACGTGTCATTAACGATCTGAGCAGGTTCATTCATAGGCGGGCGATTATTCATGTTCTGATACATGTTGTTATACTGCTGCATCAGCTGATTCATCTCCTGCTGAATCTGCTCAGGGCTTTTCATCATCCCACAACGATTCCCCATTCCGGGGTTAAACATTGGACCAGGCATTCTCATTCACCTCCAAAAGCAGTTCTTAGAAAGGTCAAAACCTCTCCTGCTCCAGAAAGGAGCTGCTTGTAAGCCGGAGACTGAGACTGTTTCGCACGTTCGTGTTTACAATACTTGAGAACGAAAATATCGCCGGTCGTAATGTTACCTGTCTCAGACACCTTGTTAAGTGTCTTAATCATCAGGTCATCTACTTTATCCGCCATATCTTCGCTCCTTAAGAGTTGAACATATCCTGAAGGATCTTGTTCTCTTTGGCACGCTTGATCATCTGAGCATGCACGTAGTTATAGACTGCGAGCATATCAGCCGGGGGCGCACCATTCTTGGCCTTGTATTCGTTGATCAAAGCAACGACACGATCATGGAGTTTGTTGTAGTGTTTGGTTTCTTCCAGAGAAAGATCATAGAAAAGCTTCGCTGTCTCTTTATCGCTTTCCTTATACTTAAGGGCGAGATCGGCATACGCCTTACTATCGGTAAGTTCGTCGTCAATCTTATCGTTCAGACATTCGATAATTTTCATCGCTGATGTTCCTCCTTCTAAATTTTTTAACAAAGGAGAGGCCCTACAAATATGTAGCTATACTCATAGGACCCCTCCCGTGTACCCAATTGACGGTGCGAAATCAATAGGAGAGATCTCCAAACTCAATGAGATTCTCATTCAAACTTTCATTTGAAAACTGAAACTCAAAGAGTGGAGTCAGTGTGTACCAACTTCCGTCCATGCCCTGTGCAAACAACGAAATGCGGTACTCTCCATCACCGTTCACCAAATAGTCATCATAGATGTCAAAGGATCGCGATGTGTTCGCAGGCGTCTGGGAAAACGAGGCAATGAGCGTCCCGATACCAACTCCCCAGGAACTGCCGCTCTTCGTTGCTCGACACTCAAAAGACTTGTAAGCCCCGTCCGCCGTGAACGTCACGGTAACGTGGTCATAGCCTTCTATGGACGAGATTCTAGATCCCGTCGTACTGAACGTTAAAGTCGGTACTGCCATAGAGTGTTACCTCCTGGCTCTTACGCCACGCTCCAGGTACCAGCCGCGTTGCGGACGAAGACCTTGATGATCTTCTCGCCGTCGCCAGCAGCGGCAGCCTCGAGGTCCGCACCATTGATGGTGCAGTTGATGGGATCAGCATCGGCGAACTCGCCGGTACCGCTCATGTTGGTGGAGCCATTGGTCGTGCCGATCACAACGCCCGCATCCTGCAGAGAGGTGGTAGCGGGAACGACCTTGACCTTGTACTCGACGAAGTCGACATCGCAGGTGAAGCTGATCGCAGCAACGTTGAAGGTCTCGACCTTCGAGATGCGGCTCTTGTCGGGACCAGTGATGGTGACAACAGGAACAGCGGTATCGAGGATGATCTCCTTCGTGACGATCTCGGACTCGTTGCCGACGGTATCACGAACCTTCAGGTTGACGGTCTTCTTGCCGTCGCCAGTGGCGAGGTTGATGGACTTGGTCGCAGCATAGTTGACCCAAGCGGCGTCGGCCTCAGTCGCGGCACCCTCAACGGAGCCCCAGACCTTCAGCTGATAGCCCTCAGTACTCTCATCAGAGCAGCCGATCTTGGCAGCAATGGTAGCCGAAGTGGTATAACGAGCATCATCGTTCAGAGACAGGGTTACACCAGCAGGGGCTGTGGTATCCAGAAACAGATTAAAGAAGCTAGCCATATAGCATCTTTCCCTTCATCATAAATTTAACTTTGTGTGTCGAGGATCAGGTAGAAGTATCCACCCTTCCGCTCGTACACGGGGTCTTCTCCCACAAGGACGGTCTTAATTCCTTGTGTACCGACAAACATTTCGGTAATCTCCTTTTCATCGACAGCAATCATGATTGACTACCCCCGAATGAAATACGCAGTGCGCGGATCCTTCGTCTCGAGAGCCTCGTACTCAGCACGGTCCATGACCTTGATCGTATCGAAGTCATCGCTCTTTAGGTTTCCATCGCCACTACCGCCGCCAGTCGTAAGTGAATACATGTCCTCGATCAAGAGGGCATACTTCTTCTCACGATTTGGGACAGGAATTACATCGACCCGGACGAAACACACACACAACCAATTCGCACCCTTAGCCGCTTCCGCGTCAGTCGGGACAATGTAACACACAGACTCCTCTCCTTCGAGAGGCTCACGATTGAAGTTCGTATTCGTCGCGTTGTAGAGTTCGCCCACAACCGGCTGACTATCGAACTTCTGAATGGGGACAAAGAGCGCCATCAAACCAGCAGGTCCCGGGGCAACCGGAATCTTCGTGATGTCATACTCTTTTGTCTCTGCGTTCCACACCTTGTAGTATCCGGACTCATCCGGAAGTGCAGGATGCGTAGCATAACTCTCGGCCACACTAGCTGCCTTCTTCGCAGCATCGACATCCTCTGTCACCGTAACTTGGATCGGGGCATCAGGTGTGGGCGGGAGCGGACCAGATTCGGTGGACGACTCTTCGATCGTCACTTGGGCAACATTCGATTTACCCAAAATATACTCTTCGGGAATTGTCGTATTCCCGGTCACCGGCATCTTCGAGATTACAAACTGGAGAGTTCCCTCGCCAGCATAGTAAGTCTCTGTGATGGTCGGATACCAGTCGATGACGTTATCGAAATCGTTTCGATCGACCTTCTCAATGATCGCATTGTAGATGGTCCCATCCGGACGGCCAAAGACGCCGACCAAGAAAATCACACCATCTGCCGAATCTCGCAGGACCGGCTCTACGAACTTGTAAATATCGAATGAGACTTTGCGATAACGGTTCTCGCCTTGTCGACCAATCGAAAACCGATGCGGAAGTAAATTAAGATTATACGTTCCGCTAGCCACAGTAAATACCTCCTGTAGTTTTACTGGATCACTGAGCACATCTTAGAACGTCCGGAGGCTGGTGAAAGAGACGTATCGATGTAGAAAGGAGTAAAAGCACAATCGAACACGATGTAGAGGAGGTGAGGGCAAGACCTTTGGAGGTAACATGGAGGAAGCCATGACATGAAACTGACTACTTGTCAGGATGGACAGGACCGGTCCGGACGCTCTACGATGT